>CAMDBU010000188.1 GCA_945889495.1 Syntrophobacter sp. SbD2 | reverse complement strand
TTTGGGAGCCACGATGGGACGGTCCATGCTACAAAACGGTCTCCAAGGACCGAGGGGCGAACGGCCTGTCCCATCCTGTTTCGTGTTAAACAATGTGCATACAGACACTTCAATTTCATTATACAAGGGGCGAAAGATTTTTCGCCCCTTGTTACAACGAACCTCGACGGTTCGTTTGGTGCTGCATGCGGGACTCGATCGACCCGCGGAGGTTTGATGCCGAAGAGCTTGAGCACGTTTCTCGAAGAATGCCGCCGGGAGATTCCCGGCGAGGTTGTCAATATCACCAAGACCGTCGACCCGGCGCACTATGACGTTACGGCGATCGTCAAGCATCTCGGCGCGCTGAAAAAATTTCCCATCGCGATCTTCGACAAGCCGCTCAATCTGCATGGCCAGCCGAGCGAATTCCCGTTGGTGCTCAACTGCGAGATCTCCCAGCGTAAGACCCAGATCGCTCTCGGCATGGCGCGCGATTTGACGCGCAGCGAGATGGCCGAGGCTTGCCTGGCGCGGGAAGCCCAACCGATCCCGCCGATGGTCATCGACAAAAAAGACGCGCCGGTGAAGCATACGGTCAAGCGCGGCGCCGATGTCGATTTATTCCAGCTGCCGTTCATGCGCCACTATGAGATGGACGGCGGACCCTACAGCACGCTGTCGACGATCACCAAAGATCGCAAGAGCGGCATCTACAACTGCTCCTACCATCGCATGGAGATCAAGTCGAAGAACTCCACCGCGCTCTACGCCTCGCCGCGCCATCTCTGGCGCATGTATCTCGACTACGAACAGCAGGGACTGGAGTGTCCGGTGGCGACGGTGATGGGGCACCATCCGGCCTACCATATAGGAGCCTGCTACACCGGCGCTTTCGAAGTGAGCGAGTTCGATATCATCGGCGGTTATCTCCAGGAGCCGTTGCGGCTGACGCCGTCGGAGACCTGGGGCGACGATTTATTAATTCCCGCCGACGCCGAGATTGTCATCGAAGGCGCGTTGATTCCCGGCAAGCGGGTGGTCGAAGGACCGTTTGGCGAGGCGCCGGGTTATTTGGGACCGCAGCGTTATGTGCGCTGCGTCGAGTATCAAGTGCGGGCGATCAACTATCGCCAGGGCGCCATGTATCAGTCGGTGATCACGCCGGAGGGCGACAAGCCGTGGATGGATCTACCGCGCGAGGGCGCCTACTTGCGGCGCTGCCGCGAGGCGGTGCCGGGCGTCACCGCGGTGTGCAAGCTCGGCCGCCAGGCCAACTACAATATTTTTATCGCCATGAAAAAAATGTCCGAAGGCGACCCGGGCCGGGCCGCCGCCGCGGCGCTGACCTTCGATCATGCGAAAAATGTTTTCGTCTTCGACGACGATATCGATGTTTTCAATCCCACCGATGTGCTCTGGGCCATCGCCACCCGGGTGCAGCCGCATTTGCAAATCTCGATCACGCCGCCGATCTTCCGCGGCAACATGCTCGATCCGTCGCTGGCCGACGAGATCAAGACCTCCTGCATGATCGTCGACGCCACCAAGCCGCTCGACCGGCCGTTCTCGCCGGTGTCCAAATGTCCGGATGAGGCGATGGCAAGAATCAAGCTCGAAGAGTTTGTCCCCGGCGAAGTTTTGCAGCATATTCCACTGGACCGGACGACTTATTGGGCGTGAAAATCGCGGCTCGGAAGCCGCCGTTCAAACCGTTTAAACCGTTCAAGCCGTTCGAAACGTTGATCGGAGTCGGAAAAGACCATGAGGAGAACGCACATGAAGAGAGTTGCTGGATGGGCAATTTTTGTTTTGTCACTGTGTCCGGTTGTTTCCCTACACGCGCAGACCATCGATGAAGTGTATAAGCGCGCGCTCAGCGAAGGCGGCACGCTGAATTTCTACGCCACCCTGGCGCAGATCAATGCCGAGACGATTTTGCCGGCCTTCGAGAAACGTTTCCCTGGGATCAAGATCAACCATGTGGACGCCACTAACGATCAGCTGGCGGCGCGGGTGATCGCCGAAGCGCGCGGCGGGCGGATTATCGCCGATGTTTTTCAGACCTTGCTCGAAGGGCTGATGCGGGTGAACGCGCAAGGGTTGTTTCTCGATCGCTTACCGCCCGAGGCCGCCGCCTATCCGGAGGAGCTGAAGGGCACCAACTGGGTCGCCACCGACATGATCTACATCGTGCCGGCGTGGAACACGACCAAAGTTAAAAAAGAGGAAGAGCCCAAACAGTTCGAAGACTTCGCCGATCCGCGCTGGAAGAATCGCTTGATCGCCGAGCCGCGAGATTTCCAACTGCTCCAAGGACTAGCGCAGTACAAATACAAGAGCGACGAGAAAGCGGTGGCGCTGCTCAAGCGCATCGCGCTCAACAATTTGGAATTTCACAAAGGCCACTCGCAGTTGGCCGAGCTCTTGGTGGCCGGACAGGCGGCGGCTTGTCTGACCTGCTACGCGCACCATTTTCCGATTCGCCAGCGCAAAGGCGCGCCGGTGGGCTACATGCTGACCGAAGGCACCGGCGACATCGACGGCACGGCGGTGATGAAGAGTGCGCCCCATCCCAATACCGCCTGGCTCTTCGCCCGCTGGGTGGCGAGCGAGGAAGGGCAGAAAGTCTACGCCCAGGGCGGCCGCCTGCCGGCTCATCCGAAAGTCGAACCGGTCGAAAAAAGCCGCCCAGCGAAGGTCTATCCGGTGGGCGAAGACGCGATCAAAGATTTTCCCAAGTACGAAAAGATGTGGAAAGAAATTTTCGGCCTGCGGTGAGCGGGAATTAAGAATCGGAATGTCTCCCGCAAAGCCTGTCCTGAGTTAATCGAAGGGGCGCAAAGGCGCTAAGGGATAGGCGGAGTCCGTCCGTCGGAACCGAGGTTCTCAGACGGGATTTCTCACTTCGTTCGAAATGACATTTTCTCTCTTACCTTTGCGCCTTAGCGCCTTTGCGGGAGAATCTCCCCGTCTTCAATTGCTTCGCAGCACTCGCCCCGGATAGGCGCCGCTGTGGGCGCCGTTGTCCATCAACACTTTGCCGTTGACAATCGTGTAGTGAATTCCCTTGGCGCCTTGGATGAAGCGCGGCGCGCCTTGGGGGAGGTCGGTGACTTTCGCCGGCGCGGCGAGATCGATTGTCGCCGGATCGAAAACGAAGATGTCCGCGGCCAAGCCGCGGCGCAATAGGCCGCGGTCGTGGATGCCGAAGATCGACGCCGGCAGGAAAGTTAGCTTCTTGATGGCGTCTTCGAGCGACATCAGTTTTCTGTCGCGCACCCAGTAGCCGAGCATGATGGTGGCGTAGCCGAAGCCGGGATTGCCGCTGGCGACATGAGCGCCGGCGTCGGACTGGCCAAGGAGCACGTTGGGATTGCCAAAGATTTCTTTGACCGCCTGCTCGTCGCCCTGGGTGGTCGAGTCTTCGAAGCTAGTTTCCAAGTCCTCCGCTAATGCGAGGTCGAGTAGAGCATCGATGGGCGCTTTATTCTGTTCGCCGGCGAGAGCTGCGATGCTCTTGCCCTCGTGAATCCGATTCTCTTTGCGCGCGGCTTGCTTTACGACGATCAAATCCCAGCGGCGTGAAAAGTCGACTGGCTTGCCGTTAACGGTTTCCTCCGCCAGCTCGGCGCGTACCGCTGGGTCGCGGAGTTTGGCCGTGCGTTCGGCTAACGTCAGCGCGGAAAGTTTTTTCCACGCCGGGATGATATCGAGGCGAGTACCGTCTTTCAGCGTCCAGCGGCGCAGCGAGCGGCGCGTGCTGGTCATGGCGTAGGCGGCATAGCCCTGGCGGGCGCGCGTTTCGACATCGTTCAACTGCTTGCGCCAGAGTTCTGGTTCGCTCCAGCGGTGGCGGATGCTTTCGCCGATGAGCGGCCGGCGGGTTTCCTGCAAAATCGTGTCGTACCATTGGCTGATATGGGCGACATGTTCCGGTGTCGCAAAGGCGCCGTGGGTGAACTGCACCAGGCCGCGCTGCGACTGGCCGACCACGCGGCACAGCCGGGCGATTTCTTCCAGACTGGAAAACCGGCTCGGCACCGGCTTGCCGTCTTCGCGGTAGTGGGTCTGATTGGAGTTGGTCGAGAAGCCGAAGGCGCCCGCCGCCATGCCGTGGCGGACCAGTTCTTCCATGGCGCCGATTTCGCTATCGTTCGCCTCGCGCTCGACGCAAGCTTCGCCCATGGCATGTTGGCGCACCGCGCAGTGGCCGATCAACGTGGCGACGTTCAAGCCTAAAGGCTGTCGGTCCAGCGCGGTTAGATATTCCCCATGCGTCGTCCACTGCCAGGGGATGCCGGCTTCGAGACTGGCGCGCGGCATCGCCTCGACGCGCACGAAGGTGCCGATCAGCGCGTCGCGGTTCTCCGGCTTGCACGGCGCCAAGGTCAAGCCGCAGTTGCCGGTGACCACCGTGGTGACGCCATGCTCGTTGGAGGTCGACGCCAGAGGGTCCCACCAAAGCTGAGCGTCGAAATGGGTATGAAAATCGATGATCCCCGGCGCCACTGCGAGCCCGCCGACATCGATGACGCGGTCAGCGGCTTCGCCAACTCGACCGATCGCCGCGACCTTGCCATCGCGAATCGCCACATCGCCGTTGAACGATGGCAAGCCCGAGCCGTCGTAAATCCGTCCGCCTTTGAGAATCAGATCGTACATGGCAGCTCCGTATCAAGAAAAGATTGGCCGCAAAGAACGCAAAAGCCGCAAAGCCGATGGGAGTACCCTACTTGAAAAAGATCTCACGGAACTCCTCCACGTATTTCGCGTAGCTGTCGCCCCAGCGCGGGTCGGCGGGGTAGAGTTTGAGACCTTCTTTCAATTCAGACGTCACGTCGCCGCGGTCGGGGATGCGGTTGAAACTTTTAATCAGCTCCTGGCCCTCTTTGGAAAGAGTCAGATCGATAAATAATTTCGCCGCGTTGGGATGTTGGGTTTTGGCGGCGAGGCCCAAGGGTTTCAATCCGGTGACGATCGGCTGGGCGGTGCGCACCCAGTCCACCGGCGCGCCGCGCCGCTTCAACGTTGCTACTTGGTGCGAATAAACCATGCCGAGGGGAAACTCGCCGGCGGCGAGCAGCTGCATGACGATGCTCTCGCCGTCGCGAAAGGCCGGCTTTTGGGCAGCCAACTTGCGCATGAAGTCGCGGCCCTTTTCTTCGCCCAAATATTTCATGAAGCCGGTGTACCAGAGCGTCGCGCTATCGGACAGGCCGAAGCCGCCTTTCCAACGCGGGTGGAGAATGTCTTCCCAACTCTTCGGTGCGACATCGGGCTTGGCGAGGTTGGTGTTGTAGGCGATCACCCGGGGGATCGAATAGACGCTGGTCCAATAACCTTCCTTGTCGGTGAAGCCTTCGGGATAAAATTTCGCGTGGGGCGAGACGTAGCGTTGCAGGAGTTTTTTCTGCAACAGTACGCGCACCTCGAAGCTGCTGATCATGATCGCGTCGCCATTGAACTTGCCGGCCACCGATTCGGTCAAGATACGGTTTAGCAACTTCTCGTTGTCGGCGCGGAACATGTCGACTTTGACGAAGGGGTATTTGGACTTGTAGAGGTTGATCAAGCCGTTGGCGTCGGCCAAGTTGGTGGATAGATAAAGCACCAGCGCGCCTTCCTTCTTGGCGCCGGCGATGTGATCGTCTTCGACCGTGGCGGCGGGGAGGCGCGAAGTGAAGCTGAATAAGCTGATGGCGATGGTGACGAGAAGCGTTCGTAGTCTCATGGTGACTCCTGCGTTGAATCTAATATTCCCCGCTGCTTGCGGCGGCACAACTAAATGGGGTTTCCAAAGGGGGCGAGCATCCCCTTTGGTCGCGAGCGGGGTTCATACCCCGATCGCGAAATGCCAGGTTGAATTGGACGGTTTCAAATTAAGATTTCTCTCGCAAAGGCGCAAAGGCGCTAAGGGACGGGCGGAGCCCGTCAATCGGAGAGATGCTGGGAATCGGACGAGATTTCTCCCGGAGTCTACCCTGAGCATGTCGAAGGGGTCGAAATGACATCTCTTTCTTACCTTTGCGTCTTAGCGCCTTTGCGGGAGAATAACCGAATCCGAATCACACTGCTTGTTGCAACGTCGCCAGTGCGCGCAGCACTAGTTCTCGTCTGAACTGTTTTTCTTTTTCCGGCGATAGTTCGGGGTTGCCGGTCGGGCTGACGATGCCGCCGGCGGCGATGGCGCGGAGCGAGCCGACTTCCTTGGCCACCGGGATCATGGTGCAGATTTGCGTCACCGGGATTTCCAGTTTTTCGATTTCCTTGCTGATCGCTGCGCCGCAGCGAGTGCTGGAGCCTCAAGTGGAGGTGAGAATGACGCCGGTGACGCCGGCGGCTTTCAACTGGTCGGCGATTTGCCGGCCGATCTGCACGGCGTTCTCCACCGCGGCGTGGGCGCCGCCGGTGGAGTGGATGAATTCATGGACGGCGCCGATGACGCCTTCGCGGGCCAATTCTCTCATGGTGTCGAGCGGTACCAGGCGGTTGGGATCGAGATTCGCGCTTGCCGTGTCATAGCCCGAATGCACGGCGTCGTATTGGTCGGCGCCGAGCGACTGGACGCCGGTGATTGGTATCGTCGTGAAGCGCGTCGGCCGCCCCGGCTCGATCTTGTCGGGGTTGCCTTCGATAACTAATCCACCGTCGGTGACCAACGCGATCACCGCGCGCTTCAAATCGCCTAGCGGCGCGGCCGGTTTGCCGCCGGCAAATTTTGGCGGCGCGATCTCGGAGTGAAATGGCTTGCCGGCGATCTTCGCCAGCAGCATATCGACGGCGCGTTCGGCGGGCCGCTTGGCGGCGATTTCGTTGCGCTTGATACCGCGGGTTACGTAACCTTCGTCCGCCGGTTTGCCGATGGCTTGGCGGCGGGCCAGCTTCAAGCCCAGCGCGGCCATGCGTTGCAGCGTCGGCACCATGCGCGCGATCGTCGCGCCGGAGTCGACGATGTAGATTTCTTTCTTGTATAGCCCCGCGCCGACGTTGTCCTGGTCCATGCCGGCGACGGTGGCGATGCCGAGTTTTTGTTTTGCCGCTTGGCAGATAGCGCCGCAGGCGACGCCGTAGCGGCCGCTCTCGAAGGCCGGGCCGGCGATGAGTAAGTCTGCCTTGTAGTCGGCCACATGGCGTAGCAGCTCGTTGATCGCTTGATCTTGGTTTTCCGCGAAAAAGTTATCGCCGCAAAAAATCGTCGCCACCACTTCGGCCTCTTCGCCAAGCGCCTGCTGGAGCGCGCGGCCGGCGCCGATGACGCCAGCTTTGACGGTGGGGCCGACATCGCCTTTATCCTCGCCGCCAATTTGGGCGAAGAATTGATTCAAGTAGTGAACGACGCGGATCGTGGTACTCATGCTAGTGGCTCCAGCTAATCGGATTTCGGATTACCTCTCGCAAAGGCGCAAAGGCGCAAAGTTCGGAAAGAAATAATTCTTACCTTGGCGTCTTTGCGCCTTTGCGAGAAATCCTTCCGAATCTTTTCTTAACTCATGTACGTCGTCAGGCGCGAGGCGCCGGTTTGGCTGATGGCGCCGACCAGGTCGCCCATCCAGACGGTGATTTCTTGTTTCGCCGGCAGCGGCGCGAGGCCGGGGTTGGTGTTGTCGGGATTGGAGTTGTCCAAGTGCAGCGTCGCGCCGCCGATGACGCGGTCCACCGCGGGCAGCGTGATCGGGTCGCGGGTCAGTCCCGGCGTGACCAGCGCATTGACGTTCTCCGGCACGAAGGTGATGCCGGTGTCGGGGTAGCGCTCCATGATGATCAGCGCCGCCTTCATGCCCAGCTCTTCGGCGCGGGTGTAGGTCATCATCAAGTCGGTGTCGACGGCGCCGCCGCCGATCTTTGTCGACAAAATGCCGTCGGCGTTCAAGACTTCCTTCGCCAATCGCGCGTTAAGAAAAGCATTGCGTTCCTTCTCCGACACAACCGCCGGCGCGACGGTGAGGACGACGCCGGCGAACCAGAGGTCTTTACCGTGGCGGCGGTAGATCTCCAAGATCACCGGATGGTTCTGCGCAAACCAGGTAAACGCCGAGTAGGAAAACATCAGCGCGCCGTCGAGGATCTCGTTGGGGTGAACGACAGTCGGCATGAACCCCTGGATGTTGCTGCCGTAAAAGACCGTCTCTTTCTGCTGGGTCGGATGCTGGTGCGAGTGCATCGGAAAGATGTATGCGATGCGCGGCAAATCTTTCGGCCCCTGATTGGCTGCCACCGGCGGCAGCTCGAAGACTTGGGTTTCGTCCGGCGGCAAATCCTTCGCCGCCGCGGCGAGATAGACGGCGGTTTTGAGACCGGCCTTTTTAACGGCGAGACGATAGTCGTTCTTGTCGACATCTTTTTTCGGATAGGGCAGCAAGACGACATTGTGCGTGTTGGCAATAGGCGAAAAGTCCGCCGCCGGCCCGCTCATGTCGATCAAACTGCGCGAGCGGGGCGCGGTCTGATCGGTCTCGACGACAGCGACATTCTTCAACGCGCGCGTCGCGCCATCCCCGACCAGGCCATTACCGTCCAGCGCGCCGGGAAAATTGGGCCCGTTCAAACGATAGCGCGGTTCGAGCACATCGAGCACGCGCAAGATGCGGCAAGACTCGCCGGGATGGGCGAGCTCGATGTCGACGCGGTCGAACAGCGGTTCCTGTTGGAGCAATGAAACGAGTTCAGCCCGGTCGATGGTTAGGACGCCGCTTGCAATGGAGGTCGTCGCACCGAAGCGGATGTCTTTTATGTGGATGTAGCCGAGGTCTAATCGCATGGCGCGTTATTTATCATCTATCGGGGAGGGAGTGTAGAGGTCAGTGAAACGATGGAATTGCGCATCAATCCATTCGGGGGCCGATATAGCATATCCTTGCGGTTGGTCGCACGTCCACGATTCAATCACGGGCTTTCGGCACCTAACAGCCCGTGGTAAAAGTCCGAATTTTACAAAACGCACGGGGGCAGTGCGAAGCGGCGACTTTGGATCGCAAATAGTCCCAGAGCGAGGCCTCGGCAGCAAATAGCGGTTGCTCGGTCGCGCCGTAGCACCCACAGCGTAAAATAA
>CAMDBU010000187.1 GCA_945889495.1 Syntrophobacter sp. SbD2 | reverse complement strand
TGACTACGCTCCAGCATAACTCAACCTTGCGTAAGATGCGGGCTTGGTTAGCCCTGGCAACTGTTCGAGCTTTTTGGGAGCCACGATGGGACGGTCCATGCTACAAAACGGTCTCCAAGGACCGAGGGGCGAACGGCCTGTCCCATCCTGTTTCGTGTTAAACAATGTGCATACAGACACTTCAATTTCATTATACAAGAGACAATCCACTTCAGCGCTGGTCAGCATGCCGGGTAGGCGGTAAATGTTCGCGAGATCTTTCACCTGTTCACCTCGCGAATTTTATAGCAAACCTCGGCGCGGTTATGAAGCCGGCGCCGCTGGCCGGGGAAACTCAGCGATGTTTTTAAACTACCTGTCCTAGCGCTACCCGAAGCAATTTGTCATCGAAGCGTTTTTGGAGGATCGAGCGATATGAGCAAGAAGGCGATCATAACCGGCATAACCGGGCAGGATGGCTCCTATCTCGCCGAGCTCTTATTGACCAAGGACTATGAGGTTCATGGGATCGTGCGGCGGGTTGCCATGGAAGATCCGCTGCACCGGATGTGGCGCATCAACCATATTAAGGATCGCTTGATCTTACACTCGGCGTCGATGGAGAGTTATCCGAGCTTGTACAAAGTGCTCGCCAGTGTGAAGCCCGATGAGATTTATCACCTGGCCGCGCAGAGCTTCGTCAGCTACTCCTTTGAGGATGAGTTTTCAACGTTAAATACCAACATCAACGGCACCCACTTCATGTTGAGCAGCTACCGGGATGCCTGTCCCAAGGCACGATTCTATTTCGCCGGATCGAGCGAAATGTTCGGCAAGGTGGAAGAAACACCGCAAAGCGAGTCGACGCGATTTCACCCGCGCTCGGCCTATGGCATCTCGAAATGCACAGGTTTCGAACTCACCCGCAACTATCGTGAAGCTTACGATCTATTCGCCGTTACCGGCATCCTATTCAATCATGAAAGCCCGCGGCGGGGCTTCGAGTTCGTGACCCGAAAAATTTCCTCTTCGGTGGCCTTGGTCGCCAGCGGCCGGGCGGAAAAGCTTAAACTGGGGAATTTGGAGGCGCGCCGGGATTGGGGCCATGCGAAACAATATGTCGACGCCATGTGGCGCATGTTGCAGACCGATGCTCCGGTCGACTTCGTCGTCGCCACCGGCGAGTGCCATAGCGTGCGCGAGTTTTGCCAGATCGCTTTCGATTATGTCGGGTTGAATTATCAAGATTACGTCGAGTCCGATCCGGTTTTCTACCGGCCGGCGGAGGTCGAGTTTTTGGTCGGCGATGCCTCCAAAGCTCGCGATAGTTTAGGCTGGCATTACGATTTGTCCTTTACCGCCATGGTGCAGGAGATGGTTCAATACGATCTCGATCGGCTCAAATCCGCGCCAAATTCCTTGCTTGAACGCGCCGCCACGCCACTTTAACCTCGGCCGCGGCCAATCGATGGCCAAGTTCGATGAGGCGATCGCCGAATCAGCCATGGCGTGGTTTATCGATCGCTAATTGTCTTTCCGGATAGCTTTCTCGGATCACCGGTTCAAATATGCTTGGGTCGCCAGCGCTCGGCGTTTCCGCCATCGTCGTCTGCTTCAACGAAGAGGACCGCATCGAGGATTGTCTCAAGAGCCTCGCCTGGTGCGATGAGATTGTCGTGGTCGACTCTTTTAGCACCGATCGGACGCCGGAGATTGGCCGGCGCTTGGCGCATATTTTCGTCCAGCGGCCGTGGCCGGGCTACCGCGAGCAGAAGGCCTATGCCCATTCGCTGGCGACCAAAGATTGGGTGCTGTTGGTCGACTCCGACGAGCGCGTGACGGCGGAACTGCAACAAGAAATTAGCCAGCAGTTAGCTCAGGACAACGGCACCTACGCCGGCTACGCGATACCGCGCTTGGTGCGCTATCTCGGCCGCTGGTGGTGGCGTGGTGGTTGGTATCCCGACTACGATGTGCGTTTGTTTCGCCGCGAGCGCGCGACTTGGGGCGGCGTCGATCCCCATGAGAAAATTATCGTCGATGGCCAGGTCGGCCGGTTGAAAGAGCCGCTGCACCACTACACCTACCGGAGCATCGACGATCACGTGCAGCGGATCAATCGCTTTACTTCGATCTCGTCGGCGGAACTGCATAAATCCGGCGGCCGTTGGCGTTTGAGCGATGCGTTATTGCGGCCGGCGGTGCGGTTTTTTCGCTCTTATATTCTCAAGCGCGGTTTTATGGAAGGGTTCGCCGGTTTTTACGTCGCGTTGACGGCGGCGGTTTATGTATTTTTGAAGTATGCTAAATTGTGGGAACTGGAATTGAAGGACAAACGTGACGGCGAGAGGCGGCGTTGAGCGCCGGGTTTTGAAGATACTGCATGTCGACCCGGAGCGAAATTGGGGCGGCGGGGAGGCGCAAGTCTTGGGTCTACTTGCCTATCTGGCGTCGCGGGGTCATGGCAACGATCTCTTGACCCATCCCGATGGCCGGTTGTTTGCGGCCACGGCGAGCTTGGATATCCGCAGGTTTCCATTGATCGTGCGCAACGATTTGGACCTGCGCGCGATACCAAGCCTGCGCCGGCGCATCGCCGAGGGCGCTTATGACATCGTTCATCTCCACACCAAGCGCGCCCATGCGCTTTCCTTGTGGCTGAGTCGCTCCAATCGATTGCCCAAGTACGTGGTCACGCGCCGGATGGATTATGCCGAGAGCAAAAGTTGGTATACCCGTTGTCTGTACAACCGCCGGGTCGATGGCGTGGTGGCGATCTCGCAAAATATTCTCGACGGCTTGGTCGCGGCCGGCGTCGAGCGGCAGCGCATCCGCTTGATTCATAGCGGTATCGATCCCAGCCGCTTCGCCGGGGATGACGGCGCCGAGGGCGCGGTGAACGACATGCCGACGGTCGGCTGTCTGGCGGTGCTTGAGGAACGCAAAGGGATCGAATTTTTGCTCGAAGCGGCTGGCCAGCTTCGCTCCCAAGGTGTGCGGTTGAACTGGCTCATCGGCGGCGCTGGCGCACTGCGCGAAAAGTTGGCGAGCCAATCGCAGGCTCTCGGACTGGGAGATTGTCTAAAGTTTATGGGCTTTGTCGCCAAGCCCGAAGAGTTTTTGCGCGCCATCGATATTTTCGTCATGCCGTCGTTGTTCGAGGGGTTGGGCGTGGCGGCGTTGGAAGCGATGGCGGCGGGCAAGCCGGTGGTGGCCAGCCGGGTTGGCGGTTTGGCCGAGTCGGTGATCGACGGTGAAACCGGTTTCTTAGTCGCGCCGCGCGATGGTAAGGCGATCGCCGCCGCAGTGCTTAAGCTAGCTAACGACGCGCCGCTGGCCCGTCGCATGGGCGCCCAGGGGCGCCATCGCGCCCTGGAAAATTTCACCCTGACGCGGATGGCGGCGCGCAATGAAGCTTTTTACTATGAATTACTTGGCACCGACCGTTAGCCGGCAATTTACCCTGCAACCATGAACAACCTTCTCGATATTTTATCCAGATTCAAAGGCGCGCATCTTTTAGTGGTGGGAGATCTGATGCTCGACCGCTTCGTCATGGGCGAGGTCGAGCGTTTGTCGCCGGAAGCGCCGGTGCCGGTGCTCCGGGTGGTCTCCGAGGAGCGCCGGTTGGGTGGCGCGGCCAATGTGATTCACAACATTCGCTCGCTGGGCGGCCGGGTCACGGCGGCGGGGATCATCGGCAAAGACGAGGCCGGCAAACGGATCGTCGAGGTTCTGCGCCGGGTCGGCGCGTCGACCGCGGGAGTTTTCACCGACCCCAAATTTCAAACCATTCAGAAAAGCCGGATCATCGCCAGTCCGCACCATCAGCAAATCGTCCGGCTTGACCGCGAGAGCCGCGAGCCGGTGCAGGCGGCGACGTTGAAACGGCTACGCCAGTTCATTCTCGAGCGCGCCGAGCGCTGCGACGGCGTGGTAATTTCCGACTACGGCAAGGGCGCAGTGCACCACGAATTGTTGGCCGCCCTGGCGGCGAGCCTGGGCGCCGGGAAAATTCTCTGCGTGGTCGATCCGAAGAAAGAAAACTTCGGCCACTATCGTTTGCCGACCTTGATCACCCCGAACAAGAGCGAAGCCGCCGATGCCGCTGGCATCGAGATTCGTGATGACAAGACCTTGCGCGCCGCAGGCGCGAAACTATTGCGCCAATGGCGCGCCCAGGGGGTGCTGATCACCCGCGGCGCCGAGGGCATGAGTTTGTTCCGGCCGCGCCGCGCGCCGAAGCATTTTCCCACCGCGCCGCGCGAGGTTTTCGAAGTGACCGGCGCCGGCGATACCGTGGTGGCGGTATGCGCTCTGGTGCTCGCCTGCGGCGGTGACTTCGAGAACGCCGCAACCGTCGCCAACGTCGCGGCCGGCTTTGTCGGCGATGAAATCGGCACGGTGGCGGTGCCGTTCAAAAAATTAAAAGCTAAAATTGAGGAACTATCATCATGAAAAGCATGACCGGTTACGGCGAGGCTTCGCAAAATATTCACGGCGCGCGCATCACCGTGCAGATCCGCAGCGTCAACCATCGCCATCTCGATCTCCAGGTGCGCACGCCGCGCGAGTATATGTCCTTCGAGGAAGAGATTCGTAAGCTCCTGCGCGAAAAGATTTCCCGCGGCCGCATCGATCTGTTCGTCAACCGCTACGCCGCCAAGGGGCAGTCGCGCAAGCTCGAGATGGACGAAGCGTTGATCCGCCAATACATCGCCGGGGTCGCCCAGCTCAAGAAAAAATACAAACTCGGCGGCGACGTCGATGTCGCGCTGATCTCTAACATTCCCAACGTCTTTCAAGTGAGCGAGGTCGAGATCGACAGTAAGGGCGAACGCCTGGCGGTCTTGAAAGCGCTGGGCGGCGCGCTTAAAAAGCTCGAACAATCGCGCGAGCGCGAGGGCGCGCATTTGCGCAACGACATGGAGGCGCAGATCGGCCACCTGCGCGACATCGCCGCGGGCTTGGAAGCGCGCTCGCTGGACGGCGGCGCGCGCCAGCATAAGGGCGGCGTGGCGGAGGGAGCCAACGGCGAGCGGCCCGAACGCAACGGCCCGGACAATTCTCTCAGCATCCCGAAAGGCGATATCAATGAAGAGTTGGTGCGCTTGAAAACCCATGTGGTGGCGCTCGGCAAAGTCGTGCGCGAGCGCGAGCCGGTGGGTAAAAAAGTCGACTTCATGCTTCAGGAAGTCAATCGCGAGCTCAACACCATCACTTCCAAGGTTCCCTATCTGCCGGTGACCCAGCTGGTGCTGCAAGGCAAAGAACGGGTGGAAAAAATCCGCGAGCAGACCCAGAACATCGAATGAAAGCGCGCGCACCGCAACTGGCCAAACGGCAGGGGATTATTTTTATTCTCTCGGCGCCCTCCGGCGCCGGCAAGACCACGCTCTACAACGGCTTGCGCAAAGGCTATCCGGACATTCAACTTTCGGTGTCGTGCACGACGCGCAAGCAGCGGCGTGGCGAGGTGGCCGGCCGGGACTATCGCTTCTTGAGCGGCCGCCAGTTCGACGCCCTCAAAGAGCGCGGCGAATTCGCCGAATGGGCACAGGTTCACGATTACTTCTACGGCACGCCGTGCCAGCCGCTCGACCGCGCGGTCAAGTCGGGATACGATATTTTGCTCGATATCGATGTCCAGGGGGCGAAAAAAATTAAATCGGTTTATCCCCAGGCTGTGGCGGTGTTCGTTTTGCCGCCGTCCATGGCCGAGCTCGAGCGTCGCCTATCGGCGCGCGGCACCGACGACCGCCAGGTGATCCGGCGCCGGCTGGCCAACGCCAGGGGTGAAATGCAGCAGATAATCCATTATGATTACTTTGTCGTTAACCGCGACGTCGAGCAGGCGGTGCGCGTGCTCAGCGGGATCGTCGAAGCCGAACGCTCCCGGGTCTCCAGAGTAACCGAATGGCGCATCGAACCGTTGCGCGCCCAGCGCGGTCAGGTCAGCCATGAGCAAAGAAACCAAACTTCACGATCTCGTTGAAAAGGTTCAGAGCTATTTTCCCGCCGCGGATGTCGATCTGATCCGCAAAGCCCATGATTTTTCCGCCAAAGTTCACACCGGGCAAAAACGTTTGTCCGGCGAACCCTACCTGATCCATCCGATCGCGGTCGCCGACATCATCGCCGATTTCAAGCTCGATGTGCCGAGCATCGTCGGAGCTTTGCTCCACGACACCGTCGAAGACACGCTGACGACTTTGGATGAGATTAAAAATCTCTTCGGCCGCGAGGTCGCCGCGTTGGTTGACGGCGTGACTAAATTAAGCCGGACCAACTTCACCAGCCATACCAGCCATGAGGAAAAGCAGGCGGAGAACTTTCGCAAGATGATCCTCGCCATGGGCAAGGACGTGCGGGTGATTCTCATCAAGTTGGCCGACCGGGTGCATAACATGCGCACCCTCGATCATATGCCGCCCGATAAACAGGTGCTCACCGCCCAGGAGACTTTGGATATTTACGCGCCGCTGTCGCACCGCATGGGCATCGCCTGGGTGAAAAGCGAGCTGGAAGATCTGTCGCTCAAATATTTGCATCCGGAAGTTTATCATCAGCTCAAGCGCAACGTCGCCAAGAAAAAAGGCGACCGGGAAAAGTATATCGAAGAAGTAATTTCGATCATCGGCAAGAAGCTCGAAGCCGAGGGTCTCGACGCCGAGGTCAGCGGCCGGCCCAAACATTTTTACAGCATCTATCAAAAGATGGAGAGCCAGAACCTGCTCTATGACCAGATCTACGATCTGGTGGCGTTTCGTATTTTGGTCGACACGCCGCGCGAATGTTATGAGACCCTCGGCGTGGTGCACGCCCAATGGAAGCCGGTGCCGACGCGCTTCAAGGACTACATCGCGCTGCCCAAGCCCAACATGTACCAGTCGCTCCACACCACGGTGATCGGTCCCCATGGCGAGCGTATCGAGATCCAAATCCGCTCCCACGAGATGCACCGGGTCGCCGAGGAGGGCATCGCGGCGCACTGGCGTTACAAGGAAGGCGAGGCATTTCAGGTGAGCGATATCCAGCGCTTCTCCTGGCTGCGCCAACTGCTCGAATGGCAGGAAAACCTGCAAGACCCGCAGGAATTTCTCCACAGCCTGAAAGAAGACCTGTTCGCCGACGGCATGTACGTGTTCACGCCCAAGGGCGATCTCTGGCACTTCTTGCGCGGCTCGACGGTGATCGATTTCGCCTACCGGATTCACACCGAGGTCGGTAATCGCTGTTCGGGGGCGCGGGTCAACGGCCAGCTGGTGTCGTTAAAATATATTTTGCGCAGCGGCGACACGGTGGAAATCATCACCACGCCGCAGCAGGTGCCGAGCCGCGATTGGCTCAAGTGGGTCAAGACGCCGCGGGCGAAAAATAAAATCCGCAACTGGCTGAAGACCCAACAGCATGAGCGCAGCGTGGTGCTGGGGCGGGAGATTTTCGAAAGCGATCTGCACCGTTATCAGTTGGACTTCGGCCAACTCAAGCAAGCCGGCAAGATCGACTGGTTGAGCCATGAGCTGGGCTTGAAGGACGAGGAGACTTTTCTCTCCGCCATCGGCTATGGCCGGATCACTACCCGTCATGCCATCGCCAAGCTGGTGCCGCCGGATAAGCTCGACATCGGCGCGAAAAAAGCCGACGGCGCCCTCAAGTCGCTATTCAAACTGGTCTCCAAGCAGAAACGCAGCCTGGGCATTCGCGTCAAGGGCGTCGACGATGTGCTGATCCGATTCGCGCTTTGTTGTCATCCGCTGCCGGGCGAACATATTGTCGGCTTCATTACCCGCGGCCGCGGCGTGACCATCCACACCATCGAGTGTTCGACGGTGTTGGAGAGCGATCCCCATCGCAAAATCGAAGTGGCCTGGGAAGAGAGCGGCCAGCCGGCGCGACCGGTAAAGATCGAAGTGACTTGCGTCGATCAGCCGGGTTTGCTGGCGGCGATCAGCTCGGCGATCACCAGCGCCGACGCCAATATCGCCCGCGCCCAGGTGCGGACTTTCACCAGCCAGCGGGCGGTCAATACCTTCGAAGTGATGATCAAAAGTTCCCAGCACCTAAAAGAGGTGCTGCAGAAGATTTCCAAAGTGACGGGAGTTTACAAAGCGGTGCGTGGCCGGGGCCGGGCCGGCAGCAATCTCGATGCTGAAGCGACGGCCAAGGAAGAGCTGCACTGACGGACGGGCCGCTAGGCGACTTTCTGCACCCGGCCGGAATGGATGCAATCGGTGCACACCAGCTGCCGTTTCACCGAGCCATCGAAGTTGCCGCGCACGGTTTTTAAATTGGCCCGCCAAGAGCGCTTGGTCTTGTTGTTGGCGTGACTGACCTTCATTCCAGTAGAGCGGCCTTTGCCGCAGATTTTACATACTCTAGCCATCTAAGTTTCTTATCCTTTCAATGATCTCAGTTGTCGAAAATCCTTTTAGGTACGGAATCAGCGCGACCCGGCCGCCGGCCGCTTCGACGATGTCGGCGCCGATAATTTTCTCGCTGCTCCAGTCGCCGCCCTTGGCTAACACCTGCGGCTTGATCGCCGCGATCAGCTGGTAGGGGTCCGGTTCGTCAAAAAGGATGACGTAGTCTACCATCTCCATGGCGGCGATCAACTCAAGACGGTCGGTTTCCGGCAAAATTGGTCGCTGTGGCGTTTTGATCGACTTCACCGATTTATCGCTATTGATCGCGACGATCAATAGATCGCCTAGGGCTTTGGCCTGGCGCAGGGTGTGGACATGGCCGCGGTGCAACAGATCGAAGCAGCCGTTGGTGAATACCACCGTCTGACCTTTAGCCCGCGCCGCCGCGGCGATGCGCGCCAATTCATCGAGGCTTTTTAATTTTTCCGGCACGATCCTGGGGTAACATGATAAGTCTTTGTTTTCAATTAAATTTCCCTTTGCGTGTTGTAGCAAAGTGAATCTGTCAGGGTCTAACGGCAACGTGAATATGTCAGGGTGGAAGGATGAGAACCCTGACGATGAGAGACGAGAAACGACTAGACATCATACAACGATCGTTACGTAATGAGCTGACGATGGTGGAAGCCGC
>CAMDBU010000186.1 GCA_945889495.1 Syntrophobacter sp. SbD2 | reverse complement strand
GTCGGTGGTTTTGTAACGGTCCATCAATTCGTAAATAGTCGGCGTGTCCTTGAGCCGGGCGTCCCGTTTGGCGCCGGTCTGAATGATCACGTTGACGAAGTTCCGTTTGCGCCAGGAGATGAACGGCTCGCGGGCGTGAAAGGCGGTGATCGTGAAGGCCCGGCACTGGATTTCGCCGCGCTCCACGGCGAGGTCAATATCTTGGCCCGCTTGGTAGCCCGAGACGATGTCGAACTTGGTGCCGAGCACTTCCTCCATCAGCTTCGGCATGTAGTAGCCGGTGGAGGCGACGCCCGAGGCGCCGCATTTGGGCGCGCTCTTGGCGCTGCGCACATCGTCGGTGCTTTTGTAGGGCGTGTCGGCGCGCATGTACATCAAATGATTGGACGTCACCGTGCTGCCGATCCACGGCTGTTTGGCCACGTCGTATTTCACTTCCGGCTTCTTCATCAGCTGGTCGAAGTAGAGCGCGGGATAGATCGCACCCAAGGTGAGGCCGTCGTTTTTACTGTTGTTGTAAACCTGATTGGCGGCGATCAAGGACGCCGCGCCGGCGACGTTCTGGATAATAATGTTGGGATTGCCGGGAATAAATTTGGGCCAAAATTCCGCCACCAACCGCGGATAAAGATCGTAGACATCGCCGGCCTTGGTGCCGACCACGATGGTGATGGTCTTGCCCTGATAGAAAGGCGCCTGGGCGCGGACTCCCGGAGCAGTAATTATTAGTAATGCCAAGACGAGAATTGCCGTCATCGGATTTCCCTCCTGTCGCAATTGCTAAATCTACATTCCTCGTACTACGAGAGCCCGGCGCATTTCAATTGTCAGTTGCCGAGCAGTTTTTTCATCCGCTCAATGACGTCGGGCGTCGCCAGCAAAACTTCCTTGGCGGCGGTCTCCAGTTCGGCGCCGCTGTCGGCGTCGATTTCCAATTTGCGTTTCTCGGCGTCGGCTAGGTAGGCCGGGTCCTTGTGGATTTTGTCGAAGGCGTCGCGCAGAATTTTTAACCGCTCAGCGGGCAGCGCCGGCGGCGCGACGATGGGGCGGCCGAAATCGCCGGCGGCCAAGACTACTTTGGCCAAGCGCCGGCCGGCGTCGTTGGTTTTGTATTTATCCATCAATTCGTAAATGGTCGGCACGTCCTTGACCCGGCTGTCGCGCTTGGCGCCGGATTGAAAGAGCACGTTGACGAAACCGCGCTTGCGCCAGGAGATAAACGGCTCGCGGGCGAAGAACGCGGTGATCGTGAAGGCTCGGCATTGCACTTCGCCACGCTCGACGGCCAGGTCGACGTCCTGGCCGGATTGGTAGCCGGAGACGATGTCGAATTTCGTGCCGATGGTTTCTTCGAGCAGCTTGGGCATGTAGTAGCCGGTGGAGGCGGTGCCGTTGGAGCCGCATTTTGGCGCGGCCTTGGCCGTGCGCACGTCTTCGATGGTCTTGAACGGTGTGTCCGAGCGCATGTACATCAAATGATTGGATGTCACCGGCGTGCCGATCCAGGCGAACTTGGCCCAGTCGAATTTTACTTCCGGCCGTTTCGACAATTGATCGAAGTAAAGCGCCGGATAGATCGCGCCGAGCGTCAGGCCGTCGGGCTTGGACACGCTGTAGATCTGGTTGGCGGCGATCATGGACGCGGCGCCAGGAACATTCTGAATGATCACGTTGGGATTACCGGGCAGATATTTCGGCAAATACTCCGCTAAGAGGCGCGGATAGAGATCGTAAACATCGCCGGCCTTGGTGCCGACGAGAATCGTGATGGTCTTGCCTTGGTAAAATGGCGTCTGGGCTTGGCTGATGCCGCTAAATAACAAAGTTGCCGCCAGGGCGGCTAAGTAACGGGTCATCGATTCAAATACCTCCGGTTAGTAACTGTGAATTCAAACAATCTGTCATAGGCCAGCTGGCAGTCAACTAGTTGCCCAGGAGTTTTTTCACTCGGGCGACGACATCGGCCGGCTGCTGCATGGTCTTGGCGACGAGCTTTTCCAAATTTTCGCCGCTCTCGGGATCGACATCCATGCGCTGCTTTTGCGCTTCGGCCAAGAGCTCAGGATCTTTCATCGATTGCTCGAAGGCCTGGCGCAGCGCTTTGACATGGGCCGGCGCGGTGCCCGGCCCGGCGACGATGGGGCGGCCGAACTGCTCGGCGGCGAGGATCACCTCGGCGATGCGCCGGCGGTCTTCGGGGACTTTTTCCTTGTCGAAGATTTCATAAAGCGTCGGCACTTCGGGCAGTCGCTGGTCGCGCTTGTTGCCGGTGAAGAATAGCACCCGGACGAAGTTCTTTTTCTGCCAGGAGAGAAACGGTTCGCGGCCGAAGAACGGTGAGGCGGTCATGCCGCGGCAGCTGACTTCGCCTTTTTCCACCGCCAGATCGATCTCGGCGCCGCCGGGGTAGCCCAAGATGGTATTGATCTTGGTCGGCGGCAGGGTCTCTTCCAAGAGCCGGCCGATTATGTAATCGCTGCTGACAGTGCCGGTGGCGCCGCACTTGGCCGGCTCCTTGGCGTTCCTCACGTCCTGGATGGTCTTGAACGGCGAATCGCTGCGCACATAGAAAATCATCGGCTCGGTAACTGGCGAGCCGATCCAGGCGAATTTTTTGACGTCGTATTTCACTTCCGGCCGGCCGATCAATTGATCGAGATAGATCGCGTTACTCGGAAACGCGATGGTCAGGCCGTCGGATTTGGCGACGCTGTAGACATAGTTGGTCGCCACCACCGAGCCGGCGCCCGGCATGTTTTGCACCACGAAGGACGGATTACCGGGAAGATATTTCGGCATGTAGCGCGCCAACACTCGCGCCCAGCGGTCGTAGAAGCCGCCACTGGTGAAGCCGACGATGATTTTAACTTGTTTGCCCTGGTAGTAGGGCGTCTGCGCCGGCAGGCGGCCGGTCCAGGCGCCGAGTAGACAAACCACGAGGATAGCGACTTTCATGGTTGCTCCTAGTCTGGGGTTAGCGTTCGCTGGCAATGATCTATTCAAGCAGTTTCTTGACCCGCTT
This sequence comes from Syntrophobacter sp. SbD2, assembly GCA_945889495.1. Taxonomy (GTDB): domain Bacteria; phylum Desulfobacterota; class Binatia; order UBA9968; family UBA9968; genus DP-20. The sequence continues at coordinate 6,289 of CAMDBU010000186.1, read as the reverse complement.
CAACACCGCCGGCGGTTGCTTCATGACTCGATTGGCCAATGCTTGCAGTTGCTCGCCGGTGACCGGCTCCATGTCCATGCGTCCCTTTTTCGCCTCGGCGATGAGCTCGGGGTTGTTCATCGATTTGACGTAGGCCTCGCGCAGAATCTTCACCCGGTCGAGCGGTACGCCGGGGCCGACCAGCATGGGCCGGCCGAAGTCGCCGCCGCGCAGAATTACATCGGCGACCCGCCGGCTTTCATCGTTGGTGTTTTCCTTGTCGAAGATTTCGTAGAGCGTCGGCACGTCGCCCATGCGCGGGTCGCGCTTCTCGGCCGACTGAACGATATGGCGGTCGAAGTTTTTCTTATGCCAGCTGTCAAACGGCTCGCGGCCAAAATGCGGCGCGATGGTCATGCCGCGGCACATCACTTCGCCTTTCTCCACCGCGATATCGATCTCGTTGCCGCCGGCGTAGCCCAGCACCGAGTTGATTTTGATGCCCAGGGTGTCGTCCAACACTTTGGCGATCAGATAATCGGCGCTGGCGGTGCCGCTGGCGCCGCATTTGGCCGGCTCGGGTAGTTTGCGCATGTCCTGGATGGTCTTGAACGGCGCGTCGGCGCGGGCGTAGAGCACGATGTCGCTCTTTTCCGGCGAGCCGATGTAGAACATCTTGGTGATGTCGTAGCGGACTTCCTGGCGGCCGGCGAGCTGGTCCAGATACACGCCATAGTTGGGCATGCCGAGCGTCAGGCCGTCGGCCTTGGCGATGCCGTAAACATGGTTCATGGCGATCATTGAGCTGGCGCCGGCCATGTTCTGGACGATGAAGTTGGGATTGCCGGGGATATAGAGCGGCATGAAGCGCGCCAGCATGCGCGCCCAGCGGTCGTAGAATCCACCCGGCGTCAGGCCGACAACGATGCGGATGGTCTTGCCCTTATAAAATGGCTCGCTCTGGGCACCGGCCCGATTCACCGCGAGAAATAGACTCGCGACCAGCAGCGCGCAACTCAGGAGTCTTTTCGAAGTTCCCGTCATATTGGTCATCCTTCGTAGTTCTGTCCCCGATAATTCGCGGGTCTTTGGCAAATTAACGAACTCATTCAGATCCGGAATTTGCTCTCGCCAAGGCGCAAAGACGCCAAGTCCGGAGAGGAAAGGTTAAAATTATTTCCCATGAATTTCATTCCCATATTTTCCGGCCTTTGCGGCCTTAGCGCCTTTGCGAGAGATATTCCGAATCTCCGGTTGCGTCTGTGCCGCGCTGGCGTTGGCAATGGCAAACTACTGAGTGAGAATTTTCTTCACCCGTTCGATGACCTCGCGCGGCTGGCTCATCAGTTCCTTCATGACCGCTTGGAGCTCTTCGCCGGGCGTGTGCTCCATGTCCATCAGCCCCTTCTTGGCCTCTTCGATCAAGCCCGGATCGCGCATCGCTTTCGCGTAGGCGTCGCGCATCATGCGCACGCGATCCGGCGGGTTGCCCGGACCGGCGACCATGGGGCGGCCGAAATCGCCGCTGGCGAGAATGATCCGCGCCGTGCGCCGCACCACGTCGGGGGTCTTGTACTGATCCATCACTTCGACCAGGGTCGGCACGTCGGCCATGCGCGCATCGCGCTTGGCGCCGCTTTGCAAAATATGGCGGTCCCAATTTTTCTTATGCCAAGTGTCGAAGGGCTCGCGGCCAAAATGCGGCGCGATGTCCATGCCACGGCAGGTGATCTCGCCGCGCTCGACGGCGATATCGACTTCGCTGCCGCCCTGGTAGCCCGTGACAGTATTGATCTTGGCCTTGAACGCCTCGTCCATGATCTGCGCCAATAGATAGCCGGTGCTGGCGGTGCCGGTGGAGCCGCACTTAGGCGGCTCCTTGGCGTTGATGATGTCGGCGACGCTCTTGATCGGGCTGTCGGCGCGGAAGTAGAGCATCACCGGCGCCTTCTCCTGGGTGCCGATGAACTCGAACTTGCGCACGTCGAACCTGACCTCGGGGCGGCCGGTCAATTGGTCCAAATACAAACTGTTGATCGGCATGAGCAACGTCAAGCCATCGGGTTTGCTCAGATTGTAAACATAATTGGCCGCGATCACCGAGCTCGCGCCGGGCATGTTTTGCACCAGGAAGTTGGGATTGCCGGGCACATACTTCGGCATATAGCGCGACAACAGCCGCGCCCAACGGTCGTAAAAGCCGCCGGGCGTAAAGCCGATGACGATGCGCACGGTCTTGTCCTTGTAGAAGGGTGTCGGCTGCGCCGCCGCTCGTTCGACGTTCAAGAGTACAAGGGCGATTGCCAATAGGAATAAGCAGATACCTGCTAGGGACGAACGTTTTCTCTGCATCTTGTCCGACAGTCCCAAAGCGGCCCCGCGGACTAAAATCCAAAATCCAAAATTGGCGCCCCGCTCAATGATTTTCATATTCCCCTCAATCCGCCAAAACTTTCTTAACCAGTTCAATAACCTCGCGCGGTTGGCCGATGATCTCCTTGACCTGCGCCTGGAGCGCTTCGCCGCTCGAGTATGCCAAATCCATCTGGCTTTTTTTCGCTTCGTCAATCAAGCCGGGGTCGCGCAGCGCTTGGGCGTAGGCGGCGCGCAGTATTTTGATCCGCTCGGGCGCTACGCCGGGGGCGGCCATCATCGGCCGGCCCAGCTCACCGCTAGCCAGCACCACGCGGGCGAGGTTGCTCATTACGGCCGGCGCTTTGTATTGATCGAGCAGCTCGAACAAGGTCGGCACTTCGGCTAGGCGCGGGTCGCGCTTGGCGAGAGAAACATAGTTGGCCGCCACCACTGAGCTGGCTGACGGCATGTTCTGCACGATGAAGCTCGGATTGCCGGGAATATGCAGCGGCAGGTAGCGCGCCAGGAGCCGCGCCCAGCGATCATAGAAACCGCCCGGCGAGGCGCCGACGATGATGCGCACGGTCTTGCCGGCGTAAAAGCCGTCGCTTTGGGCCTGGGCGCCGCCGCTCGCCGCCAGCAAGCTCAGCGCCGCTAAGGCGCCGAGGATGATGTGACGTTTGCGCGAACGATCGGATCTGGTCATAGGATACCCCGCAACGGCGACCGGTGCGGGCAATATAATTGTTCCGCGCTACTAAACAAGAACGGCGCCGGAAAGTTTCCCGGCGCCGTCTCCAAGAGCGATTTATCGCGGCGCAAAACTTAGACGAGGCCGAGCACGGTCTGCAAGGCACCGTCGGGGAAGGGCAGATTAAGCAGCTTGACGAATAGCGAATAGAAAAATACGAAGGCGAAAGCGGTCAAAATCGTCGACAGCGCCCAGCTCTCGCCCGACTGGAACTTCAAATAGGTGAAGACCATCATCGGAATCGCGACGATGTAGCCGACCAGCCAGATCGCCCCAAAGAAGCCGAACATCCAGGCGAACATGGTGATGGTTCGCAGCTTAACCAGCGCTGGGTCCATGTCCTTCTGGCCTGAGAACTGAAAATCCATCGGCGCCCCGTCAGAGGATGACGACTTAGCCTCGACCCCCTTGAGATCCAAAATGAATTGGATCACCGCACAGATCAGCATGGGAATACCGATGACGAAGGGATAGAGCCGTGCCTGCATGCGCCAATCTTTGGCTTCATAGACGAACACGATGAAAAAGATCATGACGACGAAACTAAATATTGTCTGGGGTCTGATTTTCAAGTGAAACTCCTTTGCTTACTGCCAACCGTAAAGCCGGGCGGCGTTGTCGCGCATGATTTTCTTCTTTTGCGCTTCGCTAATATCTTTTCGGCCTTTGACGGTGGCCGTCATATAAGGAAATCCGCCATCCCAATGGGGATAGTCGGAAGCGAACAAGATGACATCTTCGCCGAGCTTTTCCAGACAAAACGGCACCGTCGACTCTTCCGGCTCGGCGGCGAAAAACCAATTGCCGCCGGTGATGTACGCGCTCGGTTTCTTTTTGAGCAACGGCGCCTCCACCTGGCGCTTCTCCCATTCCTCGTCCATGCGGTCCATCCAGTAGGGCACCCAGCCGCAGCCGCATTCGAGAAAGGCGACGCGCAACTTGGGAAATTTTTCCGGCACACCGCCGTAAACCAATGCGGCGCAATCTAGCAAAGTTTCAAAGGGCCGTCCAACCGTATGGCGAAATAAAAACGTATCGAAGCGGATCTCGCCCGCCGGTCCGTTGCGTGAGTTGTGCACCAGCAGCGGCGCGTTGTATTTCACCAGCTGCTCGTAGATCGGCCAGTAGGCCGGCTGGCCGATATGCTCCTTCATGCCGAAGGTGCCGACGGCGACGCCGACCAGGCCCAACTTGCCAATGGCGCGTTCGGTTTCCTTGGCCGCGGCATCGACATCTTGGAACGGCACCAGCGCCACGCCCTTGAGCCGCGGGCTCTCGGCGCACACGCTGGCGATCCAATCGTTGTAGCCGCGGCAAAACGCCGCTGCGTAGTCCCGTTCAGGCAACTGGGTGACGCTAAAGCCGCCGGTGGGAAACAACACCGAGATATCGATATGTTCGGTGTCGAGATCGCGTAGCCGGGTGGCGAGATCTGGGTTGGGCGTGTCGAGTTTCCCGTACATGCTCGAATCCCAAACATCGCTCGGCAACAGCGAGCCGCGCCGCCGGCAGAACGGCTCGGCGATAAACTTGCGCAGATCGGCGTCGCGATCGAGCACATGGCCGTCGGCGTCGATGATGTTGACGTTGGCCAAATTGACAGCGGACATCGGACCTCCCTAACTTCTTTCCCGGCGCGATTCAGTAGTTGATCGGATTAACACATGCGCGAATCGACGGTCAATGGCTGAATTCGCTTTTTTTGTCGGCGCAAGCTGTGATAAAGGGGCGGAAGGAGTTATTACCGCGCCATGAATTTTCATCTGTCCGCTGAAGAAGAACAGTTGCGCCAATCGGTGGCGGCGTTCGTCCAAACCGAGCTGATCCCCTTGGAGCCCGAGTTCGCCTACGCGCCGGATATCTTCGAAGGCAGCCGGTGGAAGAGCCGGGTGAAGTCGAGCAGCGATCCCGAGGTGCGCCGCTATTTGGAGATCATGGAGGGGTTGGAGAAAAAGGCCGAGGCCATGGGACTATGGCACCTCGATATTCCGAAAGCCTACGGCGGCATGGCGGTCAGCAACGTCGCCATGATTGCGGTCACCGAGGAGTTGGAGAAAAGCGCGATCCCGTTTGAGTTCGGCAATCATGTTTCCAACATTCTATTCAACTGCCAGGGCGAACAGATCGACAAATATCTCTGGCCCTGCATTCGCGGCGAGAAAACTTCCGCCTTCGGCCTGAGCGAGCCGGCGTCTGGCGCCGACCCATCCATGATGCAGACCACGGCGACGCCGGACGGCGATTACTTCGAGATCAACGGCACGAAAATGTTTCCGACCTTCGCCGATGTCGCCGACTTCGTCCAGCTGTTCGCGCGCTTGCCGGGAACCAAAGGCCGCGAGGGCGTCACCTGCTTTCTCATCGACACCGGCGCGCCGGGCTATCGCGTGGTGCGCAGCATCGCGACCATCGCCGGCACCGAGCCCTGCGAGTTGGTGTTCGAGGATTGCCGGGTGCATAAGTCCGCGGTGTTGGGCGAAGTGGGCAACGGGTGGGCGCTCAATCAGGCGTGGTTGGGCGCGCGCCGCTTCCAAGTCGGCATCCGCGCCCACGGCATGGCCCAGCGGGTGCTGGGCGCCGTCGCCCAAGTGCTGCGTCAAGATTCTAAAGAGGCGGAGAAATATCTCGGCACCATCGGCCATTTCTTGGGCGAGTTGGAAGCGCTCAAGGCGCTCACCTATTCGGCCTCCTGGCGCGCCGATCAAAAAATGGACGTGCGCGTCGACGCGGCCAAAGTTAAGTTGTTCGGCACCGAGCTGGCGCATAAAGTCATCGACTTCGCGCTGGAAGCGGTGGGACCGTCGGCGCTGCGCAAGGATCATGTGATCGCCCGCGCCTTCCGCCACGCCCGCGCCCGGCGCATCATCGAAGGACCGTCGGAAGTGCAGCGCCATATCATTCAACGGGAACTGTTTCGCCAGGGCACGGCGCTGCTGGAATTACAGTAGATAAAGACCGGATCGGACATTAACCACAAAGAGCACAAAGGTCACAAAGTATTCGGATTCGGAACTGCTAACCGCAAAGAACGCAGAGAACGCAAAGTTTGGATAGCTCGTAGCAACTGTCTTGCAAGTCAAGCTTTCTGAAGAAAAGTATCAGACCAACAAGTTTTATGTTTGATCATAGAATTGAGAATCGTGAGCAGCTTGCGCATGCAAGCGATGAGAGCGACTTTGAACAGTTTACCCTTCGCTTTCAGCC
>CAMDBU010000185.1 GCA_945889495.1 Syntrophobacter sp. SbD2 | reverse complement strand
GCTCACCGCCACCCACATCCCTCTCTGCTCTTCGTGTTTTCGTTTTCCCATCGCCATGCAATAAACTCTACACGATCTCTTCTTCCTGTCGATCCTCATCGCCTCGGTTACCCACTTCATTCTCGACTTTCACCACGGGCTGCTAGGGGGCGAGACGACAACGTGACCTTTGGTACGCCTCGTCATCGAGGCGTTGAGGGCGGAGATGATTGCGCCGCCGCTTTGCACCAGTTGTGCGAGGCGGTACGGACGATCTTTCGCGATCACGATCCACTGATTCAGGCGCTGGCGCTGCACTATCACTTTGCCGCCATGCATCCTTTTCTGGACGGCAACGGCCGCACGGCGCGCGCTCTGGAAGCGCTGATGCTCCAGCGCGTCGGCTTGCGCGATACGCTGTTCATCGCCATGTCGAACTACTATTACGAGGAGAAGCCCGGTTATCTCAGCGCGCTTGCCGAAACCCGCACGCTCAGTCACGATCTGACGCCGTTTCTCAAATTCGCTCTCAAGGGAATCGAGAAGCAATGCAACCGGCTGTTTGCCGAGATCCGTCTCCACGTTGCCAAGGCGCTTTATCGCAACACCATGACCGATCTATTCGGCCGGCTGCGTTCGCCACGTAAGCGGGTCATGTCCGATCGGCACGTGCAGTTGCTGCAACTGTTCTTGGATCACGGAAGTCGGAATTTCTCCGAGGTCATCAAACAAACTGCTGGACTCTATCAGGTAAAAAATCCCCGAAAAGCGTTGATACGCGATTTGGTATATCTAGCCGGGTTGCAGGCTATCGACATCAAACGAACAGCCGATAAAACGGGCTTCATCATTTCCATCAACTTAGATTGGCCGACACAGATTACTGAAAGTGAGTTTTTCAAGCGCGTGAAAGATATGCCGAAAGCAAAGGTCTACGGATTCCTATCGTCTTAGGATCGCAAAATGGCGACCGCCGACTCACAATTCGAGTTTCTTCGCGACGAGTGGCCGATGCTATTCGAGCCAGCGGCGCACGCGGAGTCGCTGGTTTATCCCGACTCGCGCAGCGCTTGCTTCCACGCCCGCCGGGCGTTGGAGCTGGCGGTGCATTGGCTGTACAAACATGACGCCGCTCTAAAACTTCCCTATCAAGATCACCTGAGCGCGCTAATTCACGCCCCGTCCTTCCGCAACGCCGTTGGCTCGGCGATCTTCGCCAAGGTCAAAGTTGTCAAAGACCTCGGCAACCTCGCCGTTCACAGCCACAAACCGGTGCGCCAAGTCGACGCGCTAACCGCGACGAAAGAACTATTCCACTTCCTGTTCTGGTTAGCGCGCACCTATGCGCGTGGCGCGAAGCCAGCGGACGGTCTTTCCTTCAACCCAGATTTGCTGCCGAAGTCCAGCGCGGTCTCGCCGCAGACACTGGAACAATTGCAGAAGTTGGAAAGCCAGCTGCACGAGCGCGATGAAAAACTCTCGCAATTATTGTCCGGCAAGAAAGCCTTGGACGAGGAGCTGCAAAGATTGCGGATCGAGGTCGCCGAGGCGAAGCAGCACAACGCCGCGCGAGCCGACGATCACGACTATTCGGAAGCCGAAACCCGCGACTACTTCATTGATCTGTTGCTGAAGGAGGCCGGCTGGGCGCTTGCCGATCCACAGGACCGGGAATTTCCCGTTACGGGTATGCCCAACAACTCCGGCGAAGGCTTTGTCGATTACGTACTGTGGGGCGACGACGGCAAACCGCTTGGGCTCGTCGAAGCAAAGCGGACGAAACGAGACTCGCGCGTCGGTCAACAGCAAGCGAAGCTGTACGCCGATTGCCTGGAGAAACAGTTCGGCCAGCGGCCGGTAATTTTTTACTCCAACGGCTACGAACATTGGATGTGGGACGAGCTGAGTTATCCGCCGCGGCCGGTGCAAGGGTTTTACCAAAAGTCGGAGTTGCAACTGCTCATTCAAAGAAGCGAGGCGCGCAAGGGCCTGTCAGACGCGAAAATCGACGAGTCGATCGTCGAACGCTACTATCAGTCGCGGGCGCTACGGCGCGTGGGTGAGGCGTTCGAGCGCGACCTGGACCGCAAGGCGTTATTGACCATGGCAACGGGAGCGGGAAAGACTCGCACGGTGATCGCGCTCTGTGAACTTTTGATGCGCTGCAACTGGGTGAAGCGGGTGTTGTTCCTCGCCGACCGGGTGGCGCTGGTGCGTCAGGCGGTGAACGCCTTCAAAAAGTTTCTCCCGGATACCTCGCCGGTAAATTTGGTGACGGAGAAGGATGTAGAAGGCCGTGTCTACGTTTCGACCTATCCGACGATGATGGGCTTGATCGAGGAGTCGCGCGACGGCCAGCGGCGCTTCGGCGTTGGCCACTTCGATCTGGTTATCATCGACGAAGCGCACCGCTCGGTTTACCAAAAGTACGGCGCGATCTTCGAGTATTTCGATTCTCTGCTGGTTGGCCTCACCGCGACGCCCAAGGACGAAGTGGATCGCAACACTTACAGATTGTTCAACCTTGAAAGCGGCGTTCCGACCGACAACTACACCCTCGACGAAGCGGTTCGGGACGGCTTCCTGGTGCCGCCGAAAGCCGTCTCGGTGCCGTTGCGATTCCAGCGGGAAGGGATTTCCTACGAGCAACTGTCCGAAGAAGAAAAAGAAGAGTGGGATGCGCTGGACTGGAGCGACGACGGCAACATCCCTAATCGGGTCGAAGCCGAGGCTGTCAACCGCTGGCTGTTCAACAAAGATACCGTCGACAAGGTGCTGGAGCATCTGATGACCCGTGGCGTTAAGGTGGCTGGCGGGGATCGCCTGGGCAAGACCATCGTCTTCGCGAAAAATCACGACCACGCGCAGTTCATCGCCGAGCGGTTTAACCTCAATTACCCGCACTACAAAGGCGAGTTTGCGCGAGTCATCGACTTCGAGACCGAGTATGTTCAGAACCTGATCGATAATTTCTCGATCCTGAACAAAGAGCCGCATATCGCGATCTCGGTGGACATGCTCGACACCGGCATCGATATTCCGGAGGTCGTCAATCTGGTGTTCTTCAAGCTGGTGCGGTCCAAGACCAAGTTCTGGCAGATGATCGGGCGGGGAACCCGGTTGTGTCCGGATTTGTTCGGGCCGGGTAAGGATAAAGAGTTTTTCTACGTCTTCGATTACTGTCAGAACCTCGAATATTTCAGCCAGCAACTTCCGGTCACCGAGGGCAACGTTAGCGGGACGCTGGCCAAGCGTTTGTTTAACGCGCGGCTGGAGCTGATCGGCGAGTTGGACAAAAAGGTTTCGATTGACCGCGCGCCGGATGGCGGTGGATTTGCTGGTGAGTCGAGTGCGACCTTCGGCGCCGGATCGTCCGAGCGCGAGGTACGTCGAGGGACGGCGGAATTGCTGCGGACCGAAGTGGCGGCGATGAATGTAAATAACTTCGTGGTTCGGCCGAAACGCCGCTTCGTTGAGAAATACGCTGCCACGGAGGCTTGGAGCCAGCTTGATGGCGTTGCCTACAGCGAACTTTCGCACGAAGTCGCCGGCTTACCGACGGAGCTTGACGCTGAAGACGAAGAGGCGAAGCGTTTCGACTTGCTGATTCTAAACTTGCAGCTCGCGGTCCTACGTCAGGAGGCTTGGTTTGCGCGGCTGCGCGATCAGGTAAAAGGCATTGCCGGTCTGCTCCAGGATAAAGCCAGCATCCCAATGATCCAGGCCGAGCTGCCGTTGATTCTGGACTTGCAGACCGATGAGTGGTGGCAGAACGTCACCGTGTCGCTATTGGAAAATGTCAGACGACGGCTGCGATCGTTGGTGAAGTTGATCGAGAAGAAGCAGCGCCTGCCGATTTATACCGACTTCGAAGATTTGATGGGCAGCGAAAGAGAATTCACCTTACCTGGATTTTCTCAGCCAAGCGATTTCGAACGGTTTCGCGCCAAAGCGCGCCAGTTTCTCAAGGCTAATGAAAATCATCTCACGGTTTATAAACTCCGCATGAATGAACCGCTGACTTCGACAGACTTGGCGGAGTTAGAACGGATGATCGCGGAAAGCGGCATTGGTAACGATGAAGATGTTCAAAAAGCCAAGGAATCGAGCCAGGGGTTGGGCTTGTTTGTCCGGTCATTGATCGGACTAGATCGCGAAGCTGCCAAGGTTTCTTTGAATAGCTTTCTCACCGGGAAAACTTTGCGGGCGAACCAAATCGAATTTCTCAACCTGATCGTCGATCATCTGACCGAACACGGCATCATGGATGCGCGAGCGCTGTACGATTCACCATACACGGATTTTAGTCCCAAGGGTGTCGATGGCATGTTCGACTCCAAGGACGTGGATGAGTTGGTTTCAATCCTCGACGATGTCAGGAAGAGGGCAGTCGCTTGATCCCCACGGCGACACCTTCGTGAAGTTGAACAGGTTTTCTTCTTCGCCCTTCACACAATCCCATACGCCAACATCGCATCGGCGACTTTGACGAAGCCGCCGATGTTGGCGCCTTTGACGTAGTCGACTTTGCCGTTGGTTGCGCTGCCGTATTTTTCGCACTTGCCGTGGATCTCTTTCATGATTTTTTTCAAGCGCTCGTCGACTTCTTCACGCGACCAACTCAAGCGTAACGAATTTTGACTTTGCTCCAATCCGGAGACGGCGACGCCGCCGGCGTTGGCGGCTTTGGCGGGGCCGAAAAGCACGCCGCTTTCTTGAAATAGATGCACGGCGGCCAACTCGGTCGGCATGTTGGCGCCTTCGGCGACGACTTTGACGCCGTTGGCGATTAACACTTTCGCGTCCTCCAAGCTGATTTCATTTTGGGTGGCGCAGGGGAAGGCGGCGTCGCATTTCACGCCCCAGGGGCGTTTGCCGGCGAGGTATTGGGCCGATTTATATTTCTCGACGTATTCCGAAATTCGGCCGCGGCGCACTTCTTTCAAGTCTTTGACGAAGGCGAGCTTGTCGGCGTCGATGCCGTCCTGGTCGTAGATGGTGCCGGCGGAGTCGCTCATGGTGAGCACCTTGGCGCCGGATTGAATCGCTTTCTCGGCGCAGTAGATGGCGACGTTGCCGGAGCCGGAGATCGCGCAGCTTTTGCCTTGGAGCGTGTCGCCGGCGTGGTTGAGCATGTTCTCGCAAAAATAAACGCAGCCGTAACCGGTGGCTTCGGTGCGGATCAAGCTGCCGCCGTAGGTGAGGCCCTTGCCGGTAAAAGTTCCGGTCACGCGGTTGGCGAGCCGTTTGAACTGACCGAAGAGAAAGCCGATCTCTCTGCCGCCGACGCCGATATCGCCGGCCGGCACGTCGGTGTCCTCGCCGATATGGCGGAACAGTTCATTCATCATCGACTGGCAGAAGCGCATCACTTCGCGGTCGCTTTTACCTTTGGGATCGAAGTTCGCGCCGCCCTTGGCGCCGCCCATGGGCAGGCCGGTGAGGGAGTTTTTAAAAATCTGTTCGAAGCCCAAGAACTTGAGCACCGACTGGTTGACGCTCGGATGAAAGCGCAGGCCGCCCTTGTAGGGGCCGATGGAATTATTGAACTGCACGCGCCAGGCGCGGTTGGTTTGGATATTGCCTTTGTCGTCTTCCCAACTGACCCGGTAAATGATCGTGCGGTCGGGTTCGGTGATCCGTTCGAGGATGTTGGCGTCGTGGTATTTGCGATTGTCCAACACGAAGGGCATCAGCGATTCGCAGACCTCGCGTACCGCCTGGTGAAATTCACCTTCGCCGGGATTGCGCTGCATGACCCCCTGCATGAAGTTGTCGAGTTCGAATTTGGCGCTATCGTTCATGTCGTCTTCTCCTGCTTGGTTGTCGGTTTAATTGTCGATTATAAACGATCGCCGCGCGCTTGGTAGCGAGACGTCTCGAATAGATGGATCGGCCGATCGAGCGTTGCCTTTAAATCCAACCACCGATATGAAATAGAAAGCATCGACCACGACCGGGAGGCATCGGATTATGGCATTTCAAAGAGTTGGCATCATGAGCATCGGCGAAATGGGGTTTCATTGGGCCAAGTTGCTCAAGAGCCATGGCGTCGAGGTTTTAACTTACGACAAGGATCGCGGCGAGGTGAGCCGCAAGCGGGCGGCGAACGCCGGCGTGACTTCCGTGCCGTCGATGAACACTTTGGTCAAGGAAGCTGAGGTGATCGTTTCCATCGTCGTGCCGTCGGCGGCTAAGAAGGTCGCCGCCAAGGTCGCCAAGGCGGCGCTGAAAACCGGCCGCAAGGATTTGCTGTTTTGCGATGCCAATGCGATTTCGCCGATGACCGCCGATGCCATCGCCGCGGTTTTGGCGCCCGCCGGCGTCAGCTTCGTCGACGGCTGTATTATTGGTTCGGCGGCGCGGATGGGCAAGGGTACCATCGTTTATCTGTCCGGGCCTGAAGCCGAGCGGCTGCGCGGTCTCGAAGCGTTCAACATTCCGCTGAAAATTCTCGGCCCGAGCACCAATCAAGCCTCGGCGTTCAAGGTGATCTATGCCGGTCTTACCAAAGGATTTCAGGGGTTGTTTTGCGAGTTGCTCATGGGCGCGCGCAAGTTCGGTTTGTTGAATGAGATTCGCGCCCAGTACGAAGAGAGCTTTCCCGGTTTGTTGGACAAAGTGTCGGGCAGCATTATTGGCTTGCAGATTCACGCCGGGCGGCGCGCCGAGGAGATGGACGAGTTGAAGCGCACGTTCAATTCGCACGGTCTCGATTCGTTCATGGCGCCGGCGGCGCAGAAAGTTTTGCGCGCCATCGCCGCGCTCAATTTGGGCCAAGCTTCCGACAGCGGCGCGCGCCATGGCGAGTTGGCCGAGACCCTGGAGTTGTTCTACGAGCGCGGTCTTTTGCGGACGAAAGCGCCGGCGGGAAATTCTTAAACCAGCCCTAGCCAGGGGGCGGGTTTCCTGGTATTGAGAGCGAAATAGTAATTCGAGAGAGGAGTTTTAAATGTCCAGAGTAGAAAAGAAACAACCGGAATACGGTTCCGATGTCATCGTCGATATGATGAAGGCGCACGACATCGAGTACACCGCGTTCAACCCCGGCGCGACCTTTCGCGGCATCCACGATTCCATCGTCAACTACGGCGGCAACTACAAGCCCGAAGTAATCTTCTGCCATCACGAAGAAATCTCGGTCGCCATCGCCCATGGCTACGCCAAGGCTAAGAACAAACCGATGATCGCCATCGTTCACAACATGGTCGGTTTGCAGCATGCCAGCATGGCGATCTTCAACGCCTACATCGACCGCGTGCCGATGCTGGTGTTGGGCGGCACCGGACCGATGGTGACCAAGCGGCGCCGGCCGCGCATCGACTGGATTCACACCGCGCTGGTGCAGGGTAATCAGGTGCGCGACTACACCAAGTGGGACGATCAGCCTTACTCCCTGGCCGACGTGCCGGACTCGTTCATCCGCGGCTACCGCATCACCACCACCGATCCCACCGCGCCGGTGTATATCAACTACGATGCCGACATTCAGGAAGACGCCTTGAAGGCCATCGCCGACATCCCGGATGTCAGCCGCCACTCTAAGCCGGCGCCGGCCCAGGCCAATCCGGAAGCGCTCAAGCGCGCGGCGCAGGATTTGGTCAACGCGAAAAATCCGTTGATCATCGCCGACATGCTCGGGCGCAATCCCAAAGCCGTGCCGATGCTGATCGAATTGGCCGAAGTGCTGGCCGCGCCGGTTGTCGACAAGGGCGCGCGTTTCAATTTTCCCGCGACCCATCCGTTGGATGTCACCGACGGCGCTCGGGAGATTCTCCAGAAGGCCGACTTTATTCTGGCGCTGGATGTCGGCGATCTGTTCGGCGCGCTCACGACCGTGAGCAAGCAGACTCGCGAGAGCGAATATGTCACGACCCCGGGCGTGCGCATTGCCGCGATCTCGATGAACGATATGTTGGTCCACTCCTGGGCCAATGACTTTCAGGCGCTTCAGGCGATCGACAATCCGATGACCGCCGACACTTCCGTCGCCGTGCCGGAACTGACCCGGCTGTGCCGCGAGTTGATCGGCAAGGACGCCGCCAAGAAAACCACCATCGAAGCGCGCCAAAAGGAACTGACCGACAAGCATAAAAATCGCCGCGCCAAATGGCTGAGCGACGCCCAAGCCAAGGGCTCGCAGAAAGAAATCTCCACCGCCTGGTTGGCGCTGGAGATCGGCGAAGCGATCAAGAAGGAAGACTGGGTGTGCGTCAACGGCACGTCCAACGGCTGGACTCGCCGGCTGTGGGATTTCACCAAGCCCAATCAGTCGCTCGGCGGCAGCGGCGGTGCTGGCTTGGGCTACGGTCCGGGCGCGGCCATCGGCGCTGCCTTGGCGCTCAAGGGCAGTGGGAAGCTCGCCGTGGCGATTCAGTCCGACGGCGATATGTTGATGACTTCGAGCGCCATCTGGACGGCGGCCAAGCATCGCATTCCGCTCCTCATGATCATGCATAACAACCAGTCGTATTTTAATTCCGAGGAGCATGGCATGGAAGTCGCCAAGTTCCGCAAACGCGATGTCGGCAATGCCGGTATCGGCACCCACGTCGACGATCCGGCCATCGATTTCGCTATGATGGCGAAGTCCTTCGGCGTCAACAGCGATGGTCCGATCCGCAACCCGGCCGACCTGCGCGCCGCCGTCGAGCGCGGCGTCAAGTACGTCAAGGAACAGCAAAAGCCGTATTTGATCGACGTCATCGCCGAACCGCGGTAAAGCAATAATCAATAAATCACGCCGGGTTATACAAGGGGCGAAAAATTTTTCGCCCCTTGCGGCCAGCGCCGATACCACACTGACACCATCCCACATTGGCTACCGATCCCTACAGAGAATTTCGCCAGGCGGTGGAACGGCCGGAAGAGGCCATCGATCTTGGCCGCGCCGCGCTGACCATCGCGCTTTCTGAATACCCCGAACTCGATTGTCTGGAATGTCTGCGCCGGTTGGACGGCCTGGCGTTGGAAGTTACCGAGCGCAGCGGCGCCGATGCCGACGCGTTCCACACTTTGGCCGCGCTAAACTTCGTGCTGTTTTCCCAACATGGGTTTCGCGGCAACCGCGATGCCTACTACGAAGCGGACAATAGCTTTCTCAACCGCGTCATCGAAGGCAAGACCGGCATCCCGATCAGTTTATCGGTGCTCTACATGGAAGTGGCCCAGCGCGTCGGTCTCAACTTCGACGGCGTCGGCTTTCCCGGCCATTTTCTGGTCAAGACGACCATCGACGACAGCGAGATCGTCATCGATCCGTTCAACGGTGGGGACGTGAAGTCGCCCAAGGACTTGGACCAAATGTTGCGCGACATGTACGGCGGCAAGGTCGGCTTGCGCCCGGAATTTCTCGCTTCGGTAACCAAA
>CAMDBU010000184.1 GCA_945889495.1 Syntrophobacter sp. SbD2 | reverse complement strand
ATGTGGCAAAACGACGGGGAACGAGGCTAACCGAGCGTCAAAATAGATCGCTTGCCGCCCCAGGACGGGCATCTGGTTATTTTGTGAAGGAAAATATTGTGCAAACAGTAACTACAATTTCAAGGGTGAGTTTTTAGAGGTTCCCTTAAGTATTCCGAAATCCTTGGGCGCTCGGCAGGTCATCGTTACTAGATTCCCTTATTCCATCATATTCATCGAACATGAGACCGATCTGTGGGTTGTCGCATTCGCCCACCAAGGCCGGCGACCCGGCTACTGGCGCGATCGATTAGAGTAGTTTTAGTTACCTTGCAGCAAGTGAAAAGCCATGAGCAACTCAACCTTTTCAACCAAGCCCGACAACCGCTACTTCGAAGACTACATTGCCGGCGCCGTGCACGAGTTCGGCGCCATCGCCGTCGACGAACAGGAAGTCTTGGATTTCGGCAAGCGCTTCGTGCCGCTCTCCTACCATATCGATAAAGAAGCCGCCAAGAAAAGCATCTACGGCGGCGTCATCGCCAGCGGCTGGCACACCGCGGCGTTGATGATGCGCGTCTACACGGAAAATTATTTATCGAGCGTCGCCAACCTCGGCTCCCCCGGCGGCGACGAGCTGCGCTGGCCCAAGCCAGTCTTTCCCGGCGATACGCTATCGGTCCGTGCCACGGTCATGGAAGCCCGCCGTTCCGACTCCCGTCCCGACCGCGGCATCGTCCGCACGTTCATCGAAGTGTTGAATCAGAAACGCGAAGTGGTGATGAGCATGAAGATGGTCAATTTCGTCAGATGTCGTGGTGAGTAGCTTCACGCGTGCAGCAAAGTCCCTCATGTCATGGTCACTGCTACAGGAGACGCCGGCATCACCCAAACTCATCAACAGAGTTTTGACGCGCAGAGTCAAAACTCCCGACTTCAAGCGCATCCGCTGCCCGCTCTGCAAGTGGCAACCCACGCCGTCTGACCGCTGGCTCTGCGCGCCCTGCGAGTATCCAGAATATTTCGCCACGGGCTGCTGGACCGCGTGGAATACTTTTTCGACGCGCGGACAGTGCCCAACCTGCAACCATCAATGGCATTGGACCTCCTGTCTCAGTTGCCAGCAGTGGTCGCTGCACGAGGACTGGTACAAGCAAAGCGATCGGAAACCAGCCTGAGCAACGCGCCGAGTCAGTTCAGCCACTCATCGACTTTCCCCGCCATCACCTCATCGAGGATTTCCTTGCAGTCGGCGAGCGCTTTGTCGACCACCGCGGGCTCTTTGACATGAGGAATGCCTTGCTTGACCGCGCCATAGAGCGCTTGCACGATGGTCTTTAGGTGTTCGTCCATTTTGTCGAGATTGGCGACCGCTTGTGGCATGACGTTCTCCTTTCGTTAGAAGTACCGGCGACCTTGGTTGGGGTCGGGCAGTTGCAAGCCCATTTGGCGGAGGATCGGCGCGACCTCGTTCATGTAGTCTTGGCGCGCTTGCTGGTTGGTGCGCCGCTTGAGACCCCAGTGGCGATAGCGCTCGGATTTTTTCGAATCGGCCCGGCCGAACATGTCCAACGCGCGCACATACCAATAGTCGACGGCTTTCTGCGCTTTGGCTTTGCCAGCGTCACCGGACTGAATCAACTCCAGGGTCTTGTTATAACCGTATTCGATGTGGCCCAACTCTTCGGTGACGATGTCGGGGAGAATCCGCTGCAGCGGCAGGTAGCTGCAATCGTAAAACTCTTCCAACTGATAACGCCCCACCCGGTCGATGAGAAAACCGAACACCGCGTTGTCTGCCCAGGTAGTAATCGAACCGCGAAAAGTGTCGACGAAGCGTTTCTCGTTGGGCTGACTTAACACGAACGAAACATCGACGCCGATCTCGCCGGCCAGCCGCGCGACCTTGCGATAGTGATCGATCTCTTCCGCCGCGGTGCGCGCGACGATCAACTGGTCGAGCTTGGTCGGCGCCGCTGGCAGCATCTTCTCGACGTAGAGATGCGGTCCGCCAATCTCGCAGTCGGCTTGGATGGTCAACACGTGGCCCAATAGCTCTTTATACTCTTGGTCCATTTTGTCGAAGTCTTTCAGTTCGATCTTGTCGGTGAACATATTCTCCCTCCGTGAATTGAGCCAATCTTGCGAGATGACTCAGCAAAGGAAATGCCAGGGCGAAAGCCGGCATTTCACGGCGGAGATCGCCGAAACCGGCAATCTCATTCTCAGTTTTTGGAGGATTGGGGTTGCGCTTTCGCAGAGTTCGGAAAACTCGGCGAAGCGGCGCTCGCCGTAGGTCGGGTTAGCGAAGCGTAACCCGACAATCCCGCGATTGGTTTTTAGCAGCGCCGGCCAAGGCGTCACGCAGCGCGCGGTGACCTGGATCGTTACGATGGATCTCATGCCAGCCTTGGCACATGGTAAACCCGGGAATCTCGATGGGCGGCCGGAGCGTTTGCAACGGATACCTTCGCGCCAGATTGACCGCGATGCGCGCCGGCACGGTGGCGATTCGCGTGGCGCCGACTAACAAACTCGGCAGTATGAGAAAAGTCGATGCTTGCACCGCGACCCGCGCTTACGGCCCTGCTCTTCCAGCACCGAATCGACGATGGCGCCCGCTCGCTCGCGCGGCGCGACCAGGACATGTTCCATGGCGGCGAAATTCGCCAACGGCAAGCGCTTTACCCGGTGCTCTTTCGACACCAAACAAATGTACTCCTCACGATAGCGCGGCGTCCAGACGAGGCTCTGACCTACGCGCCGTTGCGGCGTCAGCAGTAGATCGAGCGCCTCGACGCCAAGTTCGGTCTCGCTGTCCAATGACGGCGCCGCGGATCTATTTCGCGAGGTGCTCGGCGAGCGCGGAGTTCACAGCCGCGCCGTGTTCGGTGTCGCTAGTCTGCGCTGGATACCCAGTCGAGCTTGTGGTTACGATTCAAGTTGCGCGCCAAAGTTCGTGGTTCTGGAAGCTACGAAAACATTACATTTTTGAATGAAACCGTTATTCTCGATTGCAAGCAGATCGAGAAGGCACTACTGGAGACTGAGAAGAATGCGCGGCATCAGCTTGGACCTAAGGTCTAATAATGCGTAAGGCGCTGACGCACCGACCCGAAGAAAGCTATTCTCAAACCATCACGAGAGTTTTCCATGACTGAAACACAGAACTGGCCGATAAAGCGCCGAGAGCTCCACAACCATCACTTCGACTCGACCATCTGGAACGATTTTCAGTTTCGCGGCGACGACATTGTCATCGCCACCTACGCAAAGTCGGGGACGACTTGGATGCAGCAGATCATCGGCCAGATGCTGTTCGGTCCCGATCCAGAATTGGAAGTCGCCGAGCTGTCGCCTTGGCTCGACCTGCGGGTGCCACCCAAGGACGTAAAGCTGCCGGCGGTGGCGGCGCAAAAGCGCCGGCGGTTTTTGAAAACCCATCTGCCGGTGGACGCGCTGGTCTATTCGCCCCAAGCCAAATACCTCTACATCGGCCGCGATGGACGCGACGTGGTTTGGAGTATGTACAATCACCATGCCAACGCAAACCAGACATGGTACTCGGCGCTCAACGATACCCCGGGCCGGGTTGGGCCGCCCATCGAGCTGCCGCCGGACGACATTCGGCAGTATTGGCGCGATTGGTTGCAACGCGACGGGCATCCCTTCTGGCCGTTCTGGGACAACGTCCGAAGCTGGTGGGCGATTCGCAACCTGCCCAATCTATTGCTGGTCCACTTCGCCGAGCTCAAGCGCGATATGCCGGGACAGATGCGCCGCATCGCCAAGTTCCTCGACATTCCGATCGACGAATCGGGGTGGGAAAAGACCGTCGAATTCTGCACCTTCGATTGGATGAAAGCACACGCCACCAAGAGTGTGCCGCTGGGCGGCGCCTTCTGGGACGGCGGCGCGCAAGTATTTATCCATCAGGGAGTGAATGGCCGCTGGAGCGATACGCTCAGCGCCGAGGAGTCGGCGGCCTATGAGTCGCGGGCAGTGCGGGAACTCGGCGCCGAGTGCGCGCGCTGGCTCGCCACTGGCGAAGGGTTGGAGACGAAATTTTAATCACGTCAAAATGCGAAGGGGCGGCTAACGATTAGCCGCCCCTTCATGGCACTTCAAAAAACGTTGGGAAGTTATCCTTCGATAACCTTCTTGTACTTCTCGTAGATCTTCTGGCGCAGCTCGGGCGACGACTCGGCCACCGGCGGGAAGTCCTTCAGCCATTCGAAGGGACGGCAGGCGTCGATCACGGCGCGGGAGTTGAAACCCTTCTTGGACGGATGGATGCGCGGATCGAGCGGGCCGCTCCAGCAGCGGCGCAGGATCTCGATGGACTCCACCGGGTCCGAGCGGCTGGACAAGGCCCAGAGCACGTCGAAGGTGTTGGTCGGGTCAATATCTTCGTCGACCACGATGACGTAGCGGCCAAGGTAAGCGCCGGCATGAACCTGCGAGGCGACCAACATCGCTTGGCGGGCATGGCCGGGATAGCGCTGCTTGATCGAGATGATGTTCAGCAGACGGCCGCCGCCGGCCTCGTGACACCACACGCCGCGGACATCCGGTACGCCGGCCTTTTCCACCTGCTCCCAGATGAGCGACGCCTTTACCATGCACTTGGCGATGGAATAATCTGACGGCGGACGGCCGGGCCGGGCGCAGCAGAGAATCGGATCGTTGCGATAGTAAACGTTGTCGACGTGGATCACCGGCTCGGGGCGGCTGGAGCTGGCGTAGTAGCCGGTCCATTCGCCGAACGGGCCTTCGGTCTTGCGGTCGTTGGGGTCCATCCAACCTTCGATGACGATCTCGGCGTTGGCCGCGAAGGGCAATCCGGTGGAGCGGCCTTCGATGACTTCGATGGGCGCGCCTTTGAGGCCGCCGGCATAATCGAACTCGCCGACGCCGTAATCGATCTCGTTACCCGAGACCATGAACAACACCGGGTCCTGGCCGACGGAGACAATCACCGGACACTTCTGGCCGCGCTCAAAATATTTATTGCGCTGAATGCTGCCATGCTTGCCGGGGGAAATGTACAGGCCCATGTTTTTCGCGTCATGCACCATGCCACGATAGGCGCCGAAGTTGACCCAGCCTTCATCGGGGTCACGGGTGGTGACCAAACAAGCGGTGCCAATGAAACGGCCGCCGTCAAGCTCATGCATGAACGGCACGGGGAACTTGAGCAAGTCGACCTTGTCGCCGGAGTCGACGTTTTCCAGGATCGGCCCCTTGGTGACGACTTTATGTTTGATCGGTTCGAGATTGACTAGCTTTTGGCGGAAGGCACGGACCAAGTCGAGATTGGACAAGCTCATGTCCAGGCCCAGGTTGAGCGCCATACGCTTGAACGAAGCATTCTGGGCGAACAGCGTGCGAAATCCTTTGGGGTAGCCGGGGACGTTGTCGAAAAGCACCGCCGGGGTCGGGCCGTCTTTCGATTCGTGGGCGAAGATCTCGGCGAGCGTACCCATCTCGAGATTCCAATCGACGCCGTCGACTTTTTTCAACTCACCCATGCTGTCGACGATTTCCAACCAATCGCGCAGATCGTTGTACTTGGGGGTCTTCCCCGCTTTCATGTCATCTTCGGCTAATTTCTTAGCCTCTAGTGCTGTCATTTAAATAATTCTCCTTTCAATTTCTACTTTGGGGGGCATTCTAGTCCCCCAACATCGATTCATCAACACCCTCTTTATCATCGGCCGGCAGACCGTTACAGCTGGCCGGGTCGAGATGGAGGTAAACTTTGTCACCAACGTTAACGGCATTAAACGGGTGCGTGTGCACCGCGACGATATCGTCGGCAACCGCGACTTTACATTGATAGGAATCGCCCATGAAGATCGCTTCCGTGATGATTCCATCGACGACGTTTTCCAAGCCCTGGGGCTGGGTCTTATGCAAGGGAATGTTTTCCGGGCGGATCGAGATCACCGCCGCTTGGTCTTTCTTGAGCCCTGGCGCGGGGATGAAACTCAAAACCCCCTTCTTGGTTTGCATCTTACCCGGTTGGGAATCGCCGCTGACTTCCAGCACCTTGCCGTTGAGCAGGTTGGTCAAGCCGAGAAAGGTCGCGGTGAAGCGGCGCTTGGGCCGGGTGTACAATTGATGGGGCGCGCCAACTTCGATCAGGACGCCGCCATGCATGACCGCGATCTGGTCCGAGATCGCCAGCGCTTCGGCCTGGTCATGGGTGACGAAGATGGTCGTGATATTAGTGCGCCGCTGCAAGGCTTTGATCTCGGAACGCATCTGCACGCGCAGCTTGGCGTCCAGGTTGCTCAAGGGCTCGTCCAAGAGCATGACCTTGGGCTCGTTGATCAAGGCGCGGGCGAAGGCGACGCGCTGTTGTTGGCCACCGGAGAGCTTCGGCGCGGGGCGGTCCTCCAGACCGTCTAAACCAACGACCTTCAATACTTCGCCGACGCGCTTTTTGATCTCGTCTTTGGACTTACGCTGGATGGTCAATGGATAAGCGACATTTTCCGCCACCGTCATATGCGGCCAGATGGCGTAGGACTGAAAAACCATGCCGATGGGCCGCTTGTTGGTCGGTACATAGACGCGCTCGCCGGAGGCGAAGACGGTCTGGCCGCCGATGCTAATTCTACCGCCATCCGGCCGTTCCAGACCGGCGACGCAGCGCAAGGTCGTGGTCTTACCGCAACCGCTAGGGCCTAAGAAAGTGTAGAGCGATCCTTCGGGTATGTTGAGCGACACCCCCTTGAGGACATGCACCCGTTCCTTGTCTTCGCCGAAGTATTTCTCCAGCGCTTCGATCTGCACCATGTCTCTTGTTTCCGCCATTTTAAATCTCCCTTAGTTTCGGTAGCTTTATGCCATCGCAACTATCAATGCTTGAAGTCGAATAGATTATTCCGCGATGCCGATCTTCGCACCCAACTTGCGCGCGATACCAGCCATGGTCACCAGCAACAACACCATCAATACCCCGAGCGCGCAAACATAAGTGTATTGGCCGCCCTCCCACAAATCGAAGGCCATGATCGACAACACCGTGCTGTTATACGAGTAAAGCAAAATCGACGTCGACAACTCGCGCAAAGCGATGATGCTGATGTAAATCCAGCCGGCGGTGAAGCCCGGCATCAACAGCGGCAAAATGATTTTCCAAAAGGTCTGGAACCAAGTCCCGCCGGCGGTAAACGACGCTTCTTCGAGCTCTTTATTGATCTGGATCATCGACGCTGACGCGGCGCGAATGCCATAGGGAATATACTTGGTCATGTAGGCCAGGAGCAAAACCCAAATCGTGCCATAGATTGGGATCGGTATCGTAAGATAGACCCAGATCAGACTAACGCCGAGCACGATTCCGGGCATGGCGATCGGAATAAAACACATGGTGTCGAGAAACGCCCGCCCCGGCAGCTTAGTCTTGACGGTAATCCAAGCGATGACCGAGGTCAGCAACATCACCAATGTCGCCGTTCCAACCGAGAGATAGAAGCTATTCTTGAACGCCGTCGCCGCCAACGGATAGTTGAGAATATAGTGATAGTTGCCCCAGGTCATCTTGCCGGCGAGTTCCCAAGACGGCACACCGTAATAAGGAATGAACGACGACCAGAGGAGAACAAAGATCGGCAAAATCACCGCGAGCATGAAAATGAGGGAGGAGATACCGAAGGTCAGCCATTTCCAAGGGCCCAAATCGACCACGCGCGGCCGGTATCCCTTGCCGGTCACCGTGGCGTAGCGCTCTTCCTTGCGGGTAATCCGGCCATAAATCAGCACGCCCACCGTACTGATCACCAACAAAGTCACCGCGTAAGCCCCGGCCAAGCCGAAGTCCGAGGGGAATTGGTGGATGGCGAGGAATATTTTCGTGGTAAAGACCGAGATTTTCGCCGGCACACCGATTAACGCCGGCACCTCGAAGGCCTCGATGCCGCGAATAAAGTTGATCAACAGCACGCTCACCATGGCCGGCCGCATGAGTGGCAGCGTCACCGTGCGAAAGGTCTGAAAGGTGCTCGATCCCGAGGTCAATGCCGCCTCTTCCAAGGAGGTGTCCATATTGCGGAAGGCCGCCGACATCAAGAGAAATACCAGTGGATAAAGATGGATTGACTCAGCCCAGATCATGCCCCACATGGAATAAACGTTGAACGGTGCGGCATCGAGACCCAAGGCTTCTTTGACAACGATGTTGATCAGACCGATCTTCGGACTCAACAAGAGAATCCAGGAAATCGTGCTCAAGATCCCGGGAATGATAAACGGGATCAAGGACATGACCATGAACAACTTTTTGCACGGCGTATTGGTACGCTCGCTGACCCACGCGAGAAAGGTGCCGATCAGAAAGGTCAGCGTGCAGGTGCCCAGCGCATAATAAACCGAGTTGAGCAGGAGGAGATAAAACTCCTTGTCGGCGTAGGCCTTGACGTAGTTGGCGATAGTGAAATGGGCGCCGGGCTCGCCGATGGGAGCGCTTCTGATGCTGCCGTAAAGCAGCATCAGAAGCGGAATCCCGGCAAGATATAAAACGAAAAGAGTACAGCCTACGAGGATGAGCGACTGGGAATTGAAACGATTCCCCATATGGAAGCCGATCTAGATCTCGAAATCATTAGTCATTATTATTTATTGATGTTTTGAACGACCTGATCGGCGATCATGGTCTTTTTGACTTCTTCTTCAATGAGCTGCCAAAGCTCGTCTTCATACTTGAGGAACTGCGGATCGCGCTTGATCGACAAATCGCGCGGCCGCGGCAGATTGATGGGAATCATTTTCTTAACCCGCCCAGGGCGCGAGCCGAAAACAATCACCCGATCCGCCAAGAAGATCGCCTCATTGATCTGATGGGTAATGAAGAGCACGGTCTTGCCGGACTCTTTCCAGATGCGCAAGAGCTCGGCCTGCATGATTTCGCGGGTTTGCGCGTCCAAGGCGGCGAAGGGCTCATCCATGATGAGAATCTTCGGGTCGACCGTGAGCGCCCGCGCCAGGTTGCAGCGTTGCTGCATACCGCCGGAGAGTTCATGGGGATAGTGGTCTTCAAACCCTTGTAACCCGACCAGTTTGATAAAACCCATGGCGCGCTCGATGCCTTCGGCGTTGTCCAAGCTCTGGCACTCAAGGCCGAACAGGACGTTCTTCAGCACCGTGCGCCAGGGCATCAAGCAAGAGTCCTGGAACACCATGCCCCGGTCGATACCCGGGCCGGTAACGATTTTGCCGTCAATCGTAATGTGTCCGGCCGTCGGCTTGAGCAGACCGTCGCACAAATTAATGAAGGTAGTCTTGCCGCAACCGCTGGGTCCGACGATGGTGACGAATTCGCCATCGTTCACCTCGAGGTTGATCTGGTCCAAGGCCAAGAGCCTGCCACCTGTGCGCGGCTGATAATATTCATGCCGCAATCCAACCGCCTGTAGTTTCGTCTGTGCCACAATGCCTCCTAAAATTTTCCGGCGTGCTACCGCAATTTTGTCCGTTGTAAGTTAACCGAAAGCGAGGGCTGGCGTTTCGGTCGCATGTCTCATTATCATGTTCTACCGATTATTCAAGCAAAAAGTTTACTTCGTGTCGTAGCAACGTCAATCTGTCATGTTAACGGCAAGGCGAAAATGTCAGGTCGGTTTGTTGGTAGCAGCCTCCAAGGTAGAAATCGGACCGTAGCGGAACCCCTGCTTCTTAGCTGGCGTTCGGTATAGGCCAAGTGTGTGCGT
>CAMDBU010000183.1 GCA_945889495.1 Syntrophobacter sp. SbD2 | reverse complement strand
TTCGTCCAGAAGTTGACGCAACGCGTGTGGGGATTCGCAATAACTCCAAAACTTTGCCGTTCGCACATGAAAACACGAAACCCGCGTGTTGCGCTCAAAAATTAGCAGGCCGGGTTCTAAAAAAACGGGGTTTTCTGTCAGGCACTAATTAAGCTATGCTCGCAATTTTCCCCCACTGTCAAGACGACTGTAGCTTGACACTCCGGGACGGTTCTTCTAACACAAGGTCATGCGTAACTTGCCGGTGAAGTGGGGACTGAGCTTGCCCAACCGGGGCGCGCTGTTTGGCCTCACCGATGTCGACGACTTGATCCAGACCGCGGTGATGGCGGAACAGACCGGGATCTTCGAATCGGTCTGGTTCGGCGACAGTTTGATCCACAAGCCGCGCTTGGAAGCGATCGTCATGCTGTCGGCGGTGGCGACCCATACCAAGAAAGTTCGCCTGGGCACCATCTGTATGGCGTCGTTTCCAGTGCGCCATCCGGTGTTGCTGGCGATTCAATGGGCGTCGCTGGATCAGATTTCCCAAGGCCGTTCGCTGCTCGGCGTCTGCATCGGCGGCGGCCATGAAGGCGAGCTGCGCGCGTTCGGGATACAAAAAAGCGAGCGGGTCGGGCGCATGCGCGAGGGCATCGAGCTGTTGCGGCAAATCTGGTGCGACCAGCCAACTTCGTTTCGCGGCAAATATTATACCCTGGAAAATTACCACATCGTGCCCAAGCCGGTGCAAAAGCCGCCGCCGATCTGGATCGCCGTCAGCCCCGACCGCGAGCAGGTTGGCGACAAGATCGTCGATCAAGCGATGCGCCGGGTCGGATTGCTCGCCGACGGCTACATCACCATGGGCGTGACGGCTGACGAGATGGCGAAGCGGCTGCGGGTTATTGAAGAGAGCGCCGCCGAGGCGGGCAGAGATCTGTCCAACTTCGAGGTCGCCATCCATGGCATGGTCAACATCAACGATGACCGCGCGCTGGCGTACCGCCAGTCGAAGGATTATTTCAATCACTATTACGGGCCGAGCTATCCGCCGGAGAGCTTGATCAAAGTCTGGCTCGCCCATGGCACGCCTAAGGATTGCGCCAACTTGATTCAACAATGGCTCGACATGGGCATCACCACGCCGGTGCTGCGCTTCACCGCGGCGGATCAAGCGGGGCAGGTGCGGCGGTTTGTCGATGAAGTCTTGCCGCTATTGCGGATTGGCAGAAGGCTGGGGTAATGGAGTACTGGAGTGTTGGAGTAATGGGTTCCGGATTTCTTACCCAACATTCCATCACTCCAACTTGGACTATTGAGGTTTATCTATGTTTGACGATCTGAGAGGTTTTCTCGCCCACCTGGAAGACTTGGGGCAATTAAAATTGGTCAAGGACGCGGTCAGCGTCAAGCATGAGATCGCCGCCGGCATGCGCAAGGTTTCCGACAACCAGGGACCGGCGCTGTTGTTCGAGAACGTCAAAGACTATCCCGACTGGCGCGTGTTGGGCGGTTTGTTCGCCACCCGCAAGCTGGTCGCGCTTGGTCTCGGCGTGCCCCAGGACGAGATGCTCGAGCGCTACATGACCTTGGAAGACAAGCGCATCGCGCCGGAGATCGTCGCCACCGGACCATGCAAGGAAATCAAATGGACCGGCGATCAAATCGATTTGACTAAACTGCCGATCGTCACCCACGCCAGCAAAGACTGCGGACCGTACGTCACCATCGGCATGCAGGTGGGGAAAGATCCCGACACCGGCATTCGCAATCTTTCGATCCACCGCATGCTGGTGCTGGGCAAGGATAAGCTTTCCCTCTGGGCGCCGGCGGATCATCATCTGGGCCGGATGATTCTAAAAGCCGAGGAACAGGGCAAGGGCTTGCCGGTGGCCACCGCGGTCGGCGTCGAACCGTCCATCGTCGTCGCTTCGCAAGCGCGCGTGCCCTACGGCATTGACGAATTCCATGTCGCCGGCGGTCTGCGCGGCGGCGCGGTGAAGTTAGTCAAATGCGAAACCATCGACGTCGAAGTGCCGGCGATGGCGGAGGTGATCATCGAAGGCGTGACCATTCCCGGCGAACGTGTGCCGGACGGACCCTACGGCGAATATCCCGGCTGCTACAGCGACGCCAAACAAGCGCCGGTGTTGAAAGTCACCGCCATCACCATGCGCAAAAACCCAATTTGGCAAACCGCGCTCACCGGCATGCCGGTGACCGAAAATCACACGCTGATCGAGTACGGCAACGCCGCGGTGGTGTATCGCGAAGTGAAAAAGATCGTGCCGGAAGTCAAAGGCGTCAACATGACGCCGGGCGGGACCTTTCGCCATCATGTCGTGATCGCGATCAAGAAGCGCGCCGAGAACGAAGGGCGCAACGTGATTCTCGCGCTGCTCTCCATGGGCATCGGTTTGAAGCAGGTGATCGTCGTCGACGACGACATCGACCCCTTCGATCCCATGCAGGTGGACTGGGCGATGGCGACGCGCTTTCAGGCGGATAAAGATCTGATCGTCATCCCGCGCCTGGCCTGCTCGACCCTCGATCCCTCCTGCCCCGAAGCGCGGGTCACCGCCGGCATGGGCATCGACGCCACCGCGCCGTTGAAGGATCATTGGCGCTTCGAAAAGGTCGAAATCCCCGGCGTCGACCAGGTGAAATACATTTGAAAAAGCCGTGATCGTGTTCGTGGCTCGTGTTCGTCCGGACCCGAGCACGTTTACGACCGACGAACACGAGTTCAATCCATGAAAAACTTCGATTACCTGGAACCGACCACGGTCGCTGAAGCTTGCGCGCTGCTCAAGCAGCATGGCAGCGAGGCGAAAGTCTTCGCCGGCGGCGCCCATCTGACGATTCTCATGAAGCAGGGTTTGTTGGAGCCGGCGTCGTTGATCAACATTAAAAAAATCGCCGAGCTCAAAGGCATCCGCTTCGATGTTAACTCGGGTTTGACCATCGGCGCTTTGGTGACCCACCGCGAATTGGAAACTTCGGCGCTAGTGCGCGAAAAGTGTCCCGTGCTCTGCGAAGCCGAGCGCGAAGTCGCCAACATCCGCGTGCGCCACATGGGCACGGTGGGCGGCAATCTCGCTTCCGGCGAGCCGCTGACCGATCTGGCGCAAATCTTTATCGCGCTGGACGGCCAGGTGCAGATCGTCGGGCCCAATGGACAGCGCACGATTGCCGTCGAAGAGCTCTTTCTCGACTTCTACACCACCAGCTTGGCCGAAGACGAACTGCTCACCCAAGTGGTCTTGCCACCGCTGCCTGCACGCTCGGCCATCGACTACATCCGCTTCTCCAGCAGTTCCGTCGTCGACAAGCCGGCGGCGGGCGTGGCGGTGCGGCTGACTTTGGCCGCCGATGGCACGATCCAAACCGCCCGCATCGTCCTGGGCTGCGTCGGCGCCACGCCGGTGCGCGCGCGCAATGCTGAGGCTTTGTTGATGGGGAAAAAATTGACTGGCGAGTTGGCACTCGAAGCCGGCGGCATCGCTTCGCAGGAATGCAAGCCGACCAGCGATCTGCGTGGTTCTGAGCAATACAAACGGGCGATTGTGAAGACGCTGGTGAAACGGGCGGCGTCGGCGGCCTATGACCGGGCCAAGTAGCTTCGCGATTTTGCCTAGCGCTTCTCAGTACATCTTATCTTCGAACACCCACCTATCGAGATTGTCAAAATAAGCCCGGCGCAGCACCAGGCTCATGGCGACGGCGCGAGCGGCGCGTTTTTGTTTCTCCCCCGTGGTTGCGTATTTGACGAGAATTTCGAACGGGTAGTTGCCATGTTCTTCTTCGTCTTCGTGAATTCTCTGATAGGGCGCGGTGACCCAGCTGGGCACGGTGCCGGCTTTCAAGCTTTTCGCGATCAAATAATCCGCCACGCCTTCGCCGGCCATGGGAAAGGCGGCGATACGTTCCACGGTGTCGGTTAATCCTTCGAAGGCGTTGAACATCGCCATCTGGGCCGGCAGCGCTTGGTATTCGTGCGGCGTGGCGCCTTGGGCGCGCAGCGCGTCTTCTAAAAACGTCGCGTGTTCATATTCTTCATGGGTGGCGTTGGCGAGGGTTTTCTTGACGTCCAACTCGGGCGTGCTTTTCAGCCAGCCGCCAAAAATTTCGCCGGCGCGGATTTCGTTGAACAGCCGGCTCTGCATGACTTTGATGCGCATTGCGTCCGTCGTCAGCGGGATGAAGCTGTAGGCCGGCAGCTTGGCGTCTAAGTTCGTGCAGAAATCCGCGACTTGTTTTGCCAACGACTTGGCGAATTCACGGCTATCCATCGGTGTCCTCCCGATTGTGTTTTCGGCTCACGGCTATCAATTCGCTCGCGCGCGGTCAAGCGGATTATCGGCTGGTGATGAGCACGACGCCGCCGACCATGAGCGCGGCGCCGCAGACGATGCGCAGGGTGACGGTTTCGACTTTGCGCAGGAACAGGGCGCTAAAAAATACCGTGAACAGCGGCGTGATATTGAGCAGCGGAATGATCACCGACATCTGGCCACGGCCGAGCGCTATGAAGTTGGCGATCTGGGCGGTGGTGGCGACTAGGGCGGCGCCGAGGAAAAATTTGAAGCTAGTCGGGTCCATGCGCAACTGTTGACCGCGGCCGGTGGTGAAAACAAAACCGAGCAAAAGTATCAACGACACGGTGGTGACCATGGCGACGGCGATGAACGGGTCGGGGATGATTTGCAGCGCTTGCTTGCGTAACGTCTGCGAGACCGCCGAGATCAACGCCGCGCCGATGGGCCAGAGCGCGTCGAGGTAGCGCCAGCGTTTGTTTTCTTCCTGTTTACCGGAGATCAGCCACAGGCTGACGACGATCAAAAGCGTTCCGGCATACACTTGTAGGCCGGGCTGTTCGTTGAACACGATCAGAGCGATGGTGGCGGCGAACAGTGGCTCGATGCCGCGTAGCGGCCCGGCGCGGGCGACGCCGATCCGGGTAATCCCCTCGTAGAACAGCGCGCGGGCGAAGATCGGCTGCATGCAGCCGCTGATGATGTAGTAGATCATCGCCGGCGAGGCGAGAAAGTCTAGCGAAGTGGTGGCGATCAGATAGCTCCAAACGCAGGTGATCGACACCACGTAGCTCATCAGCATGGCGGCGAAGATGTTCGATTGGCGCAGGCCGAAGCGCACCAATACCGAATCGACGGCCCAGCCCATGGCGGAGAAGATCGCGACGATTTCAGCGAATAGCGGTGTCAAAGTGAGTCTCGGCTTTGGAAACGTTCAGCTAAGCCGAGCGCCGCGAGATTTGCAACCGCTGCCTCGCGCTTAGACAAATTCGCCGCGACCTTGCAGTAGTTGCGCCGTCTAGCCTAAGATCGGTGCTCGGTAACGCTAATCAACCAAGGAGATTTTTATGGATCCAAAAGCGCAAGTGGTGCAGTTGAAAACCCAGCTGGTGAGCGAGGGGCATACCCGCTACATGCTCGCCGAAACCGATTTGATGACGTTGCGCATTCATTGCTACGCGCCGGGCATCGGCGAAAATGCTCTGCACGCCCACACCAAGGAAGATCATATTTTTATCGTGCTCGACGGCACGGCGCAGTTCAACACCGAGCGCGATGGCAAAACGGTTTTGACCGCCGGAAAGAATCAAGCGGTGGTGCTACCGGCGGGGAGCTACTATCAGTTTTGCAACTCTGGCCAGACCCCGCTGGTGCTAGCGCGCATCGGCGCCGGTCAGGACAAGGCCGATCAGCGGCTCAATCCCGACGGCTCGGCGATACCCGGACGGACCAATGAGCATGGCGCGGCTAAACCGAAGCTGATCGAGGGTGCGTTCTTTCAATAGTTGCCAGCTGTTTTAGGGAGGGGCCGACCCGCACCGGTGGGGACGGCGCGGGTCAGCCAGGGAGGAGCTTCCCCCTCTGGGGAAGTTCGCGGAGACTGATTTAAGCGATGTCGCGCATGCGCGAGAAGGTATCTTGCAGCTTGCGCAGTTCGCCGTTCAAAAAACGCTGGTGGCGGCGATGATTGGTCAGGTGCGGTTGCAACAGCGACTGGGGATACATCTTGGCGCCGCATTTTTCGCACTTCACGGCGCGAAACACTCGGCTGTCGAAAGAGATTACGTTGGCGCGCTTTGCGGCTGTCGGTTCCATGTCTGACCTCCTGATCAATCTGACCGAGAGTTAGAGCAATGGCTATGCCAGCGCTGGATAGATCGCCCAAAATTGCCAAGACCCCGACTTCACGGGAGTTTTTTTCGCTAGCCGGCTGCAAGCTGGGATGGAGTGACAACCCTGGATGTCGCCGGAATGGCGCCAGTGACAGGCGCAACGGCACCATGACAGATTACGGCAGCGCAAATTGCCTAACCTGATAGCAGGCCTGGCGCCGAATTAGGCGCTGCGCGCTTACAGCTTGATGCCAAAGAAATCCTCCGCGGTGGCGCCTAGCAGGTTATCGCGGTCCTGGTCAGTCAGTCCAGCGCGAGCTTGCAGCATCGAAATGGTATTGGGCGCGGTGCCGTCGGGGTGGGGAAAATCGCTGCCGATCATCAGGCGGGCGCTGCCGATGCGCTTGACCACGTCGGGCAGAGTTGAGTCCTCGGAGCCCAGCGAAAAATAAAAATTATCAAAGCAGTCTTTGGGCCGGCGTGGCGCTTTTTGCCGCGCCGCCGGGCGGGCGTCGTAGGCCATTTCCAACCGGTCGAGGAGCCAGGGTATCCAGCCGATGCCGACTTCGAAGAAGCCGAACTTGAGTGCCGGAAAGCGGTCGAGCAAGCCGCTAAAGATCAGCGTCGAGATCGCGGTGAATACTTCAAAGGGAAAGCCCAGGCAGACATCGAGATTGTAGCGCGCGAAGCGCTCGACGCCGAGTAGCGGTCCGCTGTCGACGCCATGCACCGACAGGGGCACGCCAAGCTTTTCCACTGCCCCATAAAATGGCCAGAGAAACTCGCTGTCCAAATCTTTACCGTTGACGTTCTGGTAAACGATGATCGAGTGCAGCCCCAGCTCTTTCACGGCAAATTCGGCTTCGATGATGGCGCGTGGGATGTCTTGCAGGGGCACGGCGGCGATGCCGATGAATTTGTTGGGATAGTTTTTTAGGATTCGCGAAATCGCACGGTTGTAAGAGCGGCTGACGGCGGCGCCCATGGCGCCGTCGACGTCGTAGTAAAAGGGCGAGTTGTTGGGAATCAGCACTTGCATGTCGAAACCGTCTTGGGCCATGGCGGCCAGGCGCGGTGCGATTTCAAAATCGGACTTGGGCCTGCCGCCGACCCGCAGCGGTTTGATATGCGCCGGGACGAACGGCACGCGAGCCGGATAATCGATGCGATAACGGCCGTCGGCAAGCGCAACCACGCGCGGCCCTTGGTCGCGATATTTCTCATCCAAGTCGGCGAAGGCGTCGAGCGGTGTGAAGTGGGTGTCGGAATCGATGCGGATCATTAAAGAATGCCTCCAGAATTAGCGTCAGCCGCCCTTGCGCAAAATCAGTTTGTCGAACAGCTCGACTAGCTCCTGGGCGCGCTCGCCCCACTTGAGCGGCGAGACCACTTGGACTTTTCGGCTGCCGGGATCGACCAAGTATTTGACATCTTGGCGGCCCACCCAGCGGCCCTGGGCCGCCATCGCCTCCTGGCCGCGCTTGGATAACAGAAAGTCGACGAACAACGCGGCGCTGTGGGGATGGGGTGCGCGGGCCCCAATCCACACGCCCGTGGGAGTTTTCGCTGTGACGTAGGGCTCGGGGAAAACCAACTCAATGGGCGCGCCTTTGGCTTTCAATAAATAACCGGTGTGATTATAGCCGTCGACCATCAGCGGGATCTCGCCGGCGGCGACCAGTTGGCCGAGCAGCGTGTTGCCTTTGCGCAGGTTCAACTGCTGGCGGCCCAAGCGCTCGGCGAATTGTTTGCCTTTCTCTTCTCCGTAATAATCCATCAACGCGGCGAGCCAGTCGTAGGACTCGTCGTCCATGCCGAGCTGCCCTTTCCACTTCGGCAGCAATAAATCTTCCAGCGCTTTGGGATAGTCCTGGGGCTTGAGCAAATTCTTGTTGACCAGAAACAGTTGGCCTTGAGTAAACAGGGCGTTGAAGTAGCCGTCATTGTCCTTGAATCCCGGCCGCAGGGCGTCGCGTTGGGGCGAGCGGTAAGCGGCGATGATCTGGCGCTTGCGCAGCGGTTGTAAAAATAAGCCGCGGATATGGGTGATGTCGAAGTTGAACGACTTGGCGCTGTACTCCGAGCTTAACCGCGTCATGGTTTGCACCGCGCTGCCGTTGAGCAGTTTGACCTGCACGTAGGGATGTTCTTTTTGAAATAGAGTAATGAGATCCTGAGAATTCTCCCGGTTCATGGTCGAATACCAGATGAGCTCGCCTTCCTTGCGCGCGCCGTCGGCCAACCGTTGCTGGCGTTCGCTCGCCGGCAAGCGATTGAGCTTATCGAGCAGCTCTTCGACGTTCTGGGCACCGGCGAAGCGCGGCAGTAACAGAGTCGCGGCGATTATGAATAGATTGGTCAAGAGGCGGCGTGCCATTTATTCCTCGGTGAATCGGAACTCCATCGCCGGTGAATCTATGGCAAGCGCCACAAGCTGTCAACGAAAGTTGCGGCGAGTCTGGAGCGGTGAGAATTGCGGCCCGCCAAGGGGCAAGCCCTCCGCAATGAAGCCAATGGGCCTCTACCTCTGAGCAAGTTTCACAACATGGTGCGCTAGGCGCGGTTGGCGCTGATGTGAAACGGTGGCGCTCCGAATGGGCGTGACTCCGCGACAGCACCGTCGGGTGGCTTCATTGCTCCGGACTTGCCCCTTGGCGGGCGAGCGGTGGATGTGTGAGTCGGGGGGTCGGAATTAGTTAGATGAAAGGGCGCGGCGGCAAGCGTCGACGATGCGTTCTTGATTGGGTAGAAATTGTTTTTCCAGCGTCGGCCCGGCGGGCACCGGGGCGAAGGGCGCGGCGACGCGCAGGATCGGACTGTCGAGATAATAAAAAACTTCTTGCTGCACCCGGCTGACGATCTCGGCGCCGATGCCGCCTTGTTCCACGGCTTCGTGAGCGACGATTAGGCGGCTGGTTTTTTTGACCGATGCCGCGATGGTTTCAATATCGAGCGGCGAGATCGTGCGCGGATCGATGACCTCAACGGAGATTCCTTCCGCTTCAAGTTCCCGCGCCGCCGCCAGCGCCGGCGCCACCATGCTGGATAAGGCGACGATGGTGAGGTCTTTGCCGTCACGCAAAATTGCCGCTTGGCCGATGGCGATGCTGTCGCTGTTGGGTGCCACTTCGCCTTTGCTCCAGTAAAGGCCGCGGTGTTCGATGAACACCACCGGGTTGTCGTCGCGGATGGCGCTTTTCAACAAACCTTTGGCGTCGGCGGGATTGGCCGGCATGACCACTTTCAATCCCGGCACATGGGCGAGCCAGGCTTCTAAACTCTGCGAATGATGGGCGCCCATGGCGCCGCTGATGCCGCACTGGACGCGCACGGTGAGGGGAATTTTCAACTGCCCGCCGGACATGTAGTGGAGCTTGGCGGCGTGGTTGATCAGTTGATCCATCGCCAGGGTGATAAAATCAATAAACATGATCTCGATCACCGGGCGCAGGCCGGCGGTGGCGCTGCCGATGGCCAGACCCATGACGGTGGCTTCGCTGATCGGCGTGTTGACGGTTCGGTTCACGCCGAAGGTTTCGGCCAAGCCTTTGGTGACGCCGAAAGGGCCGCCCAGGGCGACATCTTCGCCGAAAATATAGACCGCCGGATCGCGGCGCATTTCTTCTTCGAGGCCGGCGCGGATCGCTTCTAAATAGGTTTGTTCGGGCATGGTGAATTCTAAATTCATCGGAGGGCGAAAGTTTTTTCGCCCCTTGTATAATGAAATTGAAGTGTCTGTATGCACATTGTTTAACACGAAACAGGATGGGACAGGCCGTTCGCCCCTCGGTCCTTGGAGACCGTTTTGTAGCATGGACCGTCCCATCGTGGCTCCCAAAAAGCTCGAACA
>CAMDBU010000182.1 GCA_945889495.1 Syntrophobacter sp. SbD2 | reverse complement strand
TGTTCGAGCTTTTTGGGAGCCACGATGGGACGGTCCATGCTACAAAACGGTCTCCAAGGACCGAGGGGCGAACGGCCTGTCCCATCCTGTTTCGTGTTAAACAATGTGCATACAGACACTTCAATTTCATTATACAAGGGGCGAAAAATTTTTCGCCCCTCCGATTCACCGCGAGGTATCCACTTGGCAGATTCAATCAATGCAGACAGCGCCCTCGGTCATCTTCGGGTGATCGAACTGGGCGATATACCGGCTTCTTATGCGACCCGGCAGTTGGCCGATCTTGGTGCCGATGTGATCAAGGTCGAGCCAGCCGGCGGCGATCCCAATCGTTGGCTGCCGCCCTTCGCCGGCAACATCGAAGATCCTGAACGCAGCTTGACCTTCATCCACGCCAACGCCAACAAGCGCAGCATCATGCTCGATCTCGAAGGCGAGAGCGACCGCGCAGCGTTCGCCAAACTGCTCGCTTCGGCGGACTTGCTCGTCGAGGCGACGCCGCTGGGTTTTCTGGAGAAATTTAATTTCACCGACGATTCGTTGCGCGCGCGCTTCCCGCACTTGGCGATCGTCTCGATCACGCCCTTCGGCCGCACCGGTCCGTATCGTCATTACAAAGGCAGCGATGCCATTGCCAACGCCACCGGCGGCTTTCTCTACGGCCAGGGTGACGATACCAAGGGGCAGTGCACGGCGCCGAGCCATCTGGCCTATCAGATGGCCGGCACCATGGCGGCGCTGTTAGGACTCGCTGCGGTGCGTCATGGGCGGGTCACCGGCGCGGGCCAGCGCATCGATATGTCGCTGCAAGAGGCGCTGACTTTTTGCAACAGCAGCAGCGTGGCACGCTACTCGCGGGAGAATCGTCTGGAGCGCCGTCCCGGCGGCAAGGCCTACGGCGGCGCGGGGACGAATATCTATCGCTGCAAAGACGGCGGCTTTGTTCATTTCACCACCAACATGCCGCATATGTGGAAGGAGTTCGCGCAGCAATGGATGACCAGCAAAGCGCTCGCCGGCTCGGAGTGGGAGAACCCGCGCTACCGCGACGAGCATTCCGAAGAAGTCGCCAAGGCGTTCGCCGAGTTCATCGGTAGCTTCGACGCCGTTGATTACGCCAACCAAGCGCAGGCCCATCATCTGGCCGCAGCGCCGCTCAACACCATCGGCCAGTTCGTCGATTGTCCGCAGAATCTTGAACGCCAATGGATGCAGGAGCTCGATCATCCGGTGATTGGCAAATACCGGGCGCCGGGCGCGCCCATGCGTTTGTCGCTGACGCCGATGCGCGTGCGCCGGCCTGCGCCGACCCTCGACCAGCACCGAAACGAGATTTTGCTTGAGCTTGAGAAGCGGCCAGCCAAGAGCGCGGAAGTAAACGGCGAAATGGCGCGCCAGCCGATGCTCACGGGTCTCCACATGGCCGATCTGACCCAACAATACGCCGGCCCGTTGGGCACCGAACTGCTCGCCTACTACGGCATGGATGTGATCAAGATCGAGACCGGCACAATTCCTAGCAAGGAGCGCGAAGCGGCGGTGCACGCTTGCATGAACCGCGGCAAACTCGGCGCCACGCTCAACCTGCGCAACGACGCCGGCAAAGAATTGTTTCGCCAAATGATCGCGAAATCTGATGTCGTCGTCGACAATTTCAGTTCCGGAGTCGTCGAGCGCCTAGGTTTTTCCTACCAAGTCTTGCAAGAGATCAATCCCGGTATCGTCCAGGCGGTGATGCCGGGTTGGGGTTTGACCGGGCCGCTCAAAACTTGGGTCGCCTGGGGTTGGCAGCTCTTGGCCTACACCGGCATCATGCGGCTCTGGGGCTATCCCGATTCACCGATGGAAACCCGCTGCAAGATCGCCTGGCCCGACCGCGTGGGTTCGGTGACCATGGCGTTGGGTGTGTTGGCGGCGCTGGAATATCAAGCGCGCACCGGCAAGGGACAATTCATCGAAGCCGGCATGCTCGAAGCCCAGGGCGCTATGATGGGGCCGGCGATCCTCGACTACACGGTCAATGGCAACCAATGGGACGCCATGGGTTACGAGGAAATCCTCGGCGCGCCCTACGCCCCCTATGGTGTCTATCCCTGCGCCGGTGCGGACAGTTGGATCATCATTGCCTGCGCCAGCGACGATGAATGGCAGAGCATGATCGCGCTCATGGGCAAAAATTCCTGGGCCGCCGATGCCAAGTTCGCCAGCAAAGCCGGCCGCAAGGAGCATCGTAAAGTGCTTGATGAAAAGCTTGCCCAGTGGACCCGCAAGTGTACGCCCAAGCAGGCTTTCCGCCTGCTGCAAGAGGCCGGCGTGGCGGCCGGGGTGCCGTCATCCGGCGAAGATTTGTTTCACGACATTCATCTGCGCGCGCGCGGCCATATCGTCGAGACCGAGTCCCAGCCCTGGGGCAAGATCACGCACCATGGCTTGCCCGGCATTCCGTCGCTATCGAAGGCCGACGCGGCGCAGCCGGCGCCCTGGATCGGCGCGCACAATCAGGAAGTGTTCGGAAAGATTTTAGGCTTGACCAAGGAACGCATCGAGGAACTGCAAACAGCCGAAGCGATCAAATAGCCGGTTACTGTCTCCGGGCCGAGGAGGTTTCATGAAGCGGATCTCAGGGCTGCTGTTGGTGTGGTTGCTGAGCGCGAGTGTGGCGCGGGGCGAAGACACCATTCGCATCGGCATCATCAGCACCGTGTTCGGCTACGCGCCGGTGTACGTCGCCAGAGAAAAAGGCTTCTTCAAACGCGAAGGGCTTTACCCCGAGATCGTCGTCATTACCCGCAATGAAAATATCGTCTCGGCGCTGGTGTCGGACTCGCTGCAGTTCGGCAACGTGCCGCCGAATTTGCTGCTCACCATGCACCAGCAGGGCTTCAGCGACATCAAGCTGATCGCCGGCTCGTTCAACGGCACGACCTATTCCTTGGTCGGGCTCTCCAAGCACAAACGCATCGAAGACTTGAAAGGCGGCGCGCGCCTCGGCATGTCCGGCTTCACCTCGGCCGGCACCATGATGATGAAGCAGCTGCTCAAAGACCGCGGCGTGATCTATCCGCGCGATTACAGCTTGATCTCCATCGGCAACGGCTCCGCCGGTCTTTATCAAGCGCTGCAAACCGGCCAGATCGACGCCGCGCTATTGGCCCAGCCGTTGAGCTTGATCGCTATCGAACAGGGCTTGAGCAATCTGGTCGACGCTTACAAAGTTCTGCCCGAGTATCAGCTCTCGGCCATCGGCGTGCGCGACGGCTGGGCGCAGAAAAATCGCGGCTTGGTGGTACGCTATCTAAAAGCTCTCTTGTCGACCTACCAATGGCTGCATGACAACCGCGACGAAGCGATCAAGCTGCTCGGACCGATCACCAAACTCGAGCGCAAATATATCCCGCCGTCCTGGGATACCTACACCAAGACGCAAATCTGGCCGCGCAACGGCGAAGTCAGCGTCAAAGGCGTGCAGACGATTTTAAATCTCATGGCCGAGGACGGCGTGCTGAAAAAACCGCTGCCCAAGGTGGATGACATCATGGCGGCGGGCTATCTCGACGAGGCGCGCAAAGCGTTGGGGCAGTGAACGCCAACTCCAGATCAGACGGATCCGACCGCTCAGCGCGCCGTAGTCAAACTCTTGATGAAACCGCTTTTCTCCAGCTCGGCGATGAAGCTCGCGTCCATGAACGCTTCGGGTTTGTGCTGCCAGATCTCCGGCCGCTGGGCGGCGACGTACTCATAGGTCGGTTGCAGGCCCTGGGTGATCGGGTAGGGGACGTTGATAAAATCCTTGCGGTAAATCTCGTAGGAGCCATCGAGCAGTTCGCGATCGTTGGTTTTGAGATACTTGCTCAGTATCTTGATGCTCGCCTCTTTGTTGGTTTTCAAGAAATGAATCCCTTCGACATGGGCTTTGATCATGCGCAGGAGCGTGTCGCGGTCGTCGGCGACGAACTTGCGCCGGGTCACCACCGACATGGAGGGATAGCTCACTTCCTGCTTGGCGTCCCACAAGACGCGAAATCCTTTGCGCTCGGCTTGAATATCCGCCGGGTGGGACAAGTCGGCGGCGTCGACCACGCCGGTGGCTAAGGCTTGCAGCCGGTCGGGCTGGGTGCCGATGGCGAGGATGATGACGTCGCGGCCCGGCTCCAGGCCATGTTTCTTGATGATGTAACGTTCGAGAAAGTCGGCCAGCGAGCCGAAGCCTGACACCGCCAACTTCTTGCCGCGCAGATCTTCTGGTTTGCGAATCTCCGGCCGCACCAAAAGTTTGCTCTGTACGCCGGACACCGTGTGGGCGAGATTGACCAGATCGGCGCCGGACAAGTTGGCGCCCATCACCGTGGTCAGCGTGCAAGGCGCGGCGAGTATACTGCCGCCGATAATCGCTTGGGCCGACTGCCCCGAGCCGCGCAATAAAACCAGCTCGGCGTCCAAGCCATGCTTCTCGTAAAGCCGGGCATCTTTAGCGATCCAAGGAATCCACTGGGACGCCGACAGGGAAGTCACGCCCCAGCGAAATTTCTTGAGCGGCTTATCTTGTCCCTGAGCGACCGCGCTGCACAGCAATAACGCTGTCACGGCGACCGCCCAGCCGTGGTTGCGAATTTTCCTACTCATGCCTCGCGCCTCAAGCCTCATGCCGTCAGATCCCATACAGCCGCGCCGCATTGTCGCACATCAATTTGCGTAGCTGACTCGCGCTTAAGTTCTTCCGCCCAGTGACCGACTCCACCGTATGAGGAAACTTGCTGTCGCCGTGATTGTAGTCCGAGGCGAAGACGAAGCGCTCCTCGCCGACGTAGTCCATGACGAAGTTCAACGTCCGTTCGTCGGGTTCGAACGAATACCAGACCTGCTCGCTCTTCATGTATTCGCTCGGTTCCTTTTTCATCAGCGGCACCGCCGGCGACATATATTCGTAGTGCTCGTCCAAGCGCTCCATCCAGTAGGGCACCCAGCCGGCGCCGGCCTCTAGGAAAGCAACTTTCAGTTTGGGGAAACGTTCGAGAATGCCGCCGCCGACGATGCACATGACGCCGATCATCTGCTCGAAGGCATGAGTTGTCGCGTGGACGAAGTAGGGATTGTCGAAACGCTCGGCGGCGGCCGCCGGCCGGCCCGAGCCGACATGGACGCATACCGGCACGCCCAACTCTTCGGCCTTGGCGTAGAACGGATAGAGATCGGGATGATCGAGATTGCGCCCGGCGGAGTGGCCGGCTACCGCGACGGCGACAAAGCCCAGCTCTTTGACGCAACGTTCGAGTTCCTTGGCCGCTTCCAGCGGTTCCTGCTGCGCCACCAGAGCGACGCCCTTCAAGCGGCGTGGATCGGTCTTTGAGTATTCATGCAGCCAGGTGTTGTAGCCATGGGCGATGGCGCAGGCGAGATCGTGATTTTCCAAAAACGGCAGACTCAAAAATACCGTCGTACCAAAATTCACCGCGGTGTCGATGCCTTCCATGTCCATGTCTTTCAACCGCTGCACCGGGTCCCACATTCCCGTCGTCGTGCGCGGCTTGCGCGTGATCGGCGCGGTGCCGATGCCGCAGCCGAAGCCGCTCGGCTTGGCCCAGATTTTCCCTTCGAGCAGCAAATGGGTGCGGTTGTCTGAGCCCATGACCATGCGCGGCGCGTGTTTGCGATAGGGCGGGTCTAACAGCTCTTGCCAATTGGCATCGCGCTCCTGGACATGGCCGTCGGCGTCGATGATGCGTAGGTTGTTCATGATGGATTCCTTTCGCGGTTGATTGTTGTGGGCGAAAGATTTTTCGCCCCTACGCTGAATAGCCCGGTTCATTTGCGCGTGATCGAATGCAGCAGTTTGTCCCAGCGCTCCAATTCCTTCTCATACTGATCGGTGGTCAGGCCATGCTCGGGGCGCCATTTTTTAAAGCCGTAATCCTTGGCGCCGCTACCGTAGTAATGTTTCTCCAACACTGCTTGGCCGTCGGGGCTCAGGAGAAAATCCGCCATTAAGAGCGCGCCGTGGGGGTGGGGCGGATTGGCGGCCACCGCGGCGCTGCCGACGTTGGTCGGCACGAACTCCATCGGCACCCATTCCACCGGCGCACCTTTGGACGCGGCGGATAGCGTGTGGGTCTGAAAGATCGCCGGCGACGCGGCGATCTCGCCGCTGACGATGGTGTTGACCAACGCCGGCGCGTCGATGGAGTAGAGTTTGATCTCCTGGCCTTTGAGTTTGCGGACGAACTCTTCGCCTTTGCTCTTGATCATGGCGCCGATCACTTTGTCGCTAGTCTGGCCGATGCTGATGCCCATCTTGCCTTTCAATTGCGGGTGCAGCAGGCCGTCGAAGTTTTTCGGGACGGCGTCTTTTGAGATTAAGGTCTTGTTGTAGGTAAAGCCGATGTAGGATTCCCGCGCCAGCGCCCAATAGACCAGGTTTTTCCCAGCGCGCTCCTTGCCGTCTTCGGGGAAGCGGTCGAGGTGCGGCGAGTCGTAGGGGCGCAGCAGCTTGCCGTCGCGCAAAAAGATCAAACTGCCCTCGGTGGTTTCGATGGCGTCGGCGATCGGGCGCCGCGCCTTAGCTTCCTCTTCCAAACGCACCACCAGGTCGGCGCCCTGGGCGCGGTAGGAGTCGACTTTGACACCGGCATATTTCGTCTCGAAGGCTTTGACAATTTCTTTGTAGGAGTCGCCAGCTAAAGAAGTGTACCAGACCATGCGGCCTTCGCTCTTGGCGCCGGCGTAGAGGAGCTGCTCGCGGTCGGCGCCGCGGTAGGTGGCGAGCTCGGCGATGGTCGAGGGCTTGCGGGTTTGCGCTGAGACGCTGGCGGGGAGAAGTGAGAGAGCCAACAGGATGATGCT
This sequence comes from Syntrophobacter sp. SbD2, assembly GCA_945889495.1. GTDB lineage: Bacteria > Desulfobacterota > Binatia > UBA9968 > UBA9968 > DP-20. The sequence continues at coordinate 3,214 of CAMDBU010000182.1, read as the reverse complement.
TAAAATTGTCATTGTTTCCGTCTCCTTTTCTCGTCATACAATTCTCTGTAAGCGCTGACGGGCAGAATCTCTTTATCCGTCATTCCCGCGCACGCGGGAATCCAGGGATAGGGCGGACATCCTTCGATGGACTCAGGCTCCGGTCCGCCCCTACGGAAAAAACCTGGATGCCCGTTTTCACGGGCATGACGGATCCCCTCATCCCACCACTCAATGGCTAAGAAAATTCACTTCCAAAAAATCTCCCGATAGATTTTGTTATACTCCTCGAAGGTATCCGACAACGTCCAATCGGCCGGGAATAAATTCAAGCCGCGCAAATAGTCCGGTTGGAACTTCGCCAGCGCCGGCGGCTTGTCCATGCTGAGCACTTCCTTTTGGCCTTCGTCGGAGGCCAAGTAATTCATGAACAGCCGCGCCGCCGCCGGATGTTTGGCTTCGCGGGTGATCGATGCGCTGACCAGCACCGTGACATAGGGCTCGGCGCGCACCCACTCCACCGGCGCGCCTTTGCGCTTTAACTCTTCGGTCCGAGCGATGTCGCTGTAGACGATGATGGGAAATTCGCCCGCGGTCAGCAGCACCGCTTGTTTGCTGTGGCCGTTGATCATGATCAAATCTTGGCGCGCCAGTTTTCTGAAATAGTCGAGCGCTTTCTGTTGGCCGAGAAACTGGCTGTGGGCTTGGGTGACTAAGTATTCTTCCCGTTCGAGAGAGATCTGTCCTTTCCAGCGGGGCAGGAGTAGGTCGTCAAAAGATTTTGGCGCGTTGGCTTTGGTGACTAGGTTGGTGTTGTAAGTGATGGCGTAGGGCACCAGGTAAAAGCCGTACCAATAACCCTGCTTGTCGGCGAAGCCCGCCGGGAAATTCTTCGCCGCCGGCGGCATGTAGGCGGTGATGATGTTTTTCTTCATGAAGATGCGTTGGGTGTAGTTGTTGATCAGGATGGCGTCGGCGCCGAGCTGGCGGGCGGCCGTTTCTTGTAAAATCTTCGTGGTCAGCGCTTCGCCGGTGGTGCGCGCGTATTGCGCCTTGATGAACGGATAGCGGCGCTTGAAGGGCTCGATGAATTTATCGAACTGGCCAACCAGCGCGGTGCCATAGACCACCAGCTCGCGCTCGCTTTGCGCCTTGGCGACGAGGTCGTCCTGGGCGCGGGCATTGGAAGCGAGCGCGCCCAAGATGACGACTGCTGCAACGAAGCGATAACCGAATCCCATAAAGCCTCGCTTTGGTAGCGTGGAATCGGACGAGATTCCTCACTACGTTCGGAATGACAAGTGGTTTTTCAGTGGCGGAGCGGGGAGGACTCCGTGCTCCTCACTCCTTACCACTTACTCTCTTCACTCGCCCGCCAGTGTCTTGCCGCGCAGCTCGGTCAATGTCGCGTTGGGCGTGACGTATTCATAGTCGGTCTGGACTTCGATCAACGCCGAGCGGCCCGCCGCCAATGCTTTCTTGAACGCTGGCAAAAATTCTTCATCCTTGGTCACCTTCAAGCCGAGCGCGCCGTAGGATTCGCCCATCATGGCGAAGTCGGGGTTTTGCAGCGCCACGCCGATGCGCCGGCCGGGGTATTGGGCTTCCTGGTGCATGCGGATCGAGTTGTAGCCGTCGTTGTTGTAGACGATGGTGACGATCGGCGCGTTGTATTGCTTGGCCGTCGCCATTTCCTGGCCGGTCATGAGAAAGCCGCCGTCGCCCACATGGGCGATCACCGTGCGGTTGGGGTAAGCGAGTTTCGCCGCGACGGCTGACGGCACGCCCGGGCCCATGCTACCCAAGGACGGCGAGATGTAGGAGTTGGGCCGGTCGAATTCGAAAAAACGCTGCTGCCATTGACCGAAGCTGCCGGCGTCGGTGGTGGTGATCGCGTCCACCGGCATCGCTGCTTTAAGATCGGCGGTGACTTTTTCCATCGACACTTTCGGGGTTGGGCGATTTTTCGGCGTGCAGTAGGATTTTTGCGCCGTGTGATGTTCGGCGATCCAAGAGGCGCGGCTTTCGTTGGGGCGCGGCGCCGGGTGTTTGAGCGCGGCTAACAGAAATTGCTTCGAGTCGGCGACGATGCCCACTTCAGGGCGGGAGTTCTGACCGATATTTTCTTCAGCGGCGTCGATATGGACATAGGGCATGCCCAGGCGTGGAAAGCGAAATCCGGCGGTGGTCTGCTGACTGAGTCGGCTGCCGAGCACGATCAACAGGTCGGTTTCATCGTAGGCGAGTGTCTGCGCATGCTTGTTCGAGGTCAACATGTTGCCGGCGTAGTTCGGATGGTTATTGGGAAACGCATCCTGGCGTTTGTACGAAGTCAGCACCGGCAGCTGAAATTTTTCCGCGAAATCAATAACCTCCTGCCATGCGTGGGAATACTGCGTGCCCGAGCCGATCAGCAGCACCGGCTTCTTGGCCGCGTTGATGCGGCCGATGAGCGTCTCGACAACCGCGGGATCGGGATTAGGGGCAACCCGCGGATAAGGATCGATCATGTCGATGTCGGTGTCGGTTTCGGTGACATCGCGCGGCAGCGCGACGACCACCGGACCGGGCCGGCCGGTGCGCGCGATGTGAAAAGCGCGGCTCATGATGCGCGGGATTTGTTTGGGGTCGTTGATCTCGATGACCCACTTGGCGAAGCTGCCGAAGAACTGCTCGTAGTCCATTTCCTGGCCGGCTTCGCGGCCGCGCGCGTTGCGGCCCACCTGGCCGACCAACAGGACCAGCGGCGCCGAATCGTATTTGGCGCTATGCACGCCGATACTGGCACTGGTGGCGCCCGGGCCGCGCGTGACCAGACAAACCCCCGGTTCGCGCGTCGCCTTGGCGTAGCCTTCGGCCATGTAGGCGGCGCAGCCTTCCTGGCGATTGGTGATCAGTTGGATATCGGGATGATTGTAGATGCCGTCGACCACGGCGATGTAACTCTCGCCCGGCACGCTGAAAATATGTTTCACGCCTTCGTTGTGTAAGCACTGAGCAATCGCATGGCCGCCAAGCATGCTGTGGTCTCCTTATCGAATCGTTGGTTCACCACCACAGATATCGCGCATGGCCTGCCGGTCCGGGTAGCAACTGTCTTGCAAGTCAAGCTTTCTGAAGAAAAGTATCAGACCAACAAGTTTTATGTTTGATCATAGAATTGAGAATCGTGAGCAGCTTGCGCATGCAAGCGATGAGAGCGACTTTGAACAGTTTACCCTTCGCTTTCAGCCGT
>CAMDBU010000181.1 GCA_945889495.1 Syntrophobacter sp. SbD2 | reverse complement strand
CGGCTTCCACCATCGTCAGCTCATTACGTAACGATCGTTGTATGATGTCTAGTCGTTTCTCGTCTCTCATCGTCAGGGTTGTCATCCTTCCACCCTGACATATTCACGTTGCCGTTAGACCCTGACAGATTCACTTTGCTACAACACATGGTCGCCTACACCGAGTTCGATCGTCCCTTCGCCACCTCGCCGGCGATCCCCAAGGATAGATTACAAATGCTGCGCGATGGCTTTGACAAGATGCTGACCGATGCGAACTTCGCAATCGAAGCGAAAAAACTGGTCGACTGGGACGGTGCCAGCTATTTGAACGGTGCGGCGCTGCAACAGAGAATGGAGAAAACCATCAGCCAACCGCCCGATGTGATCAAACGCATCAAAGAGATCTTGAAAGAAGCATCGTGAACCTTCGCGCCAGATTTCCGCTCCACCCATGCAGTTGAAAATTCCTCCACTAGCTCGGCCAACTTGTGATCATCGAGCGCCAATTGGCGCACTTTGATCCACCGCAGCAGACGACCATGGCTTCAGGCGTGGCCGCCACTTTGCGTCAACCGTTGCGGTAATATCGACTGGAGGATCCATGAAGAAACTATTCGCCATTGTTGTCCCGCTATGTTGCGTCACGTCCATGGCGGCGGCCCAATCACGCGGCAACGAATTCAAGGACCGGGAGGCCAAGATTGCTCAATACAAAACCTGGCTCGACACTCTCGGCCCCCGAGGCTCACAGTATTGGCTAAGACTCGATTCCACGCGCCGGCCGCACAAATTGTACTTGGGCGAAGCCTTTCACCGCGTCGATGCCGCGAGCCAGGAGAAATTTATCGACACCTACTCCAACTACCTCGCCGGCCATGAAGCCAAATTCCTGTTGATCGATCTCTACGACGCCAATAGCAGCAAACTAATCGGCGAATACGGCTTCGGTGGCTTCAAGCTGCATAAGCAGACACCGCCCAGCGCGGACGATACCGGGAAAGTGAATTAGGGGTTAGGGATTTAGTGAGTTAGGGTTCGGAGCGTTAGCGTTCTCGCTTGGCTAGTTGTTGGGATATCATGCGGTTGAGCATCTTGAGGATTTTTTCCAGCAATGCGCTAACTCTTGCTCGGTAATCAACCTAGCAGCAGCGGATGAAGGAGACTGGCGGACATCGTTCACGAACAGTCTTCCCTAACTCACTAATTCCCTAACCGCCAAATCACTACTCACGGCTTCCACCCCATCTTGTTCAACTGCGCGTCGGCTTCGAGAGCGAAGCTAAAGTCGTAGCCGCGCCCGTTGGGCAGAGTCTCGTTGCCGTTGATCACCTGGCGGATGATGGCGAGATCGTTTCGTTGGGTTTCGTCGTCCACCGCGCCGTTACGCGTGAAGGTGCCGATAATATCGTCGTAAACACGATTGGCCTGCTGGCGTGAGACGTTAGCGAACTTGGTCATCGCCGCGAGGGTGCCTTCCTTGTCCTGGCGTAGGTAGCGCATCGCTTTCAAGGTCGCGCGGATGAAACCACCGATTATTTTGGGATTTTCCTTGATCAGCTTGTCCGTGGTCGCCAGCGTGCCCCAGGAGTTTTTCACTTCGTTGCCGAAGAAAAACATCTCCTTCATGCCCTTGTCGAGGGCGACGTAGCGCTGTTCGACGCTCATGGTGGCCGCGTCGAAGCCGCCGCCGAGCAAGGCCGGCAACTGATTGTTGGCGCCGACGTCGAGATAGGTCACGTCTTTATTTGCGTCGAGGCCATGCTTGGCGAGGGTTTGCTTGAGCATGAAGGTCGCCATGGCCGCAAGACCCGTAACCGCGACCTTCTTGCCCTTTAAGTCTTTAGGGCTCTGGATCTCGGGCTTGGTAACGAACCACTGGAGCACGCGGTCGTTGGTCGCGAGTACGACTTTCAACGGCGTGTTGCCGCGCGCCACGCTGATCAAGGCGCTGCTGCCGGCGCCGGTGAAATGCACATCGCCACCGAGCATCGCCTGAATGCTGGTGGTCGGCGCGATGAAAATCACTCTCTGGTCGATGCCCTCTTCGCGCATATAGCCCTTTTCCTGCGCAAGGGGATAAATCACCATCTGAAAACTGCGCGCGGGAATCGCCATGTTGACCACTTGCAAGGGTTGTCCATGCGCGGCGAAATCGAAGAGGAGGACAAACGCCAACACCACCAACGGCATTTTTCGGCTTGTTCGCATCAGGGTTTCCTCCTTACTCCAATTCATCCCTCTTCCGTCATCCTTCATCCTTTGCCGCTACGGCTTCCACCCCGACTTGGTCAACTGTTGGTCCGCTTCATTGGCGAAGCTGAAATCGTACACTCGGCCATTCGCCACCGCGTCTGGCGCGCCGACCGCCTGGCGGATGATATTGAGGTCGTTGCGCTGAGTCTCGTCGTCCACCGCCAAATTGCGCGTGAAGGTATTGAGCAAATCGTCATAGGTGCGCGCCGCCAGCTGGCGCGAGATGTTGGAAAACTTCGCCACCGCGGCGATGGTTCCGTCGCGATCCTGGCGCATGTAGCGCAGCGCCTTCAAGCTGACGCGCAGATAGCCGTGAATCATCTTCGGCTGTTCCTTGATCAGCTTGTCGGTGGTGGCCAGCGTCCCCCAGGAGTTTTTCACCTCGTTACCGAAGAACAACAACTCCTTCATACCCTTGTCGATGCCGACATAGCGTTGATCGATGCCCAGCACGGCGGCGTCCATGGCGCCGGATAGGAGCGCCGATAATTGATTGCCCTGGCCAGGGTCGAGGAAGGTCACGTCCTTGTTGACGTCGAGCCCCTGCTTGGCGAGGATCTGTTTCAACATGAAGGTCGCGATCGCCGCTACCCCGGTGGTGGCGATGCGCTTGCCCTTGAGATCCTTGACGCTGGTGATGTTCGGCCGCGCCACCAACCATTGCAGCACCCGGTCGTTGGTGGCGATGACCACTTTGAGCGGCGCGTTGGCGCGCGCCACGCCGAGCGCGGCGCTGGTGCCAGCGCCGGTGAACTGAACATCGCCGCCGAGCAGAGCCTGGACGCTGGTGGTCGGCGCGATGTTGATCACCCGCAAGTCGAGCCCTTCTTCGCGCATGTAGCCACGCTCCTGAGCGATCGGGTAGATCGCCAATTGGAAACTGCGCGACGGCGTGGCGAAGTTGACGGTTTGCAGCTGCTGCGCCGGCAGCGGCGCGGCTAACAGAAGTTGCAGCGAGATGATGGAGTAATAGAATGTTGCGCGCATGGAAGAGACCAATCTGAGCGGTTGAGAATTTTCTCCCATCCCAACCTGCGCCGCCATGGCCCAGGTTGGGATGGGAGTGACCGACAGGAAGCGGGATTACTGTAGCGGATAAAGCAGTTTGGGATTGTCGTAAAACATTTTGTTGGCGATCGATTGCGGCACGTCCTCGCGGGCGCGGATGGCCGCGACCAACTGGCGTTCTTCGGACGGATCTTGATGGCCGTAGTCCGAGCCGATGATCAGATGATCTTCGCCGGTGAATTCCGAAATGTACTTGATGTCTTCGTCCGCTTCGGCGGCGACGAAGATGCGGTACTCGCGGAACATGTCCTTGTCGGAGGCGAATTGCCACTTTTCTTTGAACAGTCTTTTCAGAATATGCATCATGAACGGCACCCAGCCGGCCGACGCCTCGATGAAGCCGAACTTGAGCTTGGGATACTGCTCGGGAATTTTGTTAGCGATCAGATCGCGGAACGCCAAGATCGGCTGAATCCGGCTATGACCGAAAGTATGATTGCGCTCGACATCGAATAGCTTGATGAACAGCGGACAGCCGGCGCCGGTGTGAATCAAAATCGGCAGCTCGGCATCGTTGGCCGCCTGATAGATCGGATGGAAGTAAGGATTGTCGAGGGTGCGGTCGCCTTCAATGCCGCGGAAGAATACCCCCACCGCGCCGTTATCCTTGGCCCATTTGATTTCCTTCACCGACTCTTCGGTGGAATGGAGCGGCGGCACCACCACCCAGCGCATGCGCCCGCCGGATTTGGCGCAGGCCTGGGCGATGAAGCGGTTGTAGGCCCGCGCCATGGCGATGTCGAGCGCCACGTCATCGGTAATATAAATAAGAAAGAGTGTCGGAAACACCACTTGGATGTCGACGCCCAACTTGTCCATGTCGCGCAGCCGGCCGGGAATATCGGTCATCTCCCGGTAGGGTAAATGAATGTCGCCGCGGGATAATTCCAGTTTCGATGCCGACGGCGTGATCAAGCGGAACGAACCCTTGCCATTGGGCTTGGGGAAAATATTGCCGTCGATCAACCAGGACGCGTTGCGCGCCCCGTAGAGCGTATCCTCCGGCATTTTGACCATCACCGGGCGGCGGGGATACATCTCCTTGTCGAACATCGCCCACATCGCCTCGCCTTCGGAGATATGGGTATCCGAATCGATAATACCTGCCATGGGTTTTCCTCCTAATTGGGATTCAAAATTAAGCTAGGCGGCAACTTATCACGGCCATTTCCCGCCACGCAATGGCGTAACTTCATCCCTCCGCCTTCATCCTTCATCCTTGCCCGCTACGGTTTCCACCCCGCTTTGGTCAACTGCCGGTCGGCCTCCAGGGCGAAGCTGAAATCGAACGCCCGCGCCGGACTGATCGCTTCCTTGGCGTCGAGCACCTGGCGGATCACGCCGAGATCGTTTTTCTGGGTATCCTCATCGACCGCGCCGTTGGCGGTAAACGAGCCGATCAAGTCGTCGTACAGCCGCGTCGCCGTCGCCGGCGGCAGGCCGGAGAATTTCGCGAAGGCGGCGATGGTGCCGCTGCGGTCCTGTTTGATCAAGCGCAGCGCCTTGAGCGTCGCGCGCATGAAGCCGGCCATGACCCGCGGCTGTTCTTTGATGAACTTTTCCGACGCCGCGGTGGTGCCCCAAGAATTTTTCACCTCGTTGCCCAGATACATGAGCTCCTTCATGCCGTTGTCGAGGGCGGCGTAGCGCTGTTCGACGCTGACGATCGCCGCCTCCACCGCCCCCGACATCACCGCCATCGCCTGGTTGTTGACGCCGGGATCGGTGAACGTGACATCTTTGTTGCCGTCGAGACCATACTTGGGCAGAAGATTTTTGAACATGAAAGTCGCCAGCGACGCCACTCCGGTGGTGGCCACCGCTTTGCCTTTGAGATCTTTGATGCTGGCGATGCCCGGCCGGCTGATCACCCACTGGTGCACCCGGTCGTTGACCGCGAGCACGACTTTCGCCGGATAGTTGCTGCGCGCGATGGCGATCAAGGCGCTACCGCCCGCGGCGGTGATATGCACGCTATCGGCCATCATCGCCTGCATGCTCGGCGTCGGCTCCATGAACGTAATGTTGAGATCGATGCCCTCTTCCTTCATGTAACCTTTGTCTTTGGCCAGGGGAAAAATAATCTGCTGAAAACTCTTGGCCGGCAGCGCCAGCGTCACCTCCGCGGCGGAAACCATCTGGGCGCCGTCGATAGTCAAAGCCAAAATTATCACCGCCTGAAGCGCTAGTTTTCCCATTACTCGTAAATTTCTCCAGTACGCCATTCTGAAACTTGTCATCGTCAATCTCTCCCTCGATTTACGGTTTTAATCCCGATTGATTTCCACCACTTGACCTATAGCAAAAACACCGCCCCTTGCGCTAGCGCGGCGAAGCGTCGGCAATCGCTAGGCAATTCACTCATCCTTGACGGATTCGCAGAAGGTGATTACCGTCCTGAAAAGCGTCGCGGCCAACCCGGAAGGAGCTTCCCATGTTTCCCAACATCGATCAGCTGCTCGGTTACGGTACTTGGTTCGGTCAATTGTTCATCTGGTTCGCCGGCACTGTCGGCTTTCTCTATCTCATCGGCGCCTTCCGCTACATTCCCAACAACAAAGTCGGCGTGGTGGAAAAGTGGTGGAGCTTCAAAGGATCGCTGGAATCCGGCTTGATCGCCATGAACGGCGAAGCCGGTTTTCAGCCGGAATTGCTGCGCGGCGGTCTGCACTTCATGATGCCGTTGCAGTATCGAATTCACAGTCTACCGCTGGTAACGATCTCTCAAGGAAAAGTTGGCTACATCTTCGCCCGCGATGGCCAGTCGTTGCCGGCAACCCAGGCACTAGCCGCGAATACGACGGCTAACGACTTTCAGGATGCCGCGAAATTTCTGAAGAGCGGCGGCCAGCGCGGTCCGCAACGAAAAATCCTCCGTGAAGGAACTTATGCCTTCAACTTGGTGCAGTTCGTGGTCATCACCAATGATCGGGTCTACGGTCTAGCGCTTGAGAAATCTGAGGAAGAGATGTTCAAACGCATGGCCAACATCATCACCCAGCGCGAGGGATTCGAGCCGGTGGTGATCAAAGGCACCGACGATTTGGTCGGTATTGCCACCGTCCACGACGGTCCCTCGCTGGCGTCGGGTCAGATCATTGCGGCGACGGTCGGCGAAGACTCGAACGACGCGGCAACTTATCACAACAGTTTTCAAGATCCCGAAAAATTTCTCCAGGCCGGCGGCAGGCGCGGCCGCCAGCTGCAAGTCTTGGTCGAGGGCACATATTACATCAATCGTTTGTTCGCGACGGTCGAGACAATTCCCAAAACCGTCATCGAGGTCGGTAACGTCGGTGTGGTGGTTTCCTACACCGGCGAGACCGGCGCGGATATCTCCGGCAACGAGTACAAGCACGGTGAGCTGGTGCAAAACAACCAGCGCGGCGTTTGGAACGTGCCGCTGTTACCCGGCAAGTACGCCTTTAATACCTATGCCGGAAAAGTCATCATGGTGCCGACCACCAATTTCATATTGAAATGGAACCGCGAGGAAAGCGGCGCGCACAGATTTGATGAAAATTTGGCGGAAGTCTCACTGATCACCAAAGACGCCTTCGAACCCTCGCTGCCGCTCTCCGTGGTGGTTCACATCGACTACCGCAAAGCGCCGCTCGTCGTCCAGCGTTTCGGCGATATCAAACGCCTGGTCGAACAAACACTCGACCCGATGGTCTCAGCCTATTTTAAAAACGTCGGCCAAACCCGAACCTTGATTCAGCTCTTGCAAGACCGTAGCGACATTCAACAGGTCGCCGGCGAACAGATGAAGGCCAAATTCGACCAGTATAATTTGGAATTGCAGGAAGTCTTGATCGGCACCCCCACACCGGGCAAAGGCGGCGGCCAGATCGAGCAGATCTTGATTCAATTGCGTTCGCGCCAGATCGCCCAAGAACAGATCGAGACTTATAATCGCCAGGAGATGGCCGCGGTCAAAGAGCGCGAGCTGCGCGAAGCCGAGGCCCGCGCCAAGCAACAGACCAACATTACCGAGTCCGAGTTGGCGATCACCGTGCAGGCCAACCAAGGCAAAGCCGACTACGCGCGAGCCCAGCAGCAAGCGTCGCAGATTCAGGCGCTGGCCCAAGCCGAAGCCGAAAAGATTCGCTTCCTCGGCGAAGGCGAAGCGAAAAAGATCCAAGCGCTCGCCCTCGCCGAAGCTGAACGCGTCGCCCGCGTCGGTATCGCCCAAGCGATGGCGATAGAAGAACAAGTCCGCGCCTACGGCGGCCCAAGATTCCAGTTGACCCAGTCGGTGATGAACCGCTTCGCCGAAGCGGTCGAGCATGCGCACATCGATGTCGTGCCGAAGATTCTCATCGGCGGCGGCAGCGCCAACGGCGGCAGCGGTGGCACCATGGGCACCGGCAACGTGCTGGAAGGCTTGCTGGCGATCCTGCTATCGGAAAAGATCGGCATCGACCCCACCGCCGCGTCGACGCCAGCGAGCCCAGAAGCCCAAGCGATGCGCAACGAAATGCGCGCCCGCATCGCCGCCAGCACGCCAAGCGGCAGCGCAACCACGAAATAAGCCGCGCTGTTTATTAGCAGCGGGAAATCGTCGGGGCGAATAACATTCGCCCCGCTTTTTTCTCTGCTACCAAATTCGCTTGTGGGGGCAACCGGCCGGTCGCCCGCTTCTGGCGACTTCGCAGAGGAGAAGCTACACAGTCATTTACGAGTTAGATTCGTAGGATGCGCTGACCAGCGGAAACCGCATCGTTGATGAGTCCGCCGCACTCGATGCGGTTCGCGGACTCACCACATCCTACGGGCGAATCGGTCGGCGAGCGACGCGACGCCGCCCCAGGGCGAATGGCATTCGCTACAGTAGGAATCCATCCGAGATCTAATTTTGCGCTCTTTGCGGTTAATCGAATCCTAATCCGACTCTCTGTGATCTCTGTGTTCTCCGTGGTGAAAATATCTTCACAATCAACCTGAGAACCGTACGGCCGACCGGCGGTCGCCCTCTGGCGCATGCTGAAAACCCGCCTACGGCCGCCAACCGCTCTTGTTCAGCTGCTGCTCAGCTTCGAGCACGAAACGGAAATCGTAAGCGCGCGCCGGGGAAATCACTTCATTGACCTCCGCTACCTGGGCGACGATCGCCATGTCGCTGCGTTGGATATCTTCGTCCACCGCGCCGTTGGGGGTGAAGGTGCCGATCAGGTCGTCGTACATGCGGCTGGCCAGGTTGCGCTGCATGCCGGTAAATTTCACCACGGCATTGACCGTCGCTTCACGATCCTTGCGCGCGAAGCGCATCGCCTTGAGGGTGGCGCGCATGAAGGCGGTCATGAGTTTGGGCTGCTCTTTGATAAACCGATCCGAGGTCGCCACCGTGCCCCAGGAGTTTTTCACCTCGTTGCCGATGTTCACCAGCTCCTTCATGCCGAGATCCAAACCGGGATAACGATCTTCGCTGCCGACGATCGACGCGTCGACCACGCCCGAAGTCAGAATCGTCAGGCGATTGCCCGGCGGCGCGGTGACGAACACCACATCCTTGCTGGCGTCGAGCCCATGCTTGGTGAGAATCTGCCGGACCATGAAGGTCGCCGCCGAGGCTATGCCAGTGGTCGCGATCTTCTTGCCCTTGAGTTCCTTGAGCGAAGCGACGCCGGGCTTGGCGAGCAGCCATTGATGCACCCGGTCGTTGATCGCCAGCGCGGTCTTGAGCGGCGCGCCGCTCTTGGCGATCGCCACCAACGCGCTGCTGCCCGAGCCGGTGAACTGAACATGGCCGGCCATCAATCCTTGAATGCTCGGCGTGGTCTGCATCAAGACGATGCGCAGATCGACGCCCTCCTCGCGCATGTAACCGCGATCCCTGGCGATGGGAAAAATCCCATACTGAAACGCCTTGGACGGCAAGGCCAGATGGATCGTCTCCTGGCCGCGCGCGGTAGATGAAACCAGCAGCAAGCATAAACCAACGGCGAGCGTCACGATGTTCATCGCGAGAAAAATCCTCCGGCAGCGCAACCACAGGGAGTTTCCCCTACAGTTCCGAATCCCTTTGTGTACTTTGCGTTCTTTGCGGCCAACATTCCGAATCCCTATGCCGCCTTCACCGCCCCAGCGATCGCCCACTCCGACGCGATCTGCCGCGCATCCGCCGTCTTATCCGTCGACACCTGCGCCACCAGTTTGCCCATATGCAGCATGTCGATCTGCAGCGACTCGTTCATGAAGCCGAGATATTCGTCGAAGGTGCGCTCGGCCAGCGAACGGTAGTGGCCGAACTTGTCGATCAGTAACTGCACGATCTTCTCGCGGTTGGCCTTGGCGTGAACGATCCCTTCGCGATGCGCGGCGAGAAAAGTGCGGAAGTCTTGCTCGCGCTCGCCGAGCAACTTCTGCGTCGTCTCCATGGTGATCGGCAGTGGATCGTCGACCAGATCGTTCCATTCGCGCAGGCGGTGAAACCCTTTGTCCTCGGCGACAAAACCATAGGGGCGCGGCATGATCGCCGCCGCCGCCTTCTTGTCGAGCAGAGTGTGAAACGCTTCTTGGTCGCTCGGCACCAGCTTGATTTGGTAATCGTGACCCATGGTCAGTCCGCTCAGTTGATGGAACTGCCAGCCCAGCGGCACGCCGCGCGACGGCCCTTCGCGGCACACTACGGTCTTGCCCTTGAGATCCTTGAGCGCCGTGACAGTCTCGTCAGCGAGCATCAGATAGGGGCAGCTATTCATGGCGCAGCCGATCACCCGGGTGGTCTTGGTGTCGAGGAAATGTTGCAACGAAGCGCGGCCGACGACGAAGGACAACTGCGCTTGGCCGTTTTCTAAACGCCGGTAGCGTTCCTCGGTGCCCTGCACATGGCTCCAGGAAACTTCCAGGCCATGTTTTGCATAGATGCCATCGGCGATCGATAGATAGCCGGTCACGTCGCGGGCGAACTTCCCGTCGATGCCTTCGAGGTGACCGTACATGCAGCTGAGTTTGGTTAAAGCCATTGGGTTTCTCCTTGGTAGCTTTCTCTATATTACGGTTGGGGTCATCTGACAAACTTCGCCTGTCGTAGCAACGTCAATCTGTCATGTTAACGGCAAGGCGAAAATGTCAGGTCGGTTTGTTGGTAGCAGCCTCCAAGGTAGAAATCGGACCGTAGCGGAACCCCTGCTTCTTAGCTGGCGTTCGGTATAGGCCAAGTGTGTGCGTC
>CAMDBU010000180.1 GCA_945889495.1 Syntrophobacter sp. SbD2 | reverse complement strand
GTTGATGGTGATATCGCCGTTGCTGTTGAAGCCGCAGGCGTAGCCCATGGCCGCGTTGTCGTAGGTCACCGCCAGGGTGTTATCGAGTTCGGTCCAACCGCTGCCTTTGATTTGAATCGTGAACGGCTCGCCGACTTTGACCCGCTTGGGACTCACCTGGGCCAAACTTTGCTCGACGTAGAATGGCACTTCCATGAGCACGCGATCGACGGTGGTCAGTTTGACTACATGCCAACCGCCGAGATCGTCGGGAATTTGAATTTCAGTGCTCAAGCTGCCATCGGCTTTGCTGGTCACGCTCTTGAGCGCCACGCTATCGAGATTCCAACCGCTGGGCGTCATGCGATTGCCGCGCGCGGTGACGAAATGCAGACCAATATCAGTGCTCGGCGGCAACCCTTTGGCGTTGAGCACGGTTTTGGAATTCACCGGACCGGACCCCGGCGTGAAGGTTGCGAAGCTAGGTGGAAGCGGTTGCAAGCTCATGGTCGTGCGCTGCGCAGCGGTCGCCAGCTGCGCCACCCGGCCTGGCTCCGGCCATTGCAACTTATCTGGCGGCGGCCCGGTGTCTTTGGTGACGTCAAAGGTAAAGCGAAACTCCTGCTGGTTGTCGAGATGAGAGTATATGTATGCCTGGGGCGACTGCTGGGTATTCAAGTACGCGCCCGGCGCGTAGGCGGTGCTGTTGTTGAGTTGAATGATATGTTTGCCCACCGGTCCGGCGGCGCGGAATTGAAACACCGCGGTGCCCTTGGTGGTCACCGCGGAAATCTCACCGGTATACTTGTTGTCGTAGCGCAGGCCCATGAATTGTTCGAAGCCGCGCCAGCCCAAGCCTTTCACGGTCACCGTGATCGGCATACCGACTGGACCTTCCGTCGGCGCGATCGTCGCGCTGCGCAGGATGCGAAACCCGCCGCGGCCCACGTCGACGCCGTCGATGACCGCGTGGATGTCGTGCACTTCGCCAAAATCCTCCGGCGCGGTCAAGTTAATCGTCAACCGGCCCTGACCGTCGACCATGGCGCTACCGAGCGCCACTCTCTTCTCGTCGTAATTGCGCTCATGGTACTCGACGTTGTCGACCAGCACCTTGGTGACATAGCGCGCATCAACAGTGGTCCAGAACAGTTCGACTTTTTTGCCGGTGGGAAAGCCATCGCCGGCGATCGTGAACGGCGCGCCGCCGTAACCTCGGACCGGCTCGACCTTGAGCAGTTTGAGCGGCGCCGGCTGGGCGCCGGCGGCCGTTGGCTGGAGGAACCAGAGCGTCGCCAGCGCCGCCATCCCAAGACCGAGGCGCCGCCAGTGAAAAGTCTTCATGGTTTTTTTCCCAAGCGATCGCTAATCGACGATGCGCACCCGGCTGTCGGCGGTGGTCGCCTTTTGAATCGGCGGCGAGAATACCGTTTTGCGGCCGTCCTTGGCGACGATCGAAATGCGGTAGTCGAAGGAACCGATGGGATAATCCGGCGGGATATCCCAAGACGTGTCCCACATCCAGGCCGAGTCAGGCATGGCCGCGCCGCCGCCGCGAATCGCCCAGCGGCCGGGGATCTCTTCGCCATGGGGCAAGACCAGCCGGATGGTCGCGCCATCTCTATCGGTCACCCGTTTGCCAGTGGCGGTGTCGAGGATTTCAAAGCGCACGACCATTTTCTGGCCGCGCTTGAACACGCCGCTCTGGATGCAAGGCTGGGTTGGCGCGAAGCCATACTTATTGGGAAGGACATTGGCCGTCAGGGTTTCGACGTAGAAAAAGAACGGCCCCACCGGTTCATAGTAAAAAGCCGGCGTGGTCAGCGCCGATCGAGCCGGCGCCCCAGGTGCGGGCGGCGCCGGAGGAGGCGGCGGCGCTTCTTGGCGCACGCCGAGAACCATCGACACTACCGGCTTGGCGGGCTGCGCTTTGTCCGAATCTCCCTGGCCAACCATGGCCGGCGCGCAGCCGGCAACTACACAGCCGATCACAGCCAACGCCATTGAGCAATTTTTTCCGTAAGCCATCAAGCGATCTCCTTCTTGGCGCGCGGCTTACTCAGCCTTCTTGGGCCGGATCACCGCGCGCCGGTGCGTGCCTTCGCCGATCTTCACGCCGGCGTCGTTCATCGCCAAGACCGAATAACGAATCTTATTGCCGGCGATCTCTAAAATCTCCGCGCTGATGGTGATGCCCTGGCCGATCTTGGTCGGCGCCAAATGATGGATGTCGACATGCATGCCGACGCTGTTCTCGCCCTCGTCTAAATAGGGCGCGGTCAGCCGCACGCAGGTGCCTTCGATCAGGCCAATCATCGACGGCGTCGACAGGACATCGGTGTGGGTCAGCTGCGGCGCGCGCATGTGCTCGCTGGTTTCGTAGCTCTGTGAATATTTCAAGCCCGCTTGGAGTTCGCTTTTCATTGCGCCGTTCTACAATTCTTTGAGCGCCTGCTGCAAGTAACTACGGTCGATAAATTTGCCCGCGTCCTGGGGCGCCGCTTTGGTTTCCTCGGCGAGAATCTCCAGCGCCAGCTTCATGCCTTCGCCGTTCAATTCCAAGTTGGCATGCCAGATGCGGTTGGCGGTGTAATAATCCCAACCCTTGCGCGCCAGCTCCGGCGCCATTTGAATTTCCTTGGCGAAAAATTCGCTCGCCGCTTCGCGATTGCCAAACAGCCAGCGGTTGGCGCGCAGCGTGCCTTTGATGAAACGGACAAGCAAGGCACGATTTTTCTCCGCCCAGCCGCGCTTCACCGACATCACGGTCAACTGGTAGTTGGGGAAGTAGTCTTTGTAATAGCCGAGCACGTTCATGCCCTGGGCTTCGGCGCTGAACACCAGCGGCACGACCAGAAACGCCGCCGCCACCTGGCCGGTACTGAGCGCCGCCAGGTTGAAGTTGCCGCCGCCCACCGCCAAGAGTTTGTAGTCGGCGGGATAATCGAGGCCGTTGATTTTGAAGATCCGCTTGAGCACCGTGGTGGCGCCCGAGGCCAGCGACTGGACGCCGATGGTGGTGCCGCGTAGCTCTTTGAAGCTTTTGTATTTCTTGCCGGCGACGATCGCTTGGGTCAGACCGTTGATGACGCCGGCGACGCTCACCAGATCGGCGCCGCCCAGCGCCGCGCTCGCCATGGCGTCGGCCGAACCCATGGTGACGAACAACGACTCGCCGACTAGCGCCTGCACTGCCACCGGCGTGCCGCGCAGCAGCACCGGCTGAACATCGAGGGCGAATTCGTCAAAAAAACCTTTCTTGGTCGCGAGCCAGATGAGACCGGTGCCCAGCGTCTTGGTGCCGACGCCGACGGGAAACTTGACGCGCTCCTGGGCGCTGACGAGACTAACCGCGAGAACCGTCGCTAGCGCGGCAACCCAGAGAACCCGAGACTCGCATGCACGCGCAGCATTCTTAGCCTTCACCTAATCCACGTCCACTGGCGGAATTATTTCTTGCGCGGCGTGAGGACCATCACCTGCTTGTCGGTATCCACTGTCATCTGAAAGCGGCCGAGGAAATCGAAGCCCAACAGCCCCTCGCTACCCAAGTCATAGGCACGATCGGAAATCGTCACACGCATGGTTTTCGCCTCCGCGTCGCCGACCTTGATCGCGTCCACCTGGCCGACATCAGCCCGAATCGAACCGCCGATGCCGGTGCGCGTCTGATTGTCGATGGCGCGCAGCTGGAGTTCTTTTGCCAACCGCGTCGAGATCATGGTTTGCGACGCACCGGTGTCGACCAATAGATTGCCCGTAGCGCTGCTGTTGCCGATGATCAGCGTCACTGGCACGACCACGCGCGGGCCATTGATCTTGACGGGGATCGTAATCGCCCCGGTGGCAGCATCCTTGGTCGACGATGCCGGCGTGGCGCCCGCCGCAGTTGCACCAGTAGCACCACTCTCAAGTGATCGGCCCACCGGGAAAAGCTCCCGCGGCATGGCCCGGAAGTGATCGTCGATGCGCCGCACTTCCGCCTGGTCCCCAGCTTTGATCCAGCCGATGTTACCGGCTTTGGTCTTGACCATGAACCATTTATCGCCACCGGCGCCAGTCATCTCGCCCATGGGCGTCAAGGCGCTGCCATCGCGAATGGTCTCCACCGGCGCCGCGCCGTCATCCGCCGCGGCGTAGACGTTTACGTCACGGCTCGGTGCCGCGGCGCTCGCCGCCAGCAGATTCCCCGCCATGAGGGCAGTAACCGTCAAGTGCAACAGTACGGCGCCCACGGTAAGAATAACCTTGCCAAATTGCCAAGAATCATCAGCGAAAATCTTCATAAATCATGATCTCCTTAAGCCCAGGGATAATACCACGCCCGCGCGCCAATAGCCGCGAAAAAAAATCCTGCCGCTAGGCGCCAGCCATTGCCGCCGCCGGCGGCAGCTCCGGTTTGACCACGCCGCGGCGGTCGATGGTCAGCGCCAAACAGGCGGCGACCAAACCCATGCAGCCGCCGATCAAGAAGGCATTTTGATAATCGCCGAAATGGACCCGCACCCAGCCGCCGCCGATGGCCGCCGCCGCCCCGCCCAATTGGTGAAAGACGAACACCGTGCCGAAAATCTGCCCGACCCGCTCGGAGCCGAACTTGCGCGCGATGATGGTTGTAGTCGCCGGTCCCGACGCGTACCAGTCGAGACCGTAGAGCACGGCGAACATGAACAGCCCCACCGCGTTGGAGACAAACGGCAGGATCAACAGCGCCGTGCCGCGCAGGCAGTAGACCACCGACAAGACTTTGCGCGGATCGATGCGGTCAACTAAATAGCCCGACAGGGTCGTGCCGATAAAGCTCGCACCGCCCATGATGCCGACGGCGGCGGCCGCGGTCACCTGGGGAATGCCGCGCTCGATGGCGTGAGGAATCAAGTGGGTGCCGATCAAACCATTGGCGGTGACGCCGCAGATAAAGAAACAGCCGGCGAGAATCCAAAATGTCGAAGTGCCCATGACCTCGGAGATCGCCGCGAAGGACATCGGCCGAATCTCACCGCGGGAAAAACTTTTACCCGGCTTGGGGTTGGCGCCGGCGCCGGAACGGTAGGGCTCCAAACCGATTTCGCCGGGCCGATCGCGCATCCAAAACCAGATCGCCGGGATCAACAAGCAGGCGGTGCCGACGATCATCATCAAGGAATTGCGCCAGCCGGCGAAGATGATCACCGACATCAACAAGGGCAGAAAGACGATTTGCCCGGCGGCGTTGGCGTTGGTCATGATGCCCACCGCCAGGCCGCGCCGGTCGACGAACCAGCGCGCCGCGATGCTCGCGCCCAGGGCCGGCGTGATGCCGGTGGCGATGCCAAGCACGACACCCCAGAGCAGGATCAGCTGCCAGAGCTGCTGCACCTGGGTCACGGCGATCAAGCCGACGACGATGGTCGATAGACTGCCGAGAATCACCCGGCGCGCGCCGATGCGATCGATCAGCCAACCGCCCACCGGCGCGAACAAGCCCAGGAGTAATAAATTCAAACTCGCCGCCGACGCGACCTCGGTGCGGCTCCAACCGAACTCCGCCTCCAACGGGTGGATCAACACCGACGGCGCGGAGCGAATCCCGGCGGCGGTCAAGTTGGCGAGGAAACTGAGCGCGACGATGAACCAGCCGTAGTAAAATGGCAGCAGGTGCACCAGGCGCGGCGTCGGTCGGTCCGGCTTGCGATCAAACATTCTCCCCGTGTAACACAAAACCGCCCGGTGGAGAACCCGCCGCTGGGCAAAAAATCGCGCTGAACCATTGCGATCGCTTGCTCACTCAAGATTTCCAAGTTACAAATAAACAAACATCGCGATGATCTCAGACCCGAATGGATGCGCCCAAGTCACCAACGATCTTGGATGAAGCCAGCTCTTGAACGGATCGAACTCAAACCCGGCAGCCTCAGCGACGCTAACCGCGCGCCGGATCGTCACCCGTCGTCGGCGACAGCCCACGGCGAAATTCCGCGCAATCTAATCATCACCTCATGACGACAACCTGGCAGCCCACCGGCAACGTTCACCGCCTCGACGAAGCGATCATCGCCAGCCAGGTGCCAGCGGAATCCGGCGTATACGGACTGCACAACGAGCACCAGCAGCTGTTCATCGGCGAGGCCGCCGATCTACGCGACGCACTATTGCTGCATTGCCAACAATCGGCACGATTCTTTCGCGGCCGCCAACCGACTCACTTCGCCTTCGAAACCTACGACGCCCAGAGCCGGGCACAGCGAGCGCAAGCTTTGATCGCCGCGCACCGGCCCGCGGTGCGCTCGCCGCAACCGTTTTCCTTCGCCAATCTGTCAATGACGAAGCCGAAAAAATCAGCCGGCGGCGAAGCGATCCCGCCGCCCGAGTGGCCCGAAGCGACCCCACCACCCAGCCCGGTCGAAGCCAGACTGAAATATCTTTCGCGCGGCCAGCTGGCGACGCTCTTGCTGCTGTCGATGGTGACCGCCGGCTTCGCCGGCTATTTGGGCGTATTGGCCGGACAAAAGATCGCCGAACGGCGCATCGAGGTTTTGCAATGGGCCGAATACCAGCGCAAGACGCAGGAAGGTCAGGTTGCCGCGGCGGCGGAAAATCCTTCGACCGATGGCGCATCGGCGCGCGCCGATAGCGCGCCCGTCGCCGACCCACCAACGCCACCGGTGCAGGTCGTTCAAGCGTCAACGGTCTCAGCCACTCCCGCCGCCGCTGCGGCCGAGGTCGGCGCCAGCCAAACCGCCGCGACGGAAAATAAACCCGCGGCGCAAGCGGAAAGTAAGCTCGCCGACGCCCCTTGGTCGGTGCAGATCGCCGCCACCCAGGATCAAAAAGCCGCCCAAGCGATACAAAGCAAATTAAAAGACCAAGGCTTCGACGCCTATATCGTCGAAGCTGAGCTCGCCTCCGGCCGTTGGTATCGCCTGCGCGTCGGCCGCTTCAGCGTCCGCCAGGAAGCCGACGCCGCCCAACAAGCCCTGCTGGCGAAGGCAAACATCCGCGACGCCTTCGTCACCGGCAAGTAGCCGAGCGCGGCACCCGAGTTTCGGAATATCTCTCGCAAAGACGCTAAGGTCGCAAAGGTCGGAGGATCGGAATCACAATCACGGTTCGTGATTGCAACCTTTCTTTTCCGAACTTTGCGCCTTTGCGCCTTTGCGAGAGGAATATCCGATTCTGAATCGATTCGCGTACTGTAGTGGCACAGCGCGCCGAACGATAGTCTAGTTCACGCCAGCGCTGGCATCACCCGGTCGGCGAACAAGCGCATACTCTTGAGCGCCATCTCCTGGGGCATGCCGCCAAAATGAAAGGTGCCGGAGAACACCGTGATACCGGCGTCCTGCTGCCAGCGCCGAATCGTGTCGGCGCAACGCTCCGGGTCGCCGACGACGATAAAACCGCGTGCCATGTCCGAGCCGATATCGCGCTCGGTGATCTTGCGCTTGGGATCGACGGCGGTGTGAATGTCGCTGTAGTTTTTCATGAACGGCGCCGCCTCGCGCATGCCGCGCTCGAAGCTGTCCGAAACATAAATATGGAATTTGCCCAAGACATCGCGACCGACGAAATCATGGCCGGCGTCGGATAATTCTTTGCGATAAAGCCGAACCAAGTCACGCAACGCATCGGTGGTCGGATGGACGAAGGGCACGGTCATCAGGTCGTAGCCGTTGGCGCCGGCGCCGCGAAAGGTCTCCACCGTGCGCGTCGCGCCCACCCAGATGCGCGGATGGGGCCGTTGCAACGGCTTGGGCAAGATGTCGACGTTATCGAAGTTATAAAACTCGCCGTGAAAGTTCACCGGCCCATCGGACCAGGCCTGGCGAATGATCTCGGTGCACTCGACAAAGCGCTGCGCCGCCTCGTCGCGATTCATGCCGAACTTGCGGTACTCCACCGGCTCGCTGCCCTTGCCAATACCGAAGTCCAACCGGCCGCCGGAAATCACATCCGCCATGGCATAGGCCTCGGCTAATTGTAAAGGATTGTGCAGCGGCAGCACCGCCACCGCCACGCCCAAACGGATCTTCGAAGTCCGAGCCGCCACCGCCGCTAAAAAAGTCGGCGGATGCGGCAACGTACCGCCGTAACCGCCAAAGTGATGCTCGGTCACCCAGGCTTGATCGAAGCCGAGCTTCTCCGCCGCGATAATCTGATCGTACATCTGCTGGTAAAAATCCGGCAACGCCCCTTCGACGTCCGGCATGTAGGTGGGAAGTATGTGAATACCAAATTTCATAGCGGTCCTTTTTTGCTGTGAGAAGCCTCGGATTCCACCATGATGTGTTTCATGAGTTTACGCTCGTCCATAGACAAAGAAAATGGAGGATGTCCCTCCAAGGGCCGCTCTAACTCAATCCGTCATTCCCGCGCAGGCGGGAATCCAGGTGACGGACAACTTCCGTCATACCGGCGAAGGCCGGTATCCAGGGGTGGTGGAGCGGGGTTAACCTGGATACCCGCTTTCGCGGGTATGACGGAAGGCTGGAAGTCTCATCTCGGTTTAGATCATCTCTTCACTCTGATATTCGAAAGAGCGCGAAGGTTTCGGAGAATTCAGGTTCCGAACTTTGAGTCCTTTGCGTTCTTTGCGGCCAACTCTCCGAATCCGAATTGTCCTTACTTTGTGACCTTTGTGATCTTTGTGGTTAACTCTCTTTCTTTCACTGCACCAGGATCTTTTTCATTTTCGCCAGCACCGCCGGCGGCGTGTTCATGATCGCCTGGACGATCTGCGTGACCTGCTCGCCGCTGGAGGGCGTGAATTCTTGGCGCGATTTTTTCGCGTCGGCGAGAAATTCGCCATCGGCGAAGGTCATGGTGAACGCCCGGCGTAGCGCCGCCACGCGCTCCCTGGGCACCGCCGGGTGAACCATGTAGGGATTGGTGATCTGCGACGGCGCGTGCATGGCACGCAGCAACTGTCGCGCCTCATCGGTTTTCGCCAACCCTTCGAGCGCGGCGACCTGCTTCAAGCGCGGATGGTCCGGCGTCTTGTCGCCCATGATGACCACCGGCTTGATCAAACCCGCGTCCATCAGCTGCAAGTGGCGCCCGGTGGTAAGCATCGCCAGCCAGCTGGCGCAGTAGCCGTCGACTTCTTTCGCTTCGGTAGCGTTGACGATGTTGGCCACGCCTTCGAAGCCGCGCACCAGCTTCCATGGTAGATTGAACGCCGCGTTGATGATCGCCGGCGTGTCGTAGATCGTGCTGCCCGGCGCCATGGTACCGACGGTAAACGGTTTGCCGTCGACCATATCTTGGAACGACGCCAGCGCCGAATCGGTGCGCGCCACGCAGGCGATCGCCGTATTGATGGCGCTGCCGATCCATTGATATTTAGCCGAGTCGAATTGGATGCCCGGCGCGCCCATCGCCTGGCGCAAGGGAAAAGTCTCACCGAAGGAACCGATCACCGTGCCGTCGCGCGGCTCGCTGTTATAGATCGTGTTGGCGGCGATCAAGCCGCCGGCGCCGGCGCGCGATTGCACCAGCATCGCCGGGTTGCCCGCAATGAACCGCCCCATATGCTTGGAAATCAGCCGTGAG
This sequence comes from Syntrophobacter sp. SbD2, assembly GCA_945889495.1. Lineage (GTDB taxonomy): Bacteria > Desulfobacterota > Binatia > UBA9968 > UBA9968 > DP-20. Next base: position 1,097 of record CAMDBU010000180.1, on the reverse strand, counting down.
TAAATATCATAGGTGCCGCCGGGGCTGGAACCGATGACGATGCGAATTTGTTTGCCGCGGTAAAAATCGCCGACCCGCTGGTCGTCGGCCCGAACCGCGGCCGCGCCCAAGCCGATGCAACCGATGAGTGCCGCCATGAGAAAACCATGTCCGCGCCGCGCCATATGGAAAATCCTTTAGAAAAGTATCGCCTTCAGTTTCGCCAACAGCACCGGATCGAGAGCGAAAATTCCGTCGACGGTTTTTTTCATATCTTCCGCGGTCACCGGGTTGAGGCCGAGGCGGGCGCGTTCCGCTTCGGCGATGAACTCGGAATCTTTGACGGTTTCCTGCAAAGCTTTTTGCAAAATCAGCGCGCGGTCGGCCGGCGTCGCCGGCGGCAGGGCCAAAGTTTTGGTGATCTTACTTGGGAAGTGAATGCCGTACTCGATGAGCTGCTTGGCCTCGGCGCTTTTCGCCAAGTCGATGGCGAGGGGCACCTTGGCGAGATCGGGAAATGCTTTCGGCACCGTCTGCAACACGACTACAACCACGCCCGATTCCAAAGACTTCTGCCAGCCGCTGCGCATGGTGTCCCAGCCCCAGGTCGTGCCGTCGATCTCACCGCTCTCGGCGGCCAGCCGCATGTCGGCGGTGCCTTTGTAGCCCGAGATAATTTGCATCGGCAGATTGAGTGCCGCCTTGGCGATCTTCAAAACATTGTCGGTACCGAACGCTCCCGGCCCGGTGGTGCCCATCTTGACCGGCGCTTTGGCCGCGAGCCAACGCTCCATACTGGTGATGCCGCTCGCTTTGGTCAGCGCCACCGCGCTCTCGTCGCGCGCCATGGCGCCGACGTAGACAAATTTTTTCATGTCCAACTGAATGCCCGGCTGCCCGGTCACCTGGCTGTAGGCGAAACCGCCGCTGAAGTGGCCCATGGTCAAGCCGTCGGCTTTGGCGATCTTGTAAAGGGAACCTCTAAAAACTCACCCTTGAAATTGTAGTTACTGTTTGCACAATATTTTCCTTCACAAAATAACCAGATGCCCGTCCTGGGGCGGCAAGCGATCTATTTTGACGCTCGGTTAGCCTCGTTCCCCGTCGTTTTGCCACAT
>CAMDBU010000179.1 GCA_945889495.1 Syntrophobacter sp. SbD2 | reverse complement strand
TTTGCTCTGTGGGTGCGACTACGTGACCAAGTCGCTGCTCATCGGCGCCGAGGACTCGATCGGAGAATATTTATGATCTCTCGTCACCGCCTCGCACTGATGCCTAGCGTTTTGTGAAAATCGGACTTCTACCACGGGCTGCTAGGCATGAGGCGTAAGGCGTGAGGCGCGAGTAAGAAAGTTCGGAGTGTTCCGCCTCATGCCTTCCGCCTCATGCCTCGAAGTGCCGCTTCTCCACCAGCGGCAATGAAATGCTGCCGGCGCTGAGTAGCTTGTCGTGGAATCCGCACAGGGTGAATTTGCTACCGAGGCGTTTTTGTTCCTGGTCGCGTAGGCGGTTGATGATCGACCAGCCGAGCGCGTAGCCCATCGGTACCGACGGCGATTGGCTGTACCAGTTCAAGTCGCCGCAGGCTTGTTCGCGCGGGAAGTGCAACTCGCGGACCATTAAATCCGCCGCATTTTCGTAAGTTAATTGTCCCGTCTGGGTTTTGACGTCGATGATGATGCGCAGCGCGCGCCACAGGCGGTCTTTGAGCATGACGAAGCGGTGCTCGGGCGATTTCAAAAATCCTTGCTCCTGCATCAATTGCTCGCAGTAAAGCGCCCAGCCTTCGTAAAACACCGACGACTCGTTCATCAAGCGCGGCAAGGTTGCCGCCGCGGGCGTGCAGTTGGCGATGGAGAATTGCAGATGATGGCCCGGATAGCTTTCGTGCACCGAAGTGTTTTCCAGACCGACATAGTTATGCTCGCGCAGCAAATCGTCGCTGGTTACCGGCGTGACGTAGTAGTAACCCACCTGCGCCGGGTCTTTGGGCGACGGCGATAGATAGGCGGCAAAGGGAATCTCGTGGCGGCGAAACACCGGCGTGTGGACGACGTGGAGCTCTTCCTTGGCGGGAAAGGTCACGAGCTTTTTCTCGCGCACGAAATCTCGCGCCGCGCTCATCGCTTTGTCGTAGGCCGATAGGATTTCCCCGCTGGACGGATGGTTTCCCTGAATCGCCCGGGCCACCGCTTCGACGCCTTTGCCCGGCGCCAACTCTTCCGCCAGCACTTCGAGCTCCAGCTTGGTCTTGGCGAACAACGCCTCGCCCATCGCTAGCAGGCTTTGGGCGTCGTGATCGAGAAAATGTTTTTTCTTGAGCAGTAAATTGAAATGCTCTTCGCCGACAGCGTAACTCGCGTTGCTGCGCGGTAGCAGATGTTGTTCGAGAAAGGCGGCGAAGTCGCTGATCGCGCTTTTAGCCTGATCGATGGCGGCGCTGAGCGTGGCGGCGTCGATGGCCGCGGCTTGGACTTTCGGATGTTCGGGTAGGCTGTCGAGGAAGCTCAGGCCGCCCTTGGCACCCTCGATGGCGTTCTCGGTCCAGAGTTTGGGCGGGTTGGCGTCTTTACGATTGAGATTGGTGATGCCCTGCTGGATCAGCGCCGGCGTGCGCTTGAGCCGGCTCAGCAAATTGCCGGCGAGATCGTTGGTTTCGCGCACGGTCAGAATATAAATCGCCTCGGTGGGCAGGTAGGTGTCCGGTTGCTTGAGACGAAAATCTTCCTTGGCCCGCTCGTAGTTTTGAATCGTCAGCCGGCCTTCGAGGAGCGCGTAATCGATGGTGTCGTCGGCGTTTAACTCATCCCGAGAAATCTCGCGCAGCTTGCGCAGCGATTCACTGACGAAAAGCTTTTCGGCTTTGAAAGTCTTGTCCGAGTAGTCGTTGAGCAGGTGATCGTGGCCGGTGACGCCGTAGTAGATGGCGTCGGTGGGATGGAGCACGAAGTATTGTTTGAAATAGCGCTCGCAGAAGTCGCTGAACTTGGACATGCAGGTGAGATATCACCGAAAGCGCGCCGGTGCAATTTTTTCCACTAGAGAATTTCGCCGCACCTGGCGTATATTATCGGTGTTACTGAGCCGGAGGTTTCTTTGCGCTATCGATTTCACGCTAAGTGGTTGGTTGCTTTGCTCGCGCTTTCTCTCGAATGGCTATCGTTGCATGCTGCCGAGATTTCGCCGAAGTCCTCCCAGTGGGAAGCCACCGTCGAGGCGGCGAAGAAGGAAGGCAAGGTCAATATTTATCTGTACCGCTATGGCAAGGTGCTCGATGTCTTCCGCCAGGATTATCCTGAGATCCGGCCGTACTTGCTCACCGGCACCGGCGCGCAGATCACGACGAAGATTTTAACCGAGCGCAGAGCTGGGCGCTTTCTCGCCGACGTAGTCGGCTTGGGCTCGTCGAATTACCGCATCTTGCACCAGCAGGCCAAGATGCTCGAACCGATCCAGCCGGCCTTGATGCTGCCGGAAGTGGTCGATGCCTCGCGCTGGTACGGTGGCAAGCATCGTTATCTCGATGCCGACGGGAAATATGTTTTCGGCTACATGACCAACGCCAGCTCCGGCCAACTCTATTACAATACGGCAGCGGTGAATCCCAAGGAGCTGACCTCGTACTACGATCTGTTCAAGCCCAAGTGGAAAGGCAAGATCGTCGCCCTCGACCCCCGCCCGCGCACCGAGTTTGGCACCACCATGCAGTTCTTTTATTACAATCCTGAGCTCGGGTCGGGATTTATTCGGCGCTTGTTCGGCGACAAAGATATTACTTTCAGCCGCGACAGCCGGCAGATGATCGACTGGCTGGGACAGGGCCGATTTTCGATCTGCCTCGGCTGCTCCGGTGCGCTCAAGGCGAAGAACCAAGGCTTGCCGATCGACATTTTCGACACCAGTCTATGGAAAGAAGGAGCGAGCTTTTCGGTTGGCGGAGGGACGCTGTCGACGCCGAGTCAGGCGCCCCATCCCAACGCCGCCAAGGTCTTCATCAACTGGTATCTCTCGCGCCGCGGACAGATCACGATGCAAAAACTCGGCGACCCGGACGAGCCGCCCAATTCGGCGCGCATCGATATTCCCAAAGACGATGTGCTGCCGCAGCATAAATTGATCGAAGGGCGCAAATATTTCGACGCCACGCGTCCCGAGTTCGATGACACCGAGAGCGCGTTCAAAATCGCCATACAGGCGATGGAAAATAAGAATTAATTGAGAATGGATAATGGATAATTGTCGGATTGGGAAGTCGAATGCTCTTACCGTCATGCCGGTCCTTCGACCTGGCTCAGGATAGACTCCGGCCGGCATCCAGGGTTGGCGGAGCGGGGCTTAGCCTGGATTCCCGCCTGCGCGGGAATGACGGATTGAGCGATTCAGTTTTTTAGCTTCTTCCAGTCAGCTTTCTTCCTTGCTCCAGGACGCCGAAGCTGCGCGGCGAGGACGGCATGAGGAAGCGGTAGCCGTCTTTGACTAGGCGCTCGATGTTTTTGCCGTCGGGGTGGGGATGACCGCAGGGGACGTTGTGGGCTTTGCAGATTTTTAGAATCTCATTGATCGCTTCGGCGACCACTGGATGGTCGTAGTCGCGCGGGTGGCCCAATTCTTGGGATAGATCGCCTTCGCCGATCAGCACCACGCCGATGCCGGGGACTTCTTTGAGCATCTTGGGGAGATTTTCGATGGCGCGCATCTCTTCGCATTGGATGACGACCAGGATTTCACCGTCGGGGGCGAGCGGCCAGACATCGGCGCGTTTGTAATATTCCTGTTGCGACAGTCCCCAATAGCGCGCGGCGCGGGCCGGGGCGTCGCCGCGGATGCCGGGCGGATGATAACGCGGCGCGGTCTTCAAACGCGGATAGCGGGCGGCGCCGACGGCGTTGGCGGCTTCTTCGACGGAGCTTACATGGGGGAAGATGATGCCCATGACGCCGATGTCGAGCACTTGCTTGGCGATCCAGCTGTTCATTTCGATACCGTTGGGCGGGATGCGGACCATCGGCGTGACCGCTGGCGCCAGGGTGCCGCCGCTGACGATCTGGCCGCGGTCGAGCATGAATTGCAGGGCGTTTCTCAGGCCGGGAAAATCCAGCGGCGCATGTTCCATCTCAAAGGCGACGCCGTCGAGTTTGGTGGCGGCCATGGCGATGGCGTTTTCGATGTCCACCGATCCGAAGGCGACGAAGGCGGTTTGACCCTGTTCTAGGGCTTTGATTACGCCGTTTAAGCGGGGTATGTCTGACATGTAATGCTCCTGTGATTGAATTAAGCCGAGCTATAACATTCGGTGCGCTGGCTGACAATCGATGGGAAATAGGATTTGGCCGCAAAGAACGCAAAGGTCACAAAATTAAGATATTCGGATTCGGAATATTTCTCGCAAAGGCGCAAAGACGCAAAGTTCGGATTATTGTTTTTCTTACCTTGGCGTCTTTGCGCCTTTGCGAGAGTAACTCTCCGAAACGATTTGGAGGATAGATCATGATCATCGACGCACATACTCATTTCACCACCGCGCCGTTGCAGTTGCAGGCGTATCGCGGCCAGCAGATCAGCAGCCAGGCCAAGCCGGTGCGCGCCAAGTTGCAAATCAGCGACGAAGAGTTGGCGCGCTCCATGGCCGGTCAGTTCAAGCGCATGGAGGAGTGCGGCATCGACCGCTTGCTGTTTTCGCCGCAGGCGGGCGCCATGGGACATCACTTCGGTTCGCCGCTGGTGAGCCGCTACTGGACCGAGGCGTGCAACGATTTGATCGCGCGGGTGGCGAAAACCTGGCCCGACAAAGTTTCGCCGGTGTGCCAGCTACCGCAGTCGCCCGGCGTGCCGCCCAAGGAATGGGCCGACGAACTCGACCGCTGCGTCAAAGACCTGGGCTTCATCAGCTGCAACGTCAACCCCGATGTCGCCGGCGGCAAGGAACCGTTGACGCCGTCCATGGGCAGCGAGTGGTGGTATCCGCTGTGGGAAAAGATGGTCGAACTCGACGTGCCCTGCACGGTGCACGCCAGCGCATCGCTCAATCCGGCGATGCACCTGACCAATTCCTATTACATTGCGCATCATCATTCCGCCGCGGTGGAGATCCTCAAGTCGCGGGTGTTCAAGGATTTTCCCAAGCTGAAGATCATTATCCCGCACGGCGGCGGCGCGATCCCCTATCAGTGGAACCGTCAGCGCGGCCTGCATGTCAAAGAAGGGTTGGAGCCCTTCGAGGAGATGGCGCGCAAAGTTTATTGGGACATGGCGATCTACGACAAAGAGTCCATGGAGCTGTTGATCAAGCGGGTCGGCGCCGACCGGGTGCTGTTCGCCACCGAAATGTTCGGCGCGGTCAACGCCATCGATCCTCAGACTGGCCGAAACTTCGAAGACCTGGTGCCGATCTTCAATTCGCTCGATGGACTGACCGACGAGGACCGTTACAACATCACCGAAGGCAACGCGCGCCGGCTCTATTCGCGGCTGTTTGCCGATAAGAAGTGAGCGCCCGTGCTGGAACTGAGTCGGCTGTCTTGAAGGCGATGGTGTCATCCTTCGCTGCACCTCGGAATCACCGCAAGATGAAATCGGGTGAATGGTTATGACCACGCGATCGAACTCATTACTCGCCCTGCTGTTATCGGCGCTCCTGCCGGGCCTCGGGCAAATCAATAATAACGAGCAGAAAAAAGGCTGGGTGATCCTCGGCTGCTGCGCGCTGCTTGGATTTGGTACTTACTGGCTCTCCGGTTTCAACGCTCTTACCGCCGCGCTAGCGCTCTTGCTGCTCTGGCTGAGCGCGATCATCGACGCCTACAAAGTCGCCAACTCCGCTGGCCAAGCGGCGGAGCTTTACTTCGCTAAGAGTTACGTCGTCGCCATGCTGCTGCTGGTCGGCCCGCTGGCGTTGCCGCTGCTGTGGCAGAGTCCGAACTTTTCAAGTGGAGCGCGCTGGGTCTGGACGGCGATCGTGGTCGGCACGGCGCTGCTGTTTGTGGCGACGCCGTATTTGTTGCAGTCGTTGATTCGATAATGGGGTTCTTGCCGCTGGTTAAAAACCTCTGCGATAAGGTGACAGGAAAGTCTGGTCATGCCGGCGCAGGCCGGCATCCATCTTCGTTTCCACTACAAAGCCCAAAAACCCTGGATTCCGGCCTACGCCGGAATGACGACAAAAGCAGCCGGTTGAAATGTCAGTGCGGCCAGCCATGTTTGGATAGGTCTATGGGATTGCCGTCGGGGTCGAGGACGCGGTATTCGGCTTCGCGGTTGGGCGGGCGTTTCTTCACGTCGTCGGCCGCGTTCAATCCCTTGCAAGCGTCGCGCACGGCGGCGACGTCGTCGACTTCGAAGCCGAAGTGGTTGATACCGGTCTGCAACTGCGGCCCTTCGATCTCGCGCTCCGGGCCGATCGGGATGATCGCCAGATTGATATGGCCGTCGGTGAGATAGGTCGCCGTGCCGACGCCGTGAACGATCTTCAAGCCGAAGCCCTCGGTGTAGAACCTCACCAGCTTGTCGACGTCCTCGGTGAGTATCGCTAGATGACGGATGCGTGCCATTTGAACTCCTATTCTCGGATATTCTCCCGCAAAGGCGCCAAGGCGCAAAGTTCGGAATCGATGGATTCTGTCGTTCGCGGTCGCTCAGCCTTCAAAATTTCAGCCCCTCGGCGAACTTCTCCTGCTTCAAACGTTCGATGATAGCCCCCCGAACCAATGCCATATTGCGAGCGTGTATTATGCGGCGACTCCGGCCATGGCCTTTTTTACTTCTTGGCAGATCCGAACCAGATGAGCGTTTTGTTCCGAGACGCTTAAGCTATCGAGAGGCTGGCTGATATCATGTGCTGCCTGGTAGGGTTCGATCTCCGAGTCTTGATACAGGCAAGGGCTCAGATAAACCCACAGGACCGTCAAGCCGTCGTTCTTGGCTGCGTTCAGTAGCGGCGGCAGTTCTTTCTCGGCGATGAAATCCGACGCGAGAAACTCTGGACTGACCAGCAGTAGCGCGACTTTCGCGGCTGCGAGGCCTTGGGATATTTCATCGCGCCAGGTCGATCCGGCTTTGATCTTGGTATCGTCCCAGACCGTTAAACCCTGCTTGCGCATCAACGGTTTGATCATGATCTGCAACCGTTCGAGCCATTCCTTGTTCTTGTGGCTATAGCTGATGAAAACTTGGTCGCGACGGGCCGCTGTGGTGGGGGCTGTACCCGCGCTGGCGGTTTTGTTGTCGCTAAATTCAGGCACATGACGGTCGAAGCGGCGAATGAAAGGGAGAAAATCCCAGTTGTTCAGCTTGCCGTTGCGGTCGTAAAGATAGATCGTGACCTCCATCGAATGTGGGCTGCTTTGTAACGACGGCGCGATCACCTTGGCCATCTGGGCCGCGACTTGGTCAAGTTCAAAGCCCGCGGTGCCGGCGCCGAGCGCCGGAAACGCGATGGAGCGTACTCCCAAGACGTCGAGTAATTGCATGCACTTTCGGGTTGCTTGATAGAGAGCTTCCGGCGCGACGGCTTGGTTGTTCCCCTGGCCGCGGGTAATCACATGAAAGATGTAATGCGCCGGTAGTTTGCCGGCGGTGGTGACCACCACATCGCCGACTTGCGCGGGGATTTTCTTGGCGGCGTCGAGGGTAATGTCGTCGCCGCCGGCGCGGCGAATCGCCGCCGAGACACCGCCGCCCATGGTGAGGAAACAATCGTCCGAGCTGACGAGAACTTGAGCGTCCGAATTGACGATGTCGCCAAACTCGATGGTGAGCTGCGACTTGCCGAACTGATAGGTTACGTTGTCGGCCATGGGACTGACTCCTTGAGATATTTCCGTCCGGTGTCGAGGTCGAACACCATCCCTCGCGCCATGCGCGCGCTTGTTTTAGAACTTCAGCCCCTCGGCAAACTTCTCCTGCTTCAAACGCTCGATGATCGAGCCGTCGGCGAATTCTTTTGGGTCGCGCCGCGGGGCGTCGGGGTATTCTTTGCCGAAGTTTTCCAGGATCAATTTTATGCCGTCGAAGGTTGGCGCGATGTAGTCGGGCATTAAGGACGACACGAAGTCGAATTCGGTGGCGATCAGCTTGGCATCGCTGATCTTCATGTACTTGGCGATGATCCGTTCGCTGTCGGCGCGGTTGCGCTTGAGCGTGACGATCGCTTCGGTGGCGCATTTCATGTAGCGGTAGGCGAGTTCGCGGTTCTTGGCGAGCCAGCCTTCTTCGACCACCACCGAAGTCCATGGGAACGGGATCGCCATCTGCTGGGCGCTCGACATGACGCGGAAGCCGAGCGCGCGGGCGTTGTCGGTGGCGGCGGCGCCGAGGAAAGTGTATTGGATGGTGCCGGTTTTCAAAGCCGCCACCCGGCTCGAGTCGCCGCCCATTTGGAGCATTTTTAAATCGCGGTCGACGTTCAAGCCATTCTTCCTAAACAAATAGCGGAAACCCTGGTCGGTGGAGGAGCCGAAGCGCGAGATGCCGGCGAATTTGCCAGCGAGATCCGGGATGCCCTTGATGTCGGGATGGACGACCAGGTTCGACGCCAGCCAGGGCAGCGGGTTGCCCAGGATCGTCAGCTTGATGCCGCGCAGCCGCGCTTCGATGGACACCGGGCCGCCGCCGGCGATCTGTACGCTGCCGCCGAGCAGAGCGGCGATGTTCATGGTGCCGCTATTGATGTAAAGCAGCTCGCCTTCGAGGGCATGCTTGGCGAAGAGATGTCTGTCCTGGGCGACCCAGAGAAAGGCTTGGGTGGCGTTGACCGCCGAGTAGGAGATGCGCAGTTTGTCGGCTGCGGCGGCGGGCGCGGCTCCGACGATTAGCGCGAAGAATGCCAGAAAACCGATGTGAATCTTGCGATGGATCATGACCGATTGGATATAGCGTTTACGGCGTTTAGGTCAAGCGACCGCGGTTCGCCGCCGGGAGAGAGCCCTCACTTTGTTCCGGATGACAGCAACTCATGAACTGTCATTTCGAGCGTAGCGAGAAATCCCTTCAGCGCGGGCTTACCGGGTCAAGGGATTGTATTGGGACGCGGAGCTGATTTATAACCCAGTAGGAGGACAGGATTCATGGCAACCCGTTGGTTATTCAAGACCGAACCGAGTGTTTATTCGTATCAGGACCTGGTCAAAGACAAGTCCACCAAGTGGGACAATGTGGCGAACAATCTGGCGCTGATGCATTTGAAGGATATTAAAAAAGGCGACCTGGTTTTTATCTACCACACCGGCGACGAGCGCCAGGCGGTGGGCATCGCGCGCGCCTTGGGCGGCGCCTACTCCGATCCGGAGAAGGACAATCCACGCATGCTAGTGGTCGACGTCGAAGCGGTGAAGGCTCTGCCCAAGCCGGTGACCTTGGCGCAGGTCAAGGCGGACAAGAAGCTCGCCAACTTCGACCTGGTGCGCAACTCGCGGCTGTCGATCATGAAGGTCACCGAGGAGCAGTGGGATGTGATGATGGAGATGGCTAAAGGCAAGTAAAAAGGCAAAAGGTAAAAGTTAAAAGGCGCGAGGCATGAGGCTTGAGGCGCGAGTAAGAAAGTAGCAAGAGGGATCAATCATGGCGGACGAACATAAGCACGAGCATAAGGGTGAGCATTCGCATGGGCACGATCATGGGCATGAGCATCATGAAGAGAAGCAGGGTCATTCCCATGATGCGCATGGGCACGAACACGAACACGAACACGAGGCCCATGGCCACGGTCACGCACATGAGACGCATGGCCACGACCATGGTCACGAGGCTGCTCACTCGCATGAGCATGCTGCGCATTCCCACGATCACGAGCACGGCCATTCCCATGGCGCCGGCCATGATCACACTTCGCGCTTCAAAGATCCGGCCCATGCGGCCGAGTTCGACCAGCGCGGTATGTCGGACATGCGCAGTCAGTTGACGGTGAAGTTGATCGAGGCGCTGACGCTCAAGGGCGGCGAAGCGATACTCGATCTCGCCACCGGCACCGGACGCGTCGCCCGGCCGTTGTCCAAGCAGATGCAGTCCGGGCGCATCGTCGGCGTCGACGAGGCGCTGGCGATGCTCGATGTCGGCCATCACCACAAAGATCCCATCGAGCGCTACGAGTTGAGCGCCGGCGAGGCCGACAAGCTACCGTTCAAGAGCGGCCTGTTCGACCGCGCCTTTGTGTCTTTTAGCCTGCACCATTTCGGCAATCCCGCCGGCGTCGTCGGCGAAGTGCAGCGCGTGCTCAAGCCCGGCGGCCGCTTCGTCGTTCTCGACCCGGTCATCGAGGAGTCCAAAGACGCCGTCGACGTGGCGCTCGAAGCCAAGATCAACCAAGTGTTCCGCCGCACCCATGGCGAAGGCTTTCGCTTTCACACCGTCAGCAGCATCGAGCGCTTGCTGACCAAGGCCGGCTACCGCGTGCCGCGCAAGAGCGTGATTTCCTATCCGTTCAACCAAGAAGGCATGGACGGCATCCCCACCGGCCGCCACTGGCTCGAAGCCGCGCTGGAGTTGGAAAAGGAAGCACCGGAGCTGGCCGAGCGCATGAAGAAAAACTATTTCACCTGGCACGCCCACGGCGAGCACGCCCATGTGAAGGGGAGTTTCTCTTACGCGCTGATTACCGGGGTGAAGCCGGCGTAGATTTAGTAGCCAGAAGTCAGTAGCCAGTAGTCAGAAGTCGGACTGCCGATCCGAACTTCTGGCTTCTGAATTCTGGCTACTGATTCTGCTGAAAAACCCCATTGTAAATCGCACTGTGTCGGCGGCTATAGTTCTGCCAGTGATAGATTTCATCATCGCCTGCCGTAGCTGTGAAAAAACCTCACTCTTTGACCCTTATGCGGGGTGCACCGCGGCCATTTCAAA
>CAMDBU010000178.1 GCA_945889495.1 Syntrophobacter sp. SbD2 | reverse complement strand
TTTGGCCTTGAAGCAGGGCATGACTTTGGTCAACAGTCCCGGCACCATCGACGCCGACTATCGCGGCGAGATTCAGATCATCGCCATCAATCTCGGCAGCGAGCCGATCGTCATCGAGCCCGGCCAGCGCATCGCCCAGATGGTCGTGCAGCGGGTGGTCCGCGCCGAGTGGCAGGAAGTGGACGAGTTGCCGACATCGGAACGGCAAGCGGGCGGCTTCGGTCATACCGATAAAAAGTAGTTCATAGAGATTCTTCTTTGCGGCTTGCAGCAGAGCGCGGGGCAAGCCCTCCACGGTAAAGCCAATGGGCCTCTACCGCTGAGCACCCGTTTCGTTTTATTGGTTGAAGTTGGACTGCGAAACCGCGCAGCTGGGTGGCTTTACCGTTCCGGGCTTGCCCCGCGCTGTAGGCGTCGATGATTTTACTCGCGGCACCTGGCGCTAAAAATTCCAGGTCGAGCGCGGAGATAGAAAAAATTGTCTTGAACGCTTGGACTTTTGATCGATCGAAGGGCATTTTAGGGACATGATCGCGCGTTACACGCGGCCGGAGATGGGCCGCATCTGGTCGGAAGAAAATGGTTTTCAGAAGTGGCTCGAAGTGGAGATCCTGGCGGCCGAAGGATTGGCCCAGCTGGGCAAGGTTCCCAAAGCCGCCATCGCGCGCATCCGCAAAAAAGCCCGCTTCGACGTCAAGCGCATTCGCGAGATCGAGGCCGAGGTCAAGCACGAGATCATCGCGTTCTTGAGCAGCGTGGCCGAGTCCATCGGCGACGACGCGCGCCATCTCCATGTCGGCATGACTTCGTCGGATGTCATGGACACCGCGCTGGCGCTGCAATTCAAAGATGCCTCGGCGATCCTCGAAGACGATATTAAAAACCTTATGAAGGCGCTGAAGAGTCAGGCGTGCAAATACAAATGGACGGTGCAGATCGGCCGCACCCATGGCGTCCATGCCGAGCCGATCACCTTCGGTTTGAAGCTGGCGCTCTGGTACCAAGAGATGGCGCGTAATCTCATCCGCTTCCGCGCCGCGGTGGATGACATCTGCGTCGGCCAGATTTCCGGCGCCGTCGGCACCTTCGCGCAGATATCCCCCAAGGTCGAAGCCTATGTTTGCCGCAAAGCCGGTCTGAAGCCGGCGCTGGTGTCGAACCAAATCATCCAGCGCGACCGCCACGCCTACTATTTTGCCACGCTGGCGATCATCGCCAGTTCGCTGGAAAAATTCGCCGTCGAGATTCGCCACCTGCAGCGCACCGAAGTGCAGGAAGCCGAAGAGCCGTTCACCCAGGGACAAAAAGGTTCGTCGGCCATGCCGCACAAGCGCAATCCAATTCTATCTGAAAACGTTTCCGGCTTGGCTCGGCTGATGCGTTCCTACGCCATGGCGGCGATGGAGAACGTGCCGCTCTGGCATGAGCGCGATATCAGCCATTCGTCGGTCGAGCGGGTGATCGCGCCGGACGCGACCATCGCGCTCGACTTCATGCTCCGGCGCATGACCTACGTGCTCGGCAATCTCTGCGTTTATCCCGACAACATGCGGCGCAATCTGGAAAAATCCGGCGGCACGGTGTTCTCGGAAAAAGTTCTGCTCGCCCTGGTCGGCAAGGGGATTTCCCGCGACACCGCCTATCGCATGGTGCAGCGCCACGCGCTTAAAGTCGGCCGCGAAGGCGGCGACATGAAGCGCGAGCTGCTCGCTGACCCCGAGATCGCCAAGTATCTTTCGCCCAAGGAAATCGAAGCGATCTGGGGCGTGAAACATCATTTAACCAATATCGATTTTATTTTCCGCCGGGCGTTTAAATAATTTCGCTGAAAGCAGACCCTCATGCGCGTAAAGATTTTCGTCTCGCTCAAAAAAGGCGTCCTCGATCCCCAGGGCAAAGCCATCGAACGGTCGCTCCACACCCTGGGTTACAACGAGGTCCAAGATGTGCGCATGGGCAAGTATCTGGAGATCGAAATGGCCGACGCTTCGCGCGCCACCGTCGAGCAGCGGGTGCGGGAGATGTGCGATAAACTTTTATCCAATACGGTGATCGAAGATTATCGGTTCGAAATACTAGAATAATGGAAAATTGATAATGGATAATTTTCGGAGTCGGAAAATGACCGCCGCGCTTTCGATGTCTTTCATTATCCATTATCCATTATCAATTATCCATTGAGTCAAAACATGCGTTGGGGTGTCATCACTTTTCCCGGGTCCTGCGACGATCAAGATGTCGTCGATGCGTTGAGGCTCGACCTGAAGCAAGAGGTCGCAGCTCTGTGGCATAAGGACGAACTCCGCGGCGAGTTCGACTGTCTGGTATTGCCGGGCGGGTTTTCCTACGGCGATTATCTGCGCTGCGGCGCCATGGCGCGTTTTTCGCCGGTCATGGCGGGCGTGGTCGAGCATGCCCGGCGCGGCGGTTTAGTGTTGGGTATCTGCAATGGCTTTCAGATTCTCTGCGAAGTGGGCTTATTGCCCGGCGCCCTGGTGCGCAACGCCGGCTTACAATTTATTTGCCAGCCGGTGCAGTTGCGGGTCGAAGAAAACGACTCGCCGTTCACTGGCAATTTGAAAAAAGGCCAGCTGTTAAAAATTCCCATCAAGCATGGCGAAGGCTGTTACTTTGCCGACGCCGAGACGCTCGACGCCATGCACAAGAACCGGCAAATCCTTTTGCACTACGTCGACGCCAAGGGCAAAGCGACGGCGGCGGCCAATCCTAACGGGTCTTTGGAAAACATCGCCGGGGTGTGCAACGCGGCGCGCAACGTGTTCGGCTTGATGCCCCATCCGGAGGATGCCTGCAATACACTACTCGGCAGCGACGACGGCGCGAAATTATTTTTGTCGATCGCCGCTGCGGTGGCCGAAGGGGCAAAGCGTCATGGCTGAGGCGGGTCAGAAGAAGTTCACTCAACCGGCGGTGACACCGGAGCTGGTGGCGAGTCATGGTCTCAACGCCGAGGAGTACGGCAAGATTGTCGAGTTTCTCGGCCGCGCGCCCAACTACACCGAGCTTGGCGTGTTCTCGGTCATGTGGTCGGAGCACTGTAGTTATAAAAGTTCGCGCGTCTATCTGAAAAACCTGCCCACCGAAGGGCCGTATGTGTTGCAAGGGCCAGGCGAGAACGCCGGCGTGGTCGACATCGGCGACGGTCTGGCGGTGGCGTTCAAGATGGAAAGCCACAACCATCCGTCCTTCATCGAGCCCTACCAAGGCGCGGCCACCGGGGTCGGCGGTATCCTGCGCGATATTTTCACCATGGGCGCGCGGCCCATCGCTTCGCTCAACTCCTTGCGCTTCGGCGCCATCGACCATCCGCGCACGCGCTATCTGGTCGCCGGCGTGGTCGCTGGCATTGGCGGCTACGGCAACTGCATCGGCGTGCCCACCGTCGGCGGCGAGTGCTACTTCGACGCTTGCTACAACGCCAATATTTTGGTCAATGCTTTCACTCTAGGTCTGGTCGACAAGAATCGGATCTTCACCGGCCTGGCCCAAGGCATCGGCAATCCGGTGATGTATGTCGGTTCGAAAACCGGCCGCGACGGCATTCACGGCGCGACCATGGCTTCAGAGTCGTTCTCCGAAGAGAAAGAACAGCGCCGGCCCACCGTCCAAGTTGGCGATCCGTTCACTGAAAAACTTTTACTCGAAGCTTGTTTGGAATTATTCCAGCACGATTACATCATTGGCATCCAGGACATGGGCGCGGCGGGACTGACCAGTTCGTCCACCGAGATGGCCGGCCGCGGCGGCTGCGGCATCGAGCTCGATTTGTCAAAAGTGCCCATGCGCGAGAGCGGCATGACGCCCTACGAGATTCTTCTCTCCGAGTCGCAAGAACGCATGCTGCTGGTGGCCAAGCAGGGCTGCGAAACCGATATTAAAAAAATCTTCGACAAGTGGGACTTGGACGCCGTGGTCATCGGCCGGGTCACCGACGATCAGCAGATTCGCACGCTGTGGGACGGCGAAGAGGTTGCCTGCATGCCCATCGCAGCGCTGACCAAGGCAGCGCCGGCCTACCATCGGCCGACCGCCAGGCCGGCCTATCAAGATCAAGTGCAGCAGTTGGACTTGGCGAACATTCCGGAGCCGAAGGATTTTGGCGCGGTATTGAAGCAACTTCTGGGCTCGCCCAACCTGGCGTCGAAGGAATGGATCTACCGGCAGTACGATCAATTTGTCCGTACCAATACCATGGTCGCCGCCGGCGCCGATGCGGCGGTGATTCGCATCAAGGGCACGGAAAAAGGTTTGGCGCTGGTGACCGACGGCAACAGCCGCTACTGCTATCTCGATCCTTACGTCGGTGGCGCGCTCGCCGTCGCCGAGGCGGCGCGCAATCTCGCTTGTGTCGGCGCGCGACCGGTGGGACTCACCGATTGCTTGAATTTCGGCAGTCCGGAAAATCCTGAGGTGATGTGGCAGTTCGCCGAGGTGATCCACGGCATGCGCGACGCCTGCTTGGCGCTGCATGTTCCGGTGGTCAGTGGCAACGTGAGCTTTTACAACGAAACCGACGGCGTGCCGATCCATCCGACGCCGACCATCGGCATGGTCGGACTGTTGGAAAAAGCCGCGTGCGTGGTCACGCCCTGGTTCAAGGCCGCCGGCGACGTGGTGGTTTTGCTTGGCCGCACCCGCGAGGAGCTGGGCGGCAGCGAGTATTTAAAAACCATTCACGGCCTGACCCGCGGTACGCCGCCGTGGATCGATCTCAAGTTGGAATTGTCGGTGCAGACCTGCTGTATCGAGGCGATTGAACAGGAGCTGTTGCAATCCGCCCACGACGTATCCGACGGTGGCTTGGCAGTGGCACTCGCCGAGTGCTGTATCGGCGGGCCGGACAAACCCTTGGGTGTGCACGTCGATACCCATGAGATGATCCGCGCCGATGCGCTGTTGTTCAGCGAGTCGCAGTCGCGCATCGTGGTGTCGGTCAAGGAGGCCAATCTGGAGCGCTTGCAAGAGCTCGCCGAACGGCATCATGTACCGCTCTTGGCCCTCGGCAGCGTCGGCGGCAGCCGGCTGGTCTTTCAACCGCTTTTGCAATTGCCAGTAGAAGAATTACGCGCGATCTGGTCTAATGGTCTCACGGCGCAGCTCAAATAACTTCGCTCAACAGTTCATCTATTCAGATTCACTTGGCTAGGGGGTCGCGAAATTTAACGATGTCCGACAAGTTTCACGACGAATGCGCGGTGATGGGCATCTACGGCCATCCCGAGGCGGCCAACATGGCGTACTTGGGACTCTACGCATTGCAGCATCGTGGCCAGGAATCCTGCGGCATCGTCACTTCCGACGGCAAGGGGCTAATCTCCCATCGCCAGATGGGTTTGGTCGCCGACGCTTTCAAAGAAGACGTGATCAAGCGACTCGAAGGGCAGAGCGCCATCGGCCATAACCGCTACTCGACCCAAGGCCAGAGCCATATCAAAAACGCCCAACCCTTCGTCGTCGAATATTCCCAAGGCCCCATCGCCATCGCCCATAACGGCAATCTGGTCAACGGCACGCTCTTGCGCAACGAATTGGAACAGGCCGGGTCGATTTTCCAGTCCACCTCGGACACCGAAGTGATCATTCATCTGATCGCGACCTCGAAGGGAAGCTCGGTGCAGCTGCGCATCGTCGAGGCGCTCAGTAAAGTGCGCGGCGCCTATTCGCTGGTCTTTCTCACTCTCGACAAGTTGATCGCGGCGCGCGATCCCTATGGCTTTCGGCCGCTGGTGCTCGGGCGCTTTCCCGAAGGCAAAAATCGCGGCGCCTATGTGTTCGCCTCGGAAACCTGCGCCTTGGATTTGATCGAAGCCGAGTATGTGCGCGATGTCGAGCCTGGCGAGATCGTCACCATCGGACCCGACGGCATCGAATCGCTCAAGCCGTTTCCCGCCGTTCCCCATGCCAAGTGTATTTTCGAATATATTTACTTCGCCCGCCCCGACAGCAAACTGTTCGGCCACAACGTTTACCTAGTGCGCAAGTCGCTGGGCCGCCAGCTGGCGCGGGAGAGCGGTGTCGAGGCGGATCTAGTCACGCCGGTGCCGGACTCCGGCGTGCCGGCGGCCATAGGCTTCGCCGAAGAATCGAAAATTCCCCTCGAATTCGGTCTCATCCGCAATCACTATGTCGGTCGCACGTTTATCGAGCCGCAGCAGACCATCCGCAACTTCGGCGTGAAAATAAAACTCAACGCCCAGCGCGATGTCTTGCAAGGCAAGCGGGTGATCGTGGTCGACGACTCCATCGTTCGCGGCACCACCAGCCGCAAGATCATTCGCATGCTGCGCGACGCCGGCGCCAAGGAAGTGCACTTGCGAATTAGTTCACCGGCCACCACCGGACCTTGCTACTACGGCATCGACACGCCCACCCGCGGCGAACTGATCGCCTCGGCCAACTCAACGGAAGAAATCCGCCGCTTCGTCGAAGCCGACACGCTGGCCTACCTGTCCAACGACGGCATGTACACTTATTTCGACGGTGACAAAAAAGGTTTCTGCGACGCCTGCTTCACCGGCAACTACCCGGTGCACTTCGAAGACGAAGGCCATATCAAGCAGCTGCATTTGTTCGACGCGCTGAATCGCTAGCGACGGTGCCGGGACAGCCGGTAACAAGCTACGCTTACGACACGGCCAATCGCTTCACGGCTTTTACCTTGCCCAACAATATTAGAGTAGAATGCCGCTACGACGCGGCATCGAGAGGTAGGAGTATCATGGACAAACAGAATGGCACGACGGTGATGGGCTACTGACCTGCGATTTCGATAAGCCGGAACCGAACTAATATCGACGATAGCTGCACAAGAAAGTCATGAAGTAAGAGTCTGACCCCTAAGTCTTCCCCCAACACTTTGATCATCTTCCGGGACACGGCAGGTAATGTCACCAAAATACTCTCCCCGAACGGCCGTTGGATCGAGATGACCAACGATGCGGTCAATAACCGCATCACCCAAGCCAGGGACAATCTCGGCCGGACCTATAACTACACCTACGACGCCAGTGGCCGGTTGTGGAAAGCCACCGATCCTGAGAACGGCGTGACCGAGTACCTCTACGATGCCAACCACAACATGCTCTCGGTGAAAAATCCACGCGGGATCACGGTGATGGTCAATGAATACGACGCGAATAACCGGGTCAAGAAGCAGACTTTGGCTAACGATGGTACGTATCTGTTTGCCTATACGCTTGACGGTACCGGCAAGGTGACTCAGACCGAAGTCACCGATCCGCGCGGCAATATCAAGCGCACGGCGTTCAATACTGCCGGCTACACTACGACGATCACAAGTGCCGTGGGTAAGCCCGAGCAGCAGGTGATGACCTACAACCGACTCGCCGGCACCAACCAAAAGGATAACGTCGTCGACGCTCTAGGTAGTACGACATCGTATACCTACGATGCCAAGGGCAACATGCTGACCATGACACGGTTATCGGGCACGGCCAATGCGGTGACGACGACTTACACTTATGAGCCGACGTTCAATCAGGTAGCGACGATCACCGATCCGCTCAACCACGCCACGACGTTTAGTTATGACGCCGTAGGCAATCTACAAACTGTGCAGGACGCCAACGGCAACCAGACGACCTACACGTACAATGCCGAGGGCCAGCCGTTGACCGTGGCGACGCCGGCCGGGACGACGCAATTTGTCTATGAGTTTGGCGATTTGGTCTCGGTAATTGATCCGCTGGGGAATGTCACCAACCGCGACCTGGACGCGGCCGGGCGGTTAAAGGCGATGACCAATCCGCTTGGGCTGACGAGCAATTACAGCTACGACCAGCTAAACCGCATGACCGGCGTCACCGATCCGTTGGCTGGCCTCACCCAGTTTGGCTACGATCCCAATAGCAATCTGACCAGCGTCTCGGATGCCAAAGCGCCGGCGGGAGTTACCGGCTACACGTTCGACAGCATGGACCGGCTGCAGGTGCGAACCGATCCGTTGCTTAGAGGGGAGAGTTACCAGTACGATCCAAATGGCAACCTGATCGTCTTCCGGGACCGCAAGCTTCAGGCGACCTTGTATGAGTACGACGCGCTCAACCGCAGGACCAAGGTGACCTATGCGGACAATTCCAGCACGATCTACACCTATGACGCAGGTAACCGCTTGACCCAGATCAACGACTCGATAGCGGGCATTATCACGCGCGGTTACGACGGTCTGGACCGACTGACCTCAGAACAGACGCCGCAAGGCACGGTGGGCTACACCTACGACACAGCCAGCCGGCGGGCGACGATGACCGTGCCGGGGCAGCCGGTAACCAGCTACACACCTACGACAACGGCAACCGGTTGACCCAGATCACGCAGGGAAGCCAAATTGTTCAGTTCGGCTATGACACAGCGAATCGTCGAACATCGCTAACGCTGCCCAATAATATTAGGGTAGAATATGGCTACGACGCGGCCTCCAGGGTGACGAGTATCACTTACAAACAGAACGGCACGACGGTGATGGGCGATTTGACTTACGAATACGACAAGGCCGGCAACCGCACCAAGATCGGTGGCAGCTGGGCCAGGACCGGCATGCCGGAGCCGGTGACGACGACCAGCTACGACGCCGGCAACCGCCAGCTCACCTTCGCCGACAAGTCGCTTACCTACGACGACAACGGCAATCTGCAATCGATCACCGACTCCAACGGCACGACGCTGTATCAATGGAACGCGAGGAATCAGCTGGTCGGTATCAGCGGGCCGAGTGTTAATGCGAGTTTTGTGTATGACGGGATGGGGAGGCGAGAGGCGAAGACGATCAATGGGAGTTTGACCGAGTTTCTCTACGATTTCATTGATCCAGTACAGGAGTCTTCGGGTGTAACGGTCATTGCGAACAACCTTCTCGGTGCCGTTACGGATGAGTTTATAGGTCGCACTGATATTGTCTCTGGGGTGTCGAGTTACATCCTGACGAATGCCCTTGGGTCTACAGTCGCCATTGCAGACAATACCGCTGTGGTCCAAACGGAGTACACCTACGATTCGTTTGGAGCAACGACCGTCACCGGTACAACCAACGGTATTTCCTACCTGTTTACTGGTAGAGAAAATGATGGGGCTGGAACCTACTATTATCGTGCCCGATATTATTCTCCAATATTACAGAGATTTATCAGTGAAGACCCAATAGGATTTGTGGGGCGTGATTTCAATTTGTACGCTTACGTGAAAAATAACCCGACAAATGATTTCGACCCTCTTGGTTTATTCATCTCCCCGACTTTAGATGTGATCAGCATCATCTTCGGCAGCCGTAATGGAAATGTTCTTCCCATACCATTCGAGGATCAGGACGGAATTTGTACAGTTCCGGAATTTATGAAATCCCTTGATAGAAATCCATGTACGCGACAATGCTGTGTGGTTCATGACGATTGCTACTCGGCCTACCGCTGTAACTATACTTCTTGGTTTGGTAGGTTAGCGAGCCCTTGTCAGCAGTGTAATATTAACGCTGTCGCATGCATGGTGACCAATTTAAGAAAAAATCCACGTTGTTGCTAATGAAGAAAATAGCTTCGCGCGGATTGCGACCCGTTGTGGTGCTGGTTGTGGCATTTTTACTCACAACTGCCTGTGATCTTCGACATGGGTTTCTTGAGTCGCAATTCCGGTTGGCAGACGAATCACGGTTGCCAAAATGGTTTGAGGCAAGTAAACACCACACCCGAAGTAATCTGAACGTCGTTATTACTTTTTATGGTCACCCTATATTAGGGAGTAGGGTTGGAATTGTACTTTATGACGTCAGTCGCGGAGAGAGACGAGAATTGGAGGAAAAAGTTGGAACGAGACAGTGGAAATCGCATTTATCGTCCGTCCGTAATAATGCCGGCACCACAGACATTCCTGGGAATTATGTGACTATTACTGTTGACGGTGTAGAGGAAGTTTTTGAACACCGGACAGACGGGGATGTTCTACACATCGTAGATAGGTAATGAGATGAGAAGGGGAAAGGGGGCAGACTCTTATATCGATTCTGCTGAAAAACCCTATTGCAAATTTGGTATTCGTGCAACGAAGGCGCAGTGAGCGTTGATAAAGGTAGCGGCACGAGGGGGGATCAGTGGGGACCAGGGGGATCAGTGTCAGGCTTTGCTTATTTGCTTATCAAAATTGGTAAAGAGAAGGGGTCAGACTTTTATTTCTATACTTTCTTTCACGATAGTCATGACATAAGAGTTAGCCGGCTGGTCATGCAGGCACACACATGCGCGTGAAGTAAATGTCTTTAGGCGGTGAATTAGGGTCCGCTGGGTAACGGCGTCCAAAGAGACGCGACTTTTTTTCGCTGTGTACGGATTATTCACCATGATTACGATCTGTGGACTGGCGAGACACTCCCGATGAGGAAACTACCGACTGGAGAGCCGTGTGCAGGAAAACCGCACGCACGGTTCGGAGGGAGGGGACGGCGTGAGCCGTTTCCTGCCCCTATCAGGTGGGGTGGAGCGGATGGATGGCGGCCTTCGCCGGAATGACGAATCAATGAGAGTGCCATGTGGCGTGATCGTCAACTCATAAGAGAATGTAACCCAAGGGGAAGTTGTTGCCTCATAAAGAATGTAACCGAGGGGTTGGTAGATATTGACGATAGGTTTGGTTTTTTTCCGTAGGTTGATGTGAGCAGGTGGCTCGCCGTTGTTTTGGGTTGTCATCGT
>CAMDBU010000177.1 GCA_945889495.1 Syntrophobacter sp. SbD2 | reverse complement strand
CGACGCACACACTTGGCCTATACCGAACGCCAGCTAAGAAGCAGGGGTTCCGCTACGGTCCGATTTCTACCTTGGAGGCTGCTACCAACAAACCGACCTGACATTTTCGCCTTGCCGTTAACATGACAGATTGACGTTGCTACGACATTTTCCATCGCCGATGTCTCCATTTCTCTTTGCCGCATTGTCTCTTCTGCTCGCATTTGGGCGCGGGCCCGGGCCGCTGTTCGCGCAAACCTCGCCGTTTCCGGTGCCCGATGGGTTGCAAGGCGCGGTGGATTTCTGGAAGCAGGTTTTTACCCGTCATGATTCCGGCGAACTGATCCTGTTCGATCCGCTGGATCCAAGTACCATTTACACGGTCCTGCGCACCGGCGACTCCGAAGCCAACCGCGCCAAGGTGGCCAAAGAACGGGCGCGCATCGCCGCCGAATACGATCTCGCCGACGATGAGACGCGCATTCGCGGCCAGCGCGGCGCCAAGGAACATTTTGTCGAGGGGCTGCGCATCTCCGGCCGTTACATGGCCCAGATGCAGCAAATCTTTCGCGACGAAGGGCTGCCGCCGCAGTTGGCCTACTTGCCGCTGGTGGAGTCGTCGTTCAATGTGCGCGCCCGCTCCGGCGCCGGCGCCGTCGGCATGTGGCAGTTCATCCCCGAGACCGGCAAGAAGTTCATGCGCATCGACGACCAGGTCGACGAGCGGCGCGATCCGCTGGCGTCGACCCGCGCCGCGGCGCGCTTGCTCAAACAGAACTATCGCATACTGGCCAGCTGGCCATTGGCGCTGACCGCCTACAACCACGGCACCGAGGGGATGTTTCGCGCCATCGAGAGCCTCGGCACGCGCGATCTCGGCGAGATGATCCGGCGCTATCAGTCGCCGACCTTCGGTTTCGCGTCGAAGAATTTCTACGCCGAGTTCTTGGCCGCGGTGGAGATCGCCAGCGCGCCGGATAAATATTTTCCGTTTTTGCGGCTGCACCCGCCGTTGGCTTTGCGCGAGGTCGAAGTCAAGAAAGCGACGGCGCTGGGCGCCTTGCTCAAACCGGCGGCGATCGCGCCCGGAGAGTTTTTTAACTGGAACCCGGCATTGGAAACCGGCACGACGACGATCCCCGCCGGCTATCGGGTCAAGCTGCCGGCGGAAAAAGTCCAACCGTTCGTCAACGCGCAATCCCGCGCGGCCGCCGCGCCGGCGAGAAAAAACACTTCTAGTAGCTTGCGCCAGCCGGCGGCGAAACCGGCGCTGGCGCAACCGAACCGCAAAGCCACAACCAGCCGGTCCGGCGCCAAAACAGCCGCGGGCCGCCCACCGCTGCGTGCCAAGGCGCCTGCCGCCAACGCTTTGACGGTACAGCGCACGCTCAACCTGGCGGCGCGCTGAAAGCTAAAACCTCTACTGCCCACACCGCGGAGTCCCGGCTTGAAGGCAGGGGCGGTTAGCTTATAATGAGCGCAATCCCATGGAAGTTCTTTTCATCAAACTCACCGCATTGATTTATCTGTTCAGCGCGGCGAGTTTTTTTTATTTCGTGTTTCGCCGCGATACCGCGTCGCCGTGGCCGGCGCTGTCCTTGTCGGCCGGCTTGCTCTTGCACAGTCTGGCGCTGGTGATCCGCTTTGCCAACGAAGGCTTCGCCGCCGTCGCGCTGATGGGCGAAGCGCTGCTGTTCAAGAGTTGGCTGATGGTCGCGGTCTACCTGTTGATCCAGCTCAAATATCGTCTCACGGTTTTGGGCGGCATCGTCGCGCCGCTAGCGTTTCTCATGTGCGTGGCGGCATTGGCATTCGGTAAATCCGGCGGGGAAGTTCCGCCGGGGTTGGAGACATTTTGGCTGCCGCTCCATGTCACCTTGGCATTTCTCGGCAACGCGGTGTTCGCCCTGGCTTTCGGCGTCAGCTTGATTTACCTGCTGCAGGAGCGCCATCTCAAACATAAGAAGATGACCGGGCTGCTCAAACGTTTCCCGCCGCTGGAATCCCTCGACCGTCTCAATTTATTACTTTTGGTCTGGGGCTTTCCGTTGATGACCCTGGGGATTCTCACCGGCAGTTTATGGGCCGGGATTCATTGGGGCGATTATTGGTCCTGGGAGCCGCGGCAGATTTCTTCGGGCATCGCCTGGTTATTTTACGGCGCCATACTCCATAGCCGGATCACCGCTGGGCTGCGCGGCAAGAAGGCGGCGCTGCTAACCATGGTCGGCTTTTGCGTCGTGCTCGGCTACTTCCTGTGGGGCGATACCTTTTTCCCGAGCCGGCATGGCGGCCGGTTCCAATAAGCATCGCCAACCGCGTGATCCATTAGAGTTCAATGGTGCAAAAAGACATCGTCATCGTCGGTCTCAACCATCGCAGCGCGCCCATCGAGGTGCGCGAAAGCGTGGCGTTCGAGAGCGATTATTTGCGCGACGCGCTGTCGCGTTTGCACAACTATCCGTCCATTGACGAAGGCGTGATTCTATCTACGTGTAACCGCGTCGAAGTGGTGGCGGCGGCCTCCGACAGCGCGACCGCATACCAGGACATCGGCAGCTTTCTCGCCGAGCAAAAGAGCCAATATAACGGCTTGGCGTTGGACGATCACACCTACCGATACCGCGGCGCCGACGCGGTGCGCCATCTGTTTCGCGTCGCCGCCAGTTTGGATTCCATGGTGGTGGGCGAGCCGCAGATCTTGGGCCAATTGAAACAGCACTATGACGCCGCCCAACAGGCCGGCTCGGTGGGGACGATTCTCCATCGTTTATTTCACCGTTCCTTCTCGGTGGCCAAGCGGGTGCGCAGCGAGACCGGCATCGGCAGCGGCGCGGTGTCGGTGAGTTCGGTGGCGGTGGATTTGGCCAAGCGGATATTCGACCGCTTCGACGATAAGACCGTGATGTTGATCGGCGCCGGCAAGATGGGCGACCTGATGGCGCGCCATCTGCAAAGCCAGGGGGTGCGGAGCCTAATGGTCACCAACCGCACCTTCGAGCGCGCCGTGGAGCTGGCCGAGCGCATTCATGGCAACCCGATCCGCTTCGAGGACTTTCCGCAGTATCTGAAAATGGCCGATTTAGTCATCGGCTGCACCGGCGCGCCGGAAGTCTTGGTCGACGCCGCCCAGGTGGAAAAAGTCCTGCGCGAGCGCAAACACAAGGCGATGTTTTTTATCGACATCGGCGACCGGCGCAACTTCGACGGCAAGATCAACGATCTCGACAACGTTTATCTTTATAATATCGACGATCTCAAAAACGTCGCCGAGGAAAATCTCCAGGGGCGCTCCAACGAAGCGGCCAAGGCGGAAAGCATCGTCGGTGAGGAAGTGCAAAGCTTTCTGCGCTGGATCGGTTCTCTCGAACAGGTGCCGACGATCACCGCGCTGCGCCAGCGCTTCGACGATATCCGGCGCGGCGAGATCGAGAAGTCGCTCGGCGGCGGTTTGAAAACTCTCTCCGCCGAGCAGCGCGCGGCGCTCGATGACATGACCACGGCGATGATCAACAAGCTTCTGCACTCACCGATCGCTCAGCTCAAGAGCCGCAACGACAACGACGACGAGGCGGCGCTCTACATCGCGGCATTGAAAAAACTCTTCGATCTGGAGGGGAAATGAACCGGCTGCGCATGGGCAGCCGCGGCAGCATGCTGGCGCTGGCCCAATCCAACTGGGTCAAGGGACAGATCGAAGCGCATTATCCCGACCTGCAAGTCGAACTGTCGATCATCAAAACCAGCGGCGATCAGTTCATCGACCGGCCGATCGCCGCGGTGGGCGGCAAGGGCGTGTTCACCAAGGAGATCGAAGACGCGCTGCTCAACCGGACCATCGACCTGGCGGTGCACTCGATGAAGGATTTGCCCACCGAGCTGCCCGCCGGATTGCACATCGCCGCCGTGCCGGTGCGCGAAGATTGCCGCGATGTCTTGGTGACCAAGGATAATTTGAAGCTCGCAGAACTCCGGCGGGGCGCGCGGCTGGCCACCGGCAGTCTGCGCCGCCAAGCACAGCTGCTGCACTATCGCGGCGATTTAGTAATCACGCCGATCCGCGGCAACGTCGATACCCGCTTGCGCAAACTCGATCAAGGCGAAGCCGACGGCTTGATCATGGCGGCGGCGGGCTTGAAGCGCATCGGCCGCGGCGAACGGATCGGCGAATATCTCGCCGACGAGGTCTGCGTTAGCGCCGTGGCCCAGGGCGCCTTGGCCATCGAAGCGCGCGATGACGGCGCGGTGCGCGAACTGTTGCGCTTTCTTCACGATGATGGCGCCGAAGCGGAAACCCTTGCCGAGCGCGCGCTGTTGCGCCGCTTGAGCGGCGGCTGCCATGTGCCAGTGGGCGCGCGGGCGCGGGCGGCGGGGAGTATTTTGGAAATGATCGCCATCGTCGCTAGTCCGGATGGCGCGACGCTGTGCAAAGGAAAGTTGGCCGGTGCGACCGACGACGCCGAAAATCTTGGCATCGCCTTGGCCGAAGAGTTGCGGCGCCAGGGCGCCGATAAAATCTTGGCCGCCAGTTGATGTCATGGCAAATCCAGCCGGCGCCATCGCGCCAGACCAACTGCTCGCCGGGCGGCGCATCGTCGTCACTAGGGCGCGAAAGCAGGCCGGTAGCTTGGCCCAGCGCATCGCAGCGCTGGGCGGCGAAGTGATCGAGTTCCCGACCATCGAGACCCTTACGCCAGTGAGTTTCGCCGCTCTCGATAACGCGGTGCGGGAAATCGAATCCTACCGGTGGATTTTTTTCACCAGCGTTAACGGCGTCAAGTTTTTCGTGGATCGATTACCGCTCGCCGGTAAATCGGCGACGAACTTGGCTAATGCCAAAGTCGTCGCCGTCGGCAGTGAAACCGCTAAGCGGCTGGGCGACGCGGGTGTTGCCGTTACCTTGACTCCCAGTAGCTTTTCCGCCGAAGGAATTCTCGCGGCGTTGAACGCCGCGGAGCTTGCCGGCCAGCGGGTGCTCCTGCCGCGGGCGGCACAAGCGCGCGATCTCCTGCCGGACACCCTGCGCCAGTGGGGCGCGCTGGTCGAAGTGGTGGAAGCTTATCGCACGGTGGCGCCGGTGTTTGACGCCAGTTCAATTCTCCGTCGGTTGGCGAGCGGCGAGGTCGACATGGTGACCTTCACAAGTTCGAGCACGGTGAGTAATTTCGTTCAGCTCTGCGGCGGCGGCGCGTTGGCGGCGATCGTCGGCCGCGCGGCGCTGGCCAGCATTGGGCCGATCACGGCGCAGACGATTACCGAGCTGGGCGGCCAGGTGACGGTGCTGGCGCAGCGGTCTACGATCGACGGATTGATCGAGGCGATGATCGAGTATTTTAGCGGCAAGAAGGATTGACGCGGAGAACTGCATGGACTTCCCACAATATCGGCCGCGCCGCATGCGGCGCAACGAAAAAATCCGCGCTATGGTGCGCGAAACATCGCTGGCGCCGGCCAATTTAATTTATCCGCTGTTCATCGGACCGGGCCAGAACAAAGTTCAGCCCGTGTCGTCGATGCCGGGGGTAGCGCAACTGTCGGTGGATCGGGCGGTGCTTGAGTGTGAAGAGGCGCATTCGCTTGGCATCCCGGCGGTGATTCTCTTCGGCCTGCCAGAGCACAAAGACGCGCTGGGGCGTGAGGCTTACGCCGACGATGGCATCGTCCAGCAGGCGATTGGCGAGATCAAAAAGAAATTGCCGGAGCTCTTGGTCATCACCGATGTCTGTTTGTGCGAGTACACCGATCACGGCCATTGCGGCGTGATCAAGAACGGCGATGTCGACAACGACAGCACCTTGGAGTTGCTCGCGCAGGAGTCCTTATCTCATGCCCGCGCCGGCGCCGATATCATCGCGCCGTCGGACATGATGGACGGCCGGGTCGGCGCGATTCGCAAAGCCTTGGATGAGAACGGTTTTGCTCAGACCGCGATCATGGCCTACGCGGCCAAATACGCCTCGGGGTTCTACGGGCCATTTCGCGAAGCCGCCGAATCGACGCCGCAGTTCGGCGACCGCCGGTCTTACCAGATGGACCCGGCGAATTCGGACGAAGCGTTGCGCGAAGTCGAGATGGACATCCGCGAAGGCGCCGACATCGTCATGGTCAAGCCAGCGATGGCGTATTTGGATGTGGTCTACCGGGTCAAGCAAAAGTTCGGCTACCCGGTGGCGGCCTACAACGTCAGCGGCGAATACTCGATGATCAAAGCGGCGGGACAGAACGGCTGGATCGACGAAGAGCGCATCATGATGGAAGTGCTGTTTGCCATCCGCCGCGCCGGCGCGGATATGATCCTGACCTACTTCGCCAAAGACGCGGCACGGTTTCTCGCCAGGGGATAACGGATGGTTTCACCACAGAGGGCACAGAGACCACAGAGTTAGGATTCGGAATGTTGGCCGCAAAGAACGCAAAGGCCACAAAAAATTCTGGGGTTTGTAAGGGCGGGTTATAAACCCGCCCTCGTGGTTTAATGGTTAAGTTCGTAGGATGGGAACCGACGGGAACGACATCGTCGGTAAGTTGCGGAGCTTCGATGCGGTTCGCGGGCTCACCGCATCCTACAGGTTTCGCTTCGCCAACGACACGGCTCGGTTTTCCGCTCCCGGCTAGAAAAATTTCACAACGAGTGATCTTGGTAGGGACGAAAAATCTTTCGCTCCTACACGCGGCGCAGATAGGTGTCGTAGTCCCGAGCTTAAAGCAAATTCCACAGATCTTTGATCTTGCGCTGCAACGTCCGTTCGCATTCGGACTCGCGGCCGTCGCCGTAGACTTGCGAGGCGGAGAGCCGGAAGACTAACACCCGGGCGTCCTTGGCTAGGCGCAGGATGAAGGTATTCGAATCCTCTTCGAAGATCACTTCGGCGGCCACCGCGGGATCGGCGCGCTGGGCGATTTCCTGAGCCCAGACTTGCAAGTCCGGCGTCGCGGCGAGGCCGCGTTGGCTGCTTAGCATTGAGTTGGGAGCGCGGCTATTTCTTATACAGGCTGTCGATGAAGCCGCTTTGATCGAGCTCGCGGATAAACGTCGCGTCGATGAACTGCTCGGGCTTGACGCTCTTCGCCCGTGGATCGCGCTCGGCGATGTCGTCAATGACGGTCTTTAGCCCTTCGACGCTGGGGTACTGTTTTTTCGGATAGAGCGATTCGTGCATGACATCGGCGCGGGTTCGCTCCAAAGTCTCGCGGTCGATGTTGCTGCCCATGTAGCGCGCCAGCGCTTTGATCGAGGCCTCTTTATCGTTCCACATGCGCGCCACCGCTTCGATATGGGCGCGCACGTAGCGGCGCACGATGTCAGGTTGTTCACGGATGAATTTCTTGGTCGTCACCGCGCCGGTATGCTGAAACACCAAACCCATCTTGGCGACATCGGCGAGTACGGCCAGCCCTTTTTTCTCGGCCTGAAAGCTCGACGGCGGGTTAATGACGGCGGCGGTGACCCGGCCAGTGAGCAATGCGCCCAAGCGCTCGGGGCCGCTGCCGACCTGAACGATTGTGATATCCTTGCCGGGAATTAATCCGATGCGGCGCAGAGCGAAACGGGCGATGGTATCGGTGGCCGAACCGAAGCGGCTGATGGCGATGGTGCCGCCTTTCAATTGTTCGACGGTTTTGACGCCGGGCTTGCCCATTAAAACATAATTCAGCGATACGATTCCCGCCGCTATGAACACGGCGTCGGAGCCGGCGAGTACGCTATTGACCACGCCGGGGCCGGAGATCTGCGCGATCGGCACGTCGCCGGAGACCAGCGCCAACACCGCGGTGGTGCCGCCGGTGAAAAAAATCACCTGGGTGTCGAGGCCATTCTTGGCGAAGATGCCGCTCTCCTTGGCCACCCAGGCGGGCAGTTGGTCGCCGCTGGTGGCGCTGTAGCCGACGTTGAGCCGGGTCATCTGCGCCGAAGCCGGTGGCTGCATCAACAGCTGTGCCGCGCTTAGAAGTGCTAAGATAATTCTATTGCGAACGGTCATTTACACTCACCTCATGCAAGAGTCCGCGGGAATAGTACCGGACGGTGAGGGCGGAAACAAGAAAGCCCCTGCCGCGGGGCAGAGGCTTTCGTTGAAACGTGACTTAAACGGTAAAGTTTATTCGCCGTATTTCTCGCCGCGGAATGCCTTGTGACAGGAGCCGCAGGTATCCGCGATCGCTTTCATCTTAACGCCGATGTCGGCGTCGTTGCTCGCTTTCGCCGCGGCGGCCAATTCACCGGCAGCTTTGTTTAGCGCCTTGGCTTGGCCGGCAAAATCCGCTGACTTCTCCCAGATCTCAGGTTTGGCCTTAGTTTTACCCGTGCCGCTGCCAGCGGGAAAGGCGCCGACGATCTGATCCGATGAACCCATGAGATCCTTGGCTTTGGCCTCGATCGCCGCATAGTCCTTGGCTTCGACGGCAGCTTTAACCGCCTTAACCGCCGCGCCCTGGTCCTGCATCAACTTCTGGCGTTTCTCAGCCTGGGCATACACCTGTGTGCTCACACCCACCGCCAAGAATCCAAATAACGCTCCTGCGAGAATCTGTTTAACCATCATTGTTGAAATCTCCTTATTCTATTCGATTAGTTTTATTTGCCGCTGTTCACTTTTTTGACTGCGTCTAATAATTGCTCGGTGGAGAGCAAATCCTTCTCCGTGTTGGTCGGACGGACATCGTAGTAACGAATGATGCCCGCCTTGTCGATGATCACGTAGGAGCGCTTTGCCACCAGGCGCGCTTCGTCGAAAACACCGTAGGCGCGCATCAATTTGTGAATGATGGTCACATCGGTGCCGCCGTTGAGCAGGGGGTATTTGATGTTGGCGAATTCGGCGAAGGCCTGTTGGGCGAATCTTGAGGTCGAGGCGATGCCGAGGACTTCGGTATTCTCCGCTTGAAACTTAGGATAGTTGTCGTCCGAACCGGACGCTTGTAAGCACTTCACTCAGGTGGCGCTGAAATCGAAGTTGTAAAAGTTGATCAGCACCGTCTTGCCTTTAAGACTGCTGAGCTTTACTTTTCCGCCCTTGGTGCTGTCGAGCTCAAAGTCGGGAGCCGGGTCGCCGACGCCGACGGCCAGCGCCGGCCGCGTCGATCCTAAACTCAGCACGCTGGCTACCGCTAAACTCGCCATCAGTGATTTACCAAACATCATCGCGCTATCCTCTTGGACGATTCTCGGAACGAAATCTTTGAAAAAGTTGACGGAATATCTCGCAGACTACCGTTGGTGTCAACGCCCCCGTTGGAGTGTGCAAGAATGGCCCACTTTGGGGAAGGTCGCGGCAGTCAGCGTTTGTTGAGCTTTCTTACCTCGCTCAACAGTTCATCGGTGGAGACCAGATCCTTGCCGGTGTTGGTCGGGCGAATGTTGAGATAGCGAATCACGCCGTCTTTATCGACGATCACATAGGAGCGCTTGGCGACTCGCCGTTCGGTGTCGTAGATGCCAAAGGCTTGCATCACTTTGCCCTCGCGATCGCTCAGCAGCGGGTAGTTGATCTTGGTAAAGTCGACGAAGGCCTTTTGCGAGAATAAGGCGTTGGCGCTGATGCCTACCACATCGGTATTTTCCGCTTTGAACTTCGGGTAATTGTCCGCACCGGACGCTTCCAAGCATTGGATTCAGGTGGGGTTAAAATCGAGCACGTAAAAGTTGATCAGAAGATGCTTGCCTTTGAAACTACTGAGCTTAAGTTTGCCGCCCGCCGTGCTTTCAAGCTCGAAATCGGGCGCCTTGTCGCCGACCTCTATTGCCGATGCCCGGTTGGCGGGAGCCGCCCAGAGACCAACAGTAAATACCAAGCTTGCAACTAGGATTCTGGCGGCTCTCATGGTCATTCCTCCATCTCGTGCAATGACGCGATCGATCATGGGCAATTTATCGCTTAGAATGGCAGTGCTGTCAATTCGCGGTGTTCAATAATTGGCGCGACCGTAAGTTACTGCGGAGCCATTATTTCAGGCCCTGGCGAATCGCTAATACCGCCGCTTCGGTACGGTTCTTGACGTCGAGCTTGCGAAACAGTGCTTTCATATGGCCTTTGATCGTCTCGCGGGCGCTGTCGGTAAGTTGGCCAATCTCGTCGTTGCTCAACCCTTCGGTCACCAGATGGAGGATTCTGAGCTCCAACTCGGTGAGTCCATACTGTTCGGCAAAATTGACTTCCGCCGGTCGCTGATCGTCGCCGCGTTTCGCCTCGAGGGCGAGGTCGGCGAGGTAAGGCGATGAGGGTGCTTTCCCGCCGTGGGTCTGGCGAATGATCTCGATGAACTCGGCGCGATCGGTATCCTTCAAAATATAGCCGATGGCGCCGGCGCGCAGGGCGGAGCGAATCTTGTCTTCCTCATGATGCACCGACAGCATCAACACTTTGGTCCTGGGCGACAGCGTCGAGATCAGCTTCGCGGCTTTGATGCCGTCCATCTTTGGCATGTCGACGTCGAGGAGGGCCAAGTCTGGGGTGGTTTCGCGGGCGCCGAGCACCGCTTCTTGGCCATCGGCGGCTTCGACGACGACTTTGATGTTGGTGCCGGTCTCAAGCAGGATTTTCAAACTCTGGCGAAACAAGCGCTCGTCATCGGCGATCAACAGATTGATCGGCAACTGCTTGCCTGAAGTTGGCGGCCGCGTGGATGATGATGGCGCGTGGCTCATTGGACGCCGGTCAGCTTAGCATGGCTTGATAACTAGTGCCTGACCGGAAACCCCAATCTCAGTCTCTGCATCGCCGTAACGGCACGGGGTTAAGCGGGCTTTGAGGGCACGAAGAATGGCAATAAGTGGAGTTGGAAAGGGAGTTTTTTGCGAATGTGCTGGGGAAGGAAGGAATTTT
>CAMDBU010000176.1 GCA_945889495.1 Syntrophobacter sp. SbD2 | reverse complement strand
TGACAACCCAAAACAA
The DNA here is from genome assembly GCA_945889495.1 of Syntrophobacter sp. SbD2. GTDB lineage: Bacteria > Desulfobacterota > Binatia > UBA9968 > UBA9968 > DP-20. Next base: position 10,843 of record CAMDBU010000176.1, on the reverse strand, counting down.
CGGCGAGCCACCTGCTCACATCAACCTACGGAAAAAAACCAAACCTATCGTCAATATCTACCAACCCCTCGGTTACATTCTTTATGAGGCAACAACTTCCCCTTGGGTTACATTCTCTTATGAGTTGACAGGGTACCCGAGCGACCAAGCGATCGTTGACGGACAGGCAGCGAAAACGATTCGAGAGGGATTTCTGGTGCTGAAGCTGCGGTAGATTGACTTGTTAGTGAAACACCCGGTACAGCCGCCAACGGCCACCGGGCAGATCTTCGCTCCATTGCGCGAGCGCGACTAGCTCGCCGGCTTGATCGAGGATCGACAGCAAGGTTGCGCCGCTGGGCGGAACTCGCAGCTCTAATAGCGCGTCCTGTTGACCCTGGCGCAAGCGCGCAACCGACCGGCCGTCCCAGGTCACCGCGGGCAGATGGCTGAGCGCTTTGGCCAGCGGCACGAGCGGCACCGCGCCGGCGGTCATAGCGGCTTCCAACTGTTCGATGGTCACGCCATCTTGCAAAGACAGATGGTCGCAGGCCAAGCGGCGCAGCGCTTTCAGATGGGCGCCGCAGCCGAGCGCCGTGCCCATGTCCGCGGCTAAGGTGCGCACGTAGGTGCCGCGCGAGCAGGCCACTTCGAACTCGATCTCGCGCTCGCTCAAGCGGCGCAGTTTGAGGCGCGAAATCTCAATCGCCCGCGCGGCGCGCTCGACTTCCTGGCCCTGGCGCGCCAGCTGGTACAATCGCACACCGTCTTTTTTGAGCGCCGAGAACATCGGCGGGATTTGCGTCTGGGCGCCGGAGAATTTTTCTTCAAGCCGGCGCAGATCGTCGTCGCTCACCGCCGGCACCGGCAACTCGGCGATCACCTGGCCGGTGGCGTCTTGGCTGTCGGTGGCGATGCCCATCACCATCACCGCGCGGTAGCTCTTGGCGCCGCCGAGAAAAATATCGGCAATCTTGGTTCCCTCGTTGATGCCGATGGGCAGCAAGCCCGAGGCGAAGGGATCGAGCGTGCCCAAGTGGCCGACCCGCTTGGCGCCGAGAATTTTTTTCACCTGGTGGACGACATGGGCCGACGACGGCCCTTCGGCTTTATCGATCAACAACAGACCGCTTTGAGTGAATGGCATAATTGAGCGTATTGGCGTGACCGGAAATTTGCCGCGAAATGGGAACCCACTTGCGGCAGGAAGTCGAAACTAATCCTGCGGCTTGACCTGCTTCAACAGCGCGTCGATGCGCTGGGCTTCGTCGGCCGATTCGTCGTAGGTAAATTCCAGCTCGGGGGCGAAGCGGAGATTTAACTGCTTGGCCGCCTTGGTGCGAATAAAACCGCTGGCGCTCTTCAGTCCCACCGCGGCGGCGTCATGCTCGGCCGCCGCGCCGCCGAGTAAGTTGAAGAAGACCCGCGCATGGCGCAAATCCTTGGACATCCTGACCGCGGTGAGCGCGACATCGCGCACTCGCGGATCGCGAATGTCGCGGCGCAACAGCTCCGAGATCACTTCCAAGAGCAAATCACCGACCCGGTCTGAACGTTGGTATTCCATGGAAAATCGAGAAACGAATTTCGGATGATCTCTCGCAAAGGCGCAAAGACGCTAAGTTCTGAGGAGATAAATTTCTTGAAGAATCATTGGACTTAAATTTTCCGACCTTTGCGAGCTTTGCGTCTTTGCGAGAGTAATTTCCGGATTCGAATTGCTCGGCAGCTCCGCTTCAGCAGTGAAAAAACTCGACCTCCGCTTCGCCCACTTCGGCCAGTCCCAAGGCTTCGACGAAGTCGACGATCTTGCGCAGCGACGCTTCGACGATGGGCCGGCTGGTGCCGGCGATGGCGAAGCCGAAAATCGAACTCTGCCACAGGTCTTGATCGCCGCATTCGGTGATCGAGACGTTGAAGCGCTGCGCCACCCGCGCTTGGATGCGCTTGATGACGCCGCGCTTGCCCTTCAACGAATGGTTTTCCGGGATCGCCAGTTGCAGCTTCAGGACGCCCACGACCATAGAAAAATTTGCGCCGGCGTGGCCGGCGATGGTGGTTAATCTGCGACTAGACCCGCGCTTCCGGCCGGCCGGGCTGAGTCGGCGCGATGCGCCGGATCACTGGGATCCGTTCAAAGGCCTCGACCACGTCGCCCTGCTTGAGATCGTGATAGCCCTCGAGGGAAAAGCCGCACTCGTAACCGGAAGCCACTTCGCGGACATCGTCCTTAAAGCGTTTGAGACTGGCGAGCTTACCTTCGTGCACCACGACTTGGTCGCGCAGCAAGCGAATCAAGCTGCCACGGGCGAGCTTGCCGTCGGTGACCGAGCCACCGGCGATGGTGCCGACGCCGGCGATGTTGAAGATCTGGCGGATTTCCGCGCGGCCCAACACCTGCTCGCGGAAGGTCGGCTCCAACAAGCCTTCCATGGCGGCGCGCACATCGGCCACCACTTCGTAGATGATCGTGTAGAGCCGCACGTCGACGCCTTCTTTAGCCGCCAGCGCCGCGCCCTTGGACTCGGGCCGGACGTTGAAACCGATGACGATGGCGTTGGACGCCGCGGCGAGCAAAATATCGCTCTCGGTAATGCCGCCCACCGATCCATGGAGGACTTTGAGTTTGACGTCGCCGGTGGACATGCGGGTGAGCGCTTCGGAGACCGCTTCGGCCGAACCTTGCACGTCGGCCTTGAGCACGACCCTGAGTTCCTTGACATCACCGGCTTTGATCTGACTGTAGAGTTCGTCGAGGGAGACTTTGCTCGACTTGACCAATTCGGTTTCGCGCTGCTTGTTGTGGCGGAACTCGGCGACTTGGCGCGCCTTGGCTTCATCGGCCACCGCGACGAACGAGTCGCCAGCCAGCGGCACACCCTGCAAACCAAGAATTTCCACCGGGAACGACGGCGGCGCGACATCGACCTTCTCGCCATGATCGTCGATCATGGCGCGCACCTTGCCATAGAATACGCCGCAGACGAATGCGTCGCCGACATGGAGCGTGCCTTCTTGCACCAGCACCGTCGCCACCGGGCCGCGGCCGCGATCGAGTTTGGCTTCGACGATGGTGCCGCGGGCGAGTTTTTCCGGATTGGCCTTGAGCTCTAAGATATCGGCTTGCAGCTGGAGCATTTCTAGTAAATGCGGAATGCCTTCTTGGGTCTTCGCCGACACCGGCGCGAACACCGTGTCGCCGCCCCAGTCCTCGGCCGCCAAGCCGTATTCGGACAGTCCTTTTTTTACTTTTTCCAAGTTGGCGTCGGGCCGGTCCATCTTGTTGACGGCGACGATGATCGGCACTTCGGCGGCGCGCGCATGGTTGATCGCTTCGATGGTTTGCGGCATGACGCCGTCATCGGCGGCGACGACGAGAACCACGATGTCGGTGACCTTGGCGCCGCGCGCGCGCATGGCGGTAAACGCTTCATGGCCCGGGGTGTCGAGAAAGGTCACGCTGCGGCCGTCCACCTGCACATGATAGGCGCCGATATGCTGGGTAATGCCGCCATGCTCTTGGGCGGTGACGTTGGTGCTGCGAATGGCGTCGAGCAAGGATGTCTTGCCATGATCGACATGGCCCATGATCGTCACCACTGGCGGCCGCGACTGCAATGCGGCTTCCTCTTCCGCCGCGCCCACCGGCGCTTCTTCGAGTGCGCTGTCGGCGTTGAAGGCGACGTTTTCCACCTGGAACTCGAACTCCGAGGCGATCAGCGTCGCGGTGTCGGCGTCGAGCACCTGGTTGATGGTCGCCATCATGCCCATGCCCATGAGTTTCTTGATCACCTCGCCGGCCTTGACGCCCATCTCGCGGGACAGATCGCCCACCGAAACCACTTCGGAAATCCGGATCACCCGCTTGCTCGCCCGCGGCACGGTGATTTCGGTGCGCCGCACTTCCTTGCCCGGCATGACCCGCTTCTTGCGCGGAATCGGCCGTCCGCCGCGCACTTCCTTCTCGCGCGACTCGAGCACATCGCCTTTCTTGACGACGCGCTTTTTATGCCGCCCAGCCTTCGGCTTATCGTCGCCGGCACCGGCCTCGGCGGGCGCGGCGCCCACTGCGCCAGCGGTGGTACCGGGAGCGGGACGACGGAGCACCGGCGTCGGCGCCGGCTCCACGCGCATGGTTTGTTTCAAATCGATGCGGCCCAAGATGCGCGCGCCGCGCGGCGCGGTGCGCTGCAGAGCTTCCATGGTTTCCGGTTCACGCGCGGGCGGCGGTGCAGGAGGAGGCGGCGGCGCGGCCACGGGCTCAGCCACTGGCATCGCCGGCTCAGCTTGAAATCCATTCGCTTCCGGCGCGGTTTCGCTGACCGCTTCCATCGACACTGGCTCAGGAGTCTCGGCGACAACCTCCACCGGCGCGACTTCGACGACTTCAGGCTCCGCGGCAACAATCGGCTCGGGGGTTACTTCAGGTTTGGCCGGCGCCGCGGCGGCGGTTTCTTCCGCGCCCTCTGGGGCGGCCATTTCTACCCGGCTGGTGCGCCGGCGGATGACGTTGGTACGGACTCGACGCTCGACGACGGTCTCATGCGCTTCCGTGGTGACCTGGCCTTCTTCTTCGGTCTTGACCACCCGGTCGATGACTTTTTCTTCACCGATATGGACCTGGGGCTTTTCCAAGGCGACCAGAGCGGTGCGCACGCGCGCCACTTCGTCATCCTCCATGGCGCTTTGGGCCTTGCGACCGCGCATCCCTAACTTATCGAGCTGGGCGATCAAATCCTTGGTCTCGATGCCCAATTCTTTGGCCAGCAGATGAACTCTCGTCTTTCCCATTTTTCTCCCCGTCGTTTACGCCCCAACTCTGTCCTTAAGATCGCGCAGCAATTGCTCTTTGGCCGCCTTGGCGACTTCCACACGAAACGCCCGGAAATGGTTTTTGCGGCTGACAAAGCCGCTCCAACATTCCGGCCGCCGGTGCAAATAACCGCCGCGCTGTCCCTGGCCGGCGAGCTCCAATTGTCCAGCGCCGTTGACGATCATGCGCATCAGCTCGGCCTTGCGCTCCCGCGCGCCGCAGCCCAAGCAGGTGCGCTCCGGCTGATAGCCGCGCTTGGCCATAGCTCCCCTAAGACGGCTCGTCCACCGGCGCTACCGCCTCGGCAACCTCGGGCTCAACCACCGGCGGCGGATTGGCCGCCAGCTCGGCTTCCCGGGTGCGCTTCTCGGCGACATAGAGGGTCGCCGACTTATGCACCGCCTCGGCCTTTTCCTTGCTAACGCCTTCGATGTCGAGCAGCTCTTCGAGCTTGCTGTCGGCGATATCTTCGGCCGACTTGAAACCTTCCTGATAGATCAACTCGGCGGCGATCTCGCCGATGCCGGGAATGGCGCCGATGGACTGGCGCGCCCGCCGAGTCTCTTCCTCGGCTTCGGCTTCGTTGCGCACATCGATGCGCCAGCCGGTCAAGCGCGACGCCAAGCGCACGTTCTGGCCCTTTTTACCGATCGCCAGCGACAACTGATCGTCGGGTACGATCACTTCCATGGTGTGATCGTCGTCGTCGATGATGATTTTCGAAACCTTCGCCGGCGCCATAGCGCGGCAAACATATTCCGCCTGGTCGGGAAGCCAATGGACGATGTCGATTTTTTCGCCGCGCAGTTCTTGCACCACCGACTGCACCCGGGTGCCCTTCATGCCGACGCAAGCGCCCACCGGATCGACGTCATGGTCATGGGACACCACGGCGATCTTGGCCCGGCCGCCCGGCTCCCGGGCGGCGCCTTTGATCTCGACGATGCCTTCGTAGATCTCCGGCACCTCTTGGGTGAATAGCTGGATCAACATGCCGGGATGGGTGCGCGATAAAATAATCTGCGGCCCGCGGCTGGTGATCTCGACGCTGACGATGAAGGCGCGAATGCGGTCGCCCTGGCGGTAACGCTCGCGCGGCACCTGTTCTTTTTCCGGCAGGATCGCGTCGGTGCGGCCGAGGTTGACGATGATGCTGCGCTTCTCGAAACGCTGCACGATGCCATTGACCAATTGCCCTTCGCGCCCTTTGAACTCGTTGTAGATAATCTCGCGCTCGGCGTCGCGCACCCGCTGGACGATATTTTGTTTGGCCGCCTGGGCGGCGATGCGGCCGAACAGGCTCGAGTCGAGCTTGCAGAGAAGCTCGTCGCCGACTTCGGCGTCGGGATCGAGGGTCTCATGGGCGACCTCCAGGGTCACCTCGGTGGCCTCGTCGACGACGGTTTCGACCACGGTCTTGGCCTCGAAGAGTTCGACCTCGCCGATCTCCGGGTTGAACTGGGCTTCGATCTTGCGCTGGTGGCCGAAGGTTTTCTTCGCCGCCGAAATCATCGCGTTCTCCAACGCGCTGATCAGGATCGACTTGTCGATGCCCTTTTCCTTGCTCACTTGCTCGATGACGCGATTCAAATCTTGCTGCATATCAGGCACTCCAGTCGTGCTCGTAATTGGATTTTTCGATCGATGTAAAGGGAATTTCCCACTGCTTGCCGTCTTGGTCGATGGCGATCGCTGCCGGCGTCACCGCCAACAGTTTGCCGAGAAAGGCGCGCCGCCCCTCGATCAATTCGTGGGTGCGCACGCGCACGCGCTTGCCGATGAAATGGGAAAAATGTTCGGGCCGCTTGAGCGGCCGGTTGACGCCGGGCGAGGAAACTTCCAGAGAATAGGCCCCCTCGATGACATCTTCATGCTCATCGAGCAGATCGCTTAGGCTGCGGCTGACTTTGCTCAAGTCTTCCATCACCGGGCCGCCCTCTTTGTCGAGGTAGATGCGCAAAATCCGCCCGCCCCGGGTGCCTTCATGTTTGAGTTCGATATCGACGATTTCCATCCCCTCGCTGGCCGCCAGCGGCTCAGTCATTTGCCAAATCCGGGTGAGGGTTGCATCCATTTTTTCTTGCCCGAGAATTTACTTGCCCCAGAAACAAAAAAAGCGGGCAAAGCCCACTTTGAGTACAACTCCTAAGTGTAGAGATTTTCTACCATGGCGGTCGCCGCCAATGCAAGAGCTAGGGTACGATCCGCCGTTGCGCGGCCGCCGCCATCTGCTATGATTTCGCTGCTTTAGAGCTACACCGATGAAACCCGCAAGCCGCCCCAAAACGCCCGCGCCGACGCAGATCTCGTGGGAGCAAATCCTCAGCAACTTAGACGATGGCGTGATCACCGCCGATCCGCGCGGCACCATCCAGTTTTTCAACGAAGCCTCGGAAGTCTTGACCGAGATTTCATCGGCCGCCGCCACCGGCCAAACTTTGCACCAGATCTTCAAGCGCGAACCCTGGCTGCTCGCCTTAGTCGATAAAACCACCCCGCCCGATTGCGAGAGCGCCCGTGGCGAGGGCGACTTTGTCACCCGCTGGGGCGGCAAAATACCGGTCAGCGTCACCGCCTCGCCTTTGCGAAATCGCCAGGGAATATTTTCCGGTACCATCCTGCTGCTGCGCGATCTGCGCCATCAGCGCGAGCTCGAAGAAGATTTGAAACGGGCCGACCGTTTGGCCACCTTGGGCACTCTCGCCGCCGGTCTCGCCCATGAGATCAAAAATCCCTTGGGCGGCATCAAGGGCGCGGCGCAGTTGCTGCGCCGCAGTGCCGACAATGATGCGTCGGTGCGTGACTACACCGACATCATGATCCGCGAAGTCAATCGGGTAAACCAGTTGATCGAGCAGCTCCTCGACCTGTCGCGGCCGGCGCAATTGAATCTCGAAGCGCTCAATATCCACGAGATTTTGGACGACGTACTCTTGCTCGAAGGGCAAGCCGAAGCGGCGCGCCAAGCGGTGATCAAGAAGAATTTCGATCCGAGCCTGCCGGCGATCCGCGGCGACCGCGGCCGGCTAACCCAGGTGTTTTTAAACCTGGTGAAGAACGCTTTCCAAGCCATGGAGCGGCCCGGCACGCTGACCGTGACCACCCGGGTGGAGACCGATTTTCATATCCGCGGTAGCGGTAGCGACCGCAGCCGGCTCATCTGGGTCGACATCGCCGACGAGGGCGGCGGCATTAGCGAGGAAGATTTGCCGCATATCTTCTCGCCGTTTTTCACGACCAAATTAAACGGCACCGGCCTCGGCCTGGCTGCCTGTTATCAGATCGTCAAGGACCACGGCGGCATGATTCGCGTCGACAGCGCCATTGACAGAGGTAGCGTGTTCAAAATATCACTGCTGGTGGCGAGTTAAATCTATGGATCAAGGCAAAATCTTAATCACCGAAGACGAAGAGTCGCTGCGCTTCGTCTTGCAAAAAGCGCTCGAAGGCGAAGGCTACTGGGTGCAGACCGCCGCCAACGGCGCCAGCGCGCGCCGGCTGCTCGGCGAGAACCACTTCGATGTCTCGCTGATGGACATCAAGCTGCCCGATGCCGACGGCCTGACGCTGCTCAAGGAATTCAAGGACGGCGGCGTCGACACGGCGATGATTCTGATGACCGCGCAAAACACCATGCGCAACGCCATCGGCGCCATGAAAAACGGCGCCTTCGACTACATCACCAAGCCCTTCGACCTGGACGAAGTGTTGGTCCTGGTCAAGCGCGCCATGGACAGCCGCAAACTCAGCCGCGACTTTCGCGAGCTCAAGGAGGAAGTTAAAAAACGCTTCGAGCCCGGCGTCAACATCATCGGCACCAGCTCGTCCATGCAGGGGGTTTATAAAATCATCGGCCAGGTGGTCGACAACACCGCGACGATTTTGATCCTCGGCGAAAGCGGCACCGGCAAAGAACTGGTCGCCAAGACGATCCATTATAATTCGCCGCGCTGGAACCAACCGTTTATCGCCATCAACTGCGCGGCGATCCCGCGCGATCTGTTGGAAAGCGAACTGTTCGGCCATGAGAAAGGCTCGTTTACCGGCGCCATGGACCGGCGCTTGGGCAAGTTCGAGCTCGCCGAAGGCGGCACGCTGTTTCTCGACGAAGTCGGCGACATCCCGCTCGACCTACAAACGAAATTGCTGCGCGTCCTGCAAGACCATGAATATAGCCGGGTCGGCGGCCGCGACATTCTCAAAGCCGATGTCCGGATACTCGCCGCCACCAATCAGGATCTGGAAAAGTCGGTCAAGGAAAAACGTTTTCGCGAAGATCTTTATTTTCGTCTGAAAGTGATCCCGATCCATCTGCCGCCGCTGCGCGAGCGGCGCGGCGATATCACGCTCTTGATCGGTTACTTCATCGACAAGATCAACCGTGAGATGGGCATCCAGATCTCCGGCATTTCGCCCGAAGCGCAGAAGCTGCTCGAAGAACATACCTGGCCAGGCAACGTGCGCGAGTTGGAAAACACTCTGATCCGCGCCGCCGTGCTGTCCTCCGGGTCGATACTTTTCCCCAGGGATTTCACATTACAGAACAAGCCGGCGGCGACGACGTTGGAAGTCGACCAACTGTCCCTCGAAGAAATTATCCGGCATAAATTGGAAGATTACTTTCGCCGCATGGAAGGGGTCGATGTCGACAATCTGTATTCGCTGGTGATCGAAAGAATCGAACGACCGCTGATCGAGTTGACGCTCAAAAAAACCAAAGGTAACCAGATCAAGGCGGCCGAGATCCTGGGCATCAACCGCAACACCCTGCGCAAAAAGATTTCCGATCTCGGCATCGAGCTCAAGAAAGATCCGGGCTAAATCAATGGCGCTGACGCTCCCGCCGCTCTACGCCATCCTCGACCCTGAGCAGATCAAAGACCGAACCATCGACCAAGCATTGCGCGCGCTGCTCGACGCTGGCGTCACGATCCTGCAACTGCGCGCCAAGGCGCTGGCGGCCAATGAGTTCCTCGAAGTGGCCCATGCGGCGCGAAGCGCTACCGCGGCGACGGGTTGCCGGCTGATCATCAACGACCGCGTCGACATCGCCATGGCCTGCGCCGCCGACGGCGTGCACTTGGGTCAAGACGACCTGCCGCTCCACGCCGGGCGCAAACTCTTGGGCAACAAAATCATCGGCATCTCGACCCACGATATCGAGCAAGCGAGGCAAGCCGAGCGCGACGGCGCCGACTACATCGGCTTCGGCCCGATGTTCGGCACCCAGACCAAAGACACCGGCTACAGCGCCCGCGGCACCGCTATGCTCAAACAAATCCGCGCCGCGGTAAAAATCCCCATCGTCGCCATCGGTGGCATCAATGAACAGAACGTCAGCCAAGTCTGGCAAGCCGGCGCCGACTCGGCGGCGATCATCAGCGATATTCTCGGCGTTACGGATATTGGCGGAAAAATCGCGCGAATACTCAAAGCCGGCCAGCCCTAGCGCGGCCAAACCGCGAGCCGACGGTGCGATCTAGACAATAATCTCTCGCGGCGATAACATTACCCCATGAGCAAAGTAGCTGACGACATAATCACTACGGCAATGCAGCTTCCTGTTGTCGAACGAGCCGAGATCGCCTCGGCGCTGCTCGCCAGCTTAGACGGCGAGCCGGAAGCCGCCGTCGAAACGGCGTGGGCCACTGAAATCGAGCAGCGCATCGCGCGAATCAAGGCCGGTACGGCCAAGGGACGTCCATGGGATGAAGTTCGCAAGCGCCTTGAGCGGTCCGCGGGATGAGCCGGCAGATCATCGTCCTTGAAGAAGCTGAAGAGGAACTGATCGCCGCTGAACGTTGGTATGAAAGTCAACAACCGGGCTTGGGCCGTGAATTTCGCCTCGCGGTCCATGAAGCCATGGCGCGCTTAAGCGCCAATCCCCTGGCATCTCCAGCTCTCTTAAGGGCACCTCTAGAAACTCCAGCTAATTTTGGGCGGCAGACTTGACAAGATTGCGATTAGGTTTTTCATAGTGAGGAGGACGCAACGATCGCAGAGCGAGGAGCCGCATGAGCAAACCGACGAGACGAAAGAAGGAGAAGGGTT
>CAMDBU010000175.1 GCA_945889495.1 Syntrophobacter sp. SbD2 | reverse complement strand
GTAGATTGCTTTGAGATAATCCCATTTGGACTTTCCACCCATGTATTTGTAACCCTTCCTGGTTGTGGTTTTTTCCAACCTTAGCCGGGTTACATTCTTTATGAGTCAACAACTCCTCCCAAAGTTACATTTTAGGTGATTCAATACGGTTGATTTTCATTGTCCGCAGATGAGCGTAAGCTCATGAACACTTCGTGGTGAACGAGAAAATACCTCCGAAAACACAAAGGCCAAGCGACACCGGCTCCTCGGTGTGCTTGGCCTTTGTGACTCTTGCGTGAGTAAGTTTACTTTACGTGTTTGCTGACCAGCTTGGTCATCTCGAACATGGTGACGGTCTTCTTGCCGCCGAAGACATCCTTCAACGCGTCGTCGGCGTTGATGTTGGTGCGCTTCTTGGCGTCTTGCAGGCCGTTCTTCTTGATGTACTGCCACAACTTCTTGGTCACTTCGGTGCGTGGGATCGGTTTGCTGCCGACCACCAATGCGAGCTTGGCATCGGGCTGCACCGGTTTCATGAACGCGGCATTGGGTTTTCTCTTCTTCTTTGCCGCGGCTTTTTTCTTCGCGGGTGCTTTCTTTTTCGCTGCTGCCATTTTTTTTTCCTCCTTCAGGAAATAAATTATTTCGTTAACCTATAGCAGAGGCGCTGGCTATTTGCCAACGGATTATCCGATTTTTCCTCGTAAATGGGCGGTCTCTCCCTCGTGGAATAGGGGCTCGCCGTCGACCATCTCAGCGGCGACGCCGTAGTGGTCGCGTGCGCGGCCGACCGAGACATAGCCCTGGCGCAGGTCTTCGAGGACCTTTTCCACTGGGCGGTGCAGCGGATTGCCCAGGCCTCCGCCGCCGGGGCGCTCGACGCGGATGGTGTCGTTGCGGCCGAGGCGGTGGTCGCCGAAGCGCGACGGTAGGGTCTTTTCACTCTCGGTCGCGGCATTGATGCGACAGGCGCCCTTGCCGCCGGGCAGGCCGGCGCTCATGCCGAAGGGTTCGACGGCATGTTTGTCGGTGCGCATGGAGAAGCGCACATCGTCGGCTAAGAGGCGATACTCGCGGACAAAGCCCAGGCCGCCGCGCCACTCGCCGGCGCCGCCGGAGTCGGCGAGCATCTCGAAGCGCTCTACCCTGGTCGGGAATTCCGACTCAATAATTTCAATGGGCGCGGTGCGGCAGTTGCTGAGATGAAACGCCGTGGCCGACACGCCGTCCTTGCCGGCGCGGGCGCCGGTGCCGCCGCTGAAAATTTCATAATGGACATAGGCGCGGTTGGACTGGGCGTCGCGGCCGCCGAGCACCAGCGCCGCGCTGCCGGAGCCGCCGGCGATGCGCTTGTCGGGGACGAAGTGGGCGAGCGCGCGCAGGATCGCTTCGGCGGCGGTGAGCGCCGTCGGCATGTAAGTATTGACCGCCGCGGGAAAGCGCGGATCGACGACGCTGCCCTCGCGAAAGGTCGCGTCGACGCAGCGCGCCAGGCCATGGTTGATCGGTAGGAAACGGTCCACCAGCGCGACTAGACAATAGGCGCAGGCGGCGCGCACCAGCGGCGGGCGGATGTTGGCCGGGCCTTGGGTCTGGTCACTCGAGGAGCTGAAGTCGAAATGCAGGCGGTCGCCGGTCTTTTTCACCTTCACATGGATGCGAATCGGCTTGCTGAGATCGATACCGTCATGATCGACGAAGCTCTCGGCTTCGGACTCGCCGTCGGGCCAAGATGAAATCGCCTGGCGCACCCGGCTTTCGGTGTGGGCCGAGAGCAGCTCGGTGGATTGCAAAATTGTCTCTTTGCCGTAGCGCGCCATCAGTTCGCCGATGCGCCGCTCACCCAGGCGCGCCGCGCCGACCTGGCCGCGCAGATCGCCCAACACCAGCCCGGGTGTGCGGCTGTTGGCGGCGATCATGGCGTCGATCTCCTTGACCGGCTGGAGCCGGGTCATGAATTTGACCGGCGGCAGGTGCAACCCTTCCTGGTAAATCTCCCGCGCCGTGCCGCTGCCGCTGCCGGGCACGGTGCCGCCGATGTCGCTCTTATGCGCCATGTTGGCGGCGAAGCCGACCCATTCACTCTTATAAAAGATCGGCGTGAACACGCCCATGTCCGGGGCGTGGGGGCTGCCACCCAGGTAGGGATGGTTGGTGATGAAGGCGTCGCCGTCGTTGATTTCGTCCGGCGCAAACGTTTTCAAAATCGCCGCGGCGCAGGCCGGGAAGGCGCCCATATGCAGCGGCAGGACGACATGCTGGGCGATCACTTCGCCGCGGGTATTCAATACCGCGCAGCTGGCGTCTTGAGATTCTCTAATAATCGTCGAGTAGCCGGTGCGGAATAGCGAATTCTGCATCTCCTGGACGATGCCGGCCAGGCGCGCTTGGATGACTTGCAGGGTGATGGGGTCGACGGTCATAAGAATGAAGGCAAAAGTAAAAAGGCAAAAGGTAAATTTTTTCCTTTTGCCTTTTTACTTGGGCTTATGCCTGCGCGCGCAGTGCGCTAGTTTGCTGCTGGTTGATCACGTAATCGGCATCGGCACTATCGATAGCCACGCGATAAACTTCCCGCGCGCGCTCCTTGGTCACATAGCCGTTGCGTACGTCGTTCAAGACCCGTTCGGGGTCGCGGCTGAAGGGGTTGCCCAGGCCGCCGCCGCCGGGGGTTTCCAGGCTGAAGGATTCGCCGGGGTGCATGACATGATCGGAGAAGCGCGAGGGGATGACTCGCTCATTGATTCCGCCGGGGTTCAGGACACAATAGCCGGTCTTGCCGTCGCTGCCGCCGTCGATGCCTTTGGGGGCTACGCTATGTTTGGTCGAGCGTAGGGAGAAGCGCGCGTCGTTATCGAGCATTTCGTATTCGCGTACGAAGCCCAAGCCGCCGCGAAACGCGCCCGGACCACCGGAATCGGCGATTAGTTCGAAGCGGTTGATGCGGGTAGCGAATTCCGACTCGATGATTTCTATCGGCGCGATTTTGGCATTGGATTGATTCACATTCGTTCCCGACACGCCGTCCTTGCCGCTGCGGCCGCCGGAGCCGCCGCCGAAGATTTCGTACTGGACGTAGCCCTTGCCGGTCTTGTTGCTGCGGCCGCCGATGATGATCGACCGGCTCGAGCAGCCGTCGCCAACTTTTTTGTGCGGTGTGATCTGGCTCGACGCTTCGAGGAGCGCTTCGACCAGGGCGTGGACCGTCGGATTGTAGGTGTTCACCGGCGCGGGAAAAATCGGATTGACCACGCTGCCGTCGCGCACTTTGATTTCGATGCAGCGCGCCAGGCCGTAATTGATCGACAGCGCCGGATCGACCAGGCAGGTCATCAAATAGGCGCAGGCGGCGCGCACGGTGGTCGGACGGATATTGGCCGGCCCCTTGGTCTGGTCAGCGCTACCGGTGAGATCGAAGAGCACGCGGTCGCCTTTTTTCTCCATGCGCACATGCAGGCGCACCGGCTTGTCGAGATCGACGCCGTCGCTGTCGACGAAGCGTTCGCCGGTGCCTTCGCCGTCGGGCCAGGAGGCGATCTCCTTGCGCACTTTGGCTTCGGTGAGCGCAAACAGTTCCTCGAAGGATTGTAAAATCGTGTCCTTGCCGTAGCGCTCCATCAATTCTTGAAAGCGCCGCTCGCCCAGACGCGCCGCGCCGACCTGGCCGCGCAGATCGCCGATGACTAGCTCCGGCGTTCTACTGTTAGCCGCGATCATCGCTTCGATGTCTTTACTAATTTGCAACTTATGGACGAACTTGATCGGCGGGACGTGCAAACCTTCTTGATAGATCTCCCGCGCCTGGCTCCAGCAGCTACCCGGCACCGGGCCGCCGATGTCGCTCTTGTGCGCCAAGTTGGCGGCGAAGCCGACCCACTCGCCCTTGAAAAATATCGGCGACAACACCGCCATATCGGGAGCGTGGGGACTGCCGCCCAAGTAGGGATGGTTGGTGATGAACGCATCGCCTTCATGGACTTCATCCGGCGTGTAGTTTTTCAAAATCCCCGCGGCGCAGGCCGGAAAGGCGCCCATGTGCAGCGGCAACACCACATGCTGCGCGACCACTTCGCCGGCGCGGTTGAGCAGCGCGCAGCTGGCGTCTTGCGACTCGCGAATAATCGTCGAGTAGCCGGTGCGGAACAATGAGTTTTGCATCTCCTGGACGATGCCGGCCAGGCGCGCTTGAATGACTTGCAGAGTGACGGGATCTACTGACATAAAACTATCGGCGTGAGGCATGAGGCGCGAGGCGTGAGTAAGAAAGAACGTGGGAACCGATCTTCCCTCGTGCCTCGTGCCTCATGCCTCGCGCCTGTTTCTGCCTCACGCCTTTTTCTCCTTAATAATGATGTTGCGATACTCATCCACCGACGCTTCCTGTTCGGGGTGAATCACCGTGGTGGTGTCCAATTGCTCGACGATGGCCGGTCCGGTGAGTTTGTGGCCGGGCTCGAAGAGGTCGCGGTTGTAAACTTGCGTGGTCAGCACGCCATGTTCTTTGCCGAAGTACACTTTGCGTTCGCCGAGTTTTGCCGCTTCGACTTTTCGTCCGGTGACTTTGCCAGGCGACAGTTTGGCTTGCGGCACCAGGCCGAGGGAGATCAAACGCAGGCTGACCAGCTCCACCGGTTCGCTCTCGGCTTTATGGCCGGAGTTCTGCTCGTGCATGGTGTCGAAGCGGCTGCGCATGAGGGTCAAATCATGCTTGGTGTAGGGCGGCATGGAGGACGGCACGGTGAGCTCGTAGCCCTGGCCGGCGTAGCGCAGATCGAGATAGGGCTCGATCTTGATCTCTTCGTCGGTGAAACCTTCGCTCTTGAGATCGGCTTTGGCGCGCTCGATCAACTGGTGAAACATATGATTGATCTCGGCCAAGTCCAAATCTTCCAGGCCGACTAGCTTCGAGCGCACGTAGTCATGTTTCACGTCCGACATCAGTAAACCCAGCGCCGAGTGGACGCCGGGGGTAAGCGGCACGAGCACGGTGGGTATTCCTAAATCCAACGCCATTCTGCCGGCGTGCATGGGGCCGCCGCCGCCGAAGGCGACCAGGGTGAAATCGCGGATGTCGTAGCCGCGCGCCGAGGATACCGCCTTGATCGCTTCTTCCATCTTGGCGTCGATGATTTTCAACACGCCGTCGGCCGCTTCGAGCAGGTCGAGCTTCAATGGTTTCGCTAGTTTTTCCTCGAGGACGCGATGGGCTTTCTCCTTATCGAGCTTCATGCGGCCGCCGAGAAAATGGTTCGGATCGAGGACGCCGCAGACCATATTCGCGTCGGTCACGGTGATGTTCTCGCCGCCGCGGTTGTAGCACACCGGGCCGGGATCGGCGCCGGCGCTGTCGGGGCCCACTTGCAGGCCGCCGACGGCGTCGATGCGCGCGATGGTGCCGCCGCCGGCGCTGACCGTATGAATGTCCAACATCGGCAGGGCGATGGGGCGCAAATTGATTTTGCCCTGCGTCGTGATCACCGGATTACCTTGATGGATCAGCGCGACATCGCAGCTTGTGCCGCCCATGTCGAAGGTGATGATATTGTTGATGCCGACCCGCTCGCAAGTGCCCATCGACGCGATGACGCCGCCGGCGGGGCCGGAGAGGACGGTCGCCACTGGTTTTTCCGCCGAGCCTTTGAAGGTCGACACGCCGCCGTTGGACTGCATGATGTAAAGCTTGGGCGTGACCACGCCCAACTCGCGCATGCGGCTTTCGAGATGGCCCAGATAAGTCGCCATCACCGGCTGGATGTAGCCGTTGATCACCGTGGTCGAGAGCCGGTAGAACTCGCGGATCTGCGGTAACACTTCGTAGGACAAGGACAACCGAGCTTCGGGAAATTCCTCGGCGAACAGTTCTTTGATTTTCAGTTCGTGATCGGGATTCAAAAACGAAAACAGACAGCACACCGCCACCGATTGCACGCCTTTTTGCTTCAACCGGCGGATCGCCGCGCGCGACGCTTCGACGTCGATGGCTTTGAGTACGTTGCCCTTGAAATCGACGCGTTCGGGAATTTCTTCGGTCAGATAGGGCGGCGCCAGCAAACGCGGCTTCTCGAAAAATAAATCGTAGGTCGCCGGACCATAGCCGCGGGTCTGCTCCATGACTTCGTAAATGCCGCGGAAGCCCTGGGTGACCATCAGGCCAGTCTTGGCGCCTTTTTCTTCGAGCAGCGCGTTGGTGCCGACGGTGGTGCCATGGCAGAAAAACGAAATATCGCCGGCGGCCACGCCCTGGTCGATGAGCTCCTTGACGCCGTTCAACACCGCCTGAAACGGTTCCTTGGGCGTGGACGGTACTTTGGTGATGGCGATCTCGCCGCTAT
Organism: Syntrophobacter sp. SbD2; assembly: GCA_945889495.1. Taxonomy (GTDB): domain Bacteria; phylum Desulfobacterota; class Binatia; order UBA9968; family UBA9968; genus DP-20. Next base: position 4,767 of record CAMDBU010000175.1, on the reverse strand, counting down.
CTTCGTTGAAGAAAACGAAATCGGAAAAGGTGCCGCCGGTGTCGACGGTAACGCGGTACTTAGACATAGTCCGTCTCGTCTACCATGGAATTTTTGGGGCTTCAATCGAGCGGGCGCGGACGCGCAGCGTTGGCGCCAGGCGTGGCGGCTCTTGTGCTTGTTTCAAGTCTGATTTACAGCTGGGTCGAGGATCGTATTGAGGCACGTGACGAGAGCGAAGGCGGCGAAATAATGAATTCCGAACTTCGTGTGCTTCGTGTCTTCTTAGAAAATATTCACATTGGGACGATCTGCGCAATGAAATGGCACAAGGTTTCCGTCATGCCGGCGCAGGCCGGCATCCATCCGATCAGCCCCGCCTGGATACCGGCCTGCGCCGGTATGACGGATCGAGGAAACAACCTAATGAGGGGGATTCCGGCATTCTGGTGACCTGTGGACCAGCGTCAGCTCATGAACACTTGGTGGTGAAAATTCCGCCGCATTCAGGTAGGGGGTGAAGATCATGGAAATCATCGACGCTGACGGCCATGTCAACGATATCGCCGATCAAGAAGCGATCGCCAAGTATATGCCGGCGGGCAACCGCTCGTCGCAGATATTTCCCGTGCTCGATCATCTGCACTTCAATTATCTGCGCCCCGAGGGCAATCGCGTCGCCTTGGAAAATCCTGGGCCGCAGGAATGGGTGCAGTTTCTCGACGCCACCGGCATCTCGTGCAGCGTGCTTTATCCGACCTTCGGTTTGGCCGTCGGCCGTTTCGTCGCCGAACATTGGGCGATCGCGGCTTGCCGGGCTTACAACACTTGGCTCTATGAAAAATTCACCAGCAAGAATTCACGGTTGAAGGGCATGGCGCTGTTGCCGATCCAAGACGTTGACGCGGCGGTGGCCGAGCTGCACCGTGCCGTGACGGAGTTCGGTTTCCTGGGCGGCATGTTGCCGTCCAACGGCGAGGGCATCAAGGATCATCTCGGCGCCAAGCTGTACTGGCCGATTTACGCGGAAGCCGAAAAACTCGGCTGCGCGCTGGCGGTGCACGTCGGTTCGCTGCACCATCTCGGCATGGACGGCTTCAGCACTTACTATCCGGTGCACGCGCTCGGTCATCCCTTCGCCATTGCGATTCAGGCGGCGGGCTTGTTGGCTCATGGCATATATGAACGGTTCCCGAAAATCCGCGTGGCGTTTCTCGAAGGCGGCTCGACCTGGGTGCCGTTTTTTCTCGACCGGCTCGATCGCTCGTACCATCCGAGCCATCTGCAAGTGGACCTGGACAATCGCCCGGTGGGCGGCCCACGCGCGGGCGAGTCGGCGAGCGATTATCTGCGCCGGCAGATTCGCGACGGTCGAATGTACGTCGGCTTCGACGTCGATGACGCTGGCCTGGGCTTCGCCGTGCAAAAGGCCGGGCGCGCTGCTTTCATGTTCGGCAGCGATTTTCCCCATGAAGTTTTTAACGCTGAGAAATGCCGCCACGAGATCGACCAATTGCTCGGCCGCGGCGATTTGACCGACGCCGACAAAGTAGCGGTACTGAGCGGCAACGCCCGGCGATTTTATGGACTGGCCGAAAAGGGGTAGCGATGAACAACCAACCCAGTTTACAAGCCGCCTACGACCTACGGGTTTTTCTCGACGAAGTCCGATCTCTTGGCGAGCTGAAAGAAATCCCCGGCGCCCATTGGCATCTGGAGATCGGCGCGTTGACCGAACTGTTCGCCGAAGAGACGCGGACACCGGCGCTGCTCTTCGATGACATTCCCGATTACCCCAAAGGGCGGCGCGTGCTGAGCAATGTGCTTTACTCGCCGGCGCGCCAGGCGTTGGCGCTGGGCGTGGCGCCGGAGCTGCGCGGCATTCCCCTGGTATTGGAAATCAAGCGGCGCTTGGCGGAGATGAAGCTCTTGCCGCCGACCGAGGTGAAAAGCGCGCCGGTGTTGCAGAACGTCGTCGCCGGGAGCGCCGTCGATGTCGGCAAATTTCCCGCGCCCCAGTGGCATGAAAAAGATGGCGGCCGCTACATTGGCACCTTCGACGCGGTGATCTCGCGTGATCCCGACAGCGGTTACGTCAACGTCGGCACCTACCGGGTGCAAATGCACGACGCCAATACCGTCGGTCTGTGGATGATCCCCGGCAAGCATGGCAATCTGATCGCGCAAAAGTATTGGAGTCAGGGCAAGGATTGTCCGTTTCTAATCGCCTGCGGCGTGCCGCCGGCGATGCTGCTGGCGAGTTCCCTCGGCGTCCCCTGGGGCGTCAGCGAGTACGATTTTCTCGGCGGCTTGCTTGGCGAACCGATGGCGGTGGTGAGGTCCGAGCTGACCGGTTTGCCGATGCCGGCCAACGCCGAAATCGTCCTCGAAGGTTTCGCGCCGCCGCCGGAAAGACAGTCCCATCCCGAAGGGCCGTTCGGTGAGTGGCCCGGCTATTATGCGTCAGGAACGATTGACCGGCCGGTGGTGCAGATATCGGCGATCTACCATCGCGACGATCCGATCATCACCGGCGATCCGCCGCTCAAGACTTATCTCAACACCGACATGTACAAGTACGTGCGCTCGGCCAACATCTGGTCGTCCATGGAACGCGCCGGCATTCCCGAAGTGCGCGGCGTCTGGTTCCCGCGCCAGGGACGATTCGTCGTCGTGGTGGCGATCAAACAGCGCTATCCCGGCCACCCGCGCCAGGTCGGTCACGGCGTCCTGGCGACCCGCGACGGCGGCCGCGACACGCGCATGATCATCGTCGTCGACGACGACATCGACATCACCAATTTCAACGAGGTGATGTGGGCGGTGGCGACCCGCTGGGATCCCAAACGCCAATCGGAAATCGTCCAGGTGCCGGCGAGCGATCTGAATCCGACGGTGACGGCCGCGGAGCGCGAGTCGGGCGATATGGTGAGTTCCTGCCAGATCATCGATGCTTGCCGCCCCTTCGCCACTCGCGACGCATTCCCGCCCACCAGTAGCATCACGCCGGAGTACCGGGCCGAAGTCATGCAGCGCTGGGGACATCTGTTCGGTGCCAAATGACGGGGAGATCTCTGACTGCGTGCGAGATGTCAGGAATCCGTTGGTCATTTCGAGCGTAGCGAGAAATCCCGCCATTGCCGCTGGGAATTTGCAAATTGTCTCCGGTTTCACCGCGCATGGATAGCTTTAGGTCGCTGGTCACTTTTGGCTAGGCGAATTGGCGCCGAGCGTTTACAATGCTGGGCTAACCAAGGAGACCGGCCCATGCAAGCTCTTTTCGTCGGCACATTGGACGGCTTGTTCAAAGTCATCCGCACCAAACAAGGCTGGGAGATTCGCTCGCGCAACCTGGCCGAGATGGAAGTCAGCGCGCTGGCGATCCATCCGATGCAGCGCCTGGTGATCTTCGCCGGCACCCGCGGCGACGGGCTTTATCGCAGCGACGACATGGGGCAGAACTGGGACCGGCTCGGTGAAGCCTTGTTGCCCGACAAGATTCGCGCCCTGACCCTCGATCCCGGCGATCCTGACTTGGTCTACGTTGGCACCGAGCCGGCGGCGTTGTGGAAGAGCCAAGACGGCGGCGAAACTTGGCGCGAGCTTGTTGGCGTCGCGCAGCTGGCCAAGGAACGGCAATGGAGCTACCCGGTGCCGGCGATCGCGCCGCATATCCGCAGCATCGCCATCGACAAAGACAATCCGAAAAAGCTTTGCCTGGCGGCTCAAGTGGGTGGCTTGCTCATGAGCGAAGACGGCGGCGAGTCGTGGACCGACATGCGCGATACCATCGACATGGATGTCCATAGCATCGTCATCGATCCCAACAATAGCGCGCTGCTCTATGCCGCCACCGGTGGCGGCGAAAACTTTCCCGAGGCGGCTCCGCCGCCCAAAGGGCGGCCGTTGTATCGTTCCAAAGACGGCGGCAAGAGTTGGGAGTCGATTAGCGATGGGGTGTCGCGCAGCTATGCGGTGCCGGTGCGGGTGCATCCGAAGAATTCACAGATTCTCTATTTGGGCGCCGCCCAGGAGCCGCCGCCCAATTGGCTCGACCGGCCGACCAAGGCCAACGGCGCCATCCTGCGCAGCGTCGACGGCGGCGTGTCGTGGCAGCAGCTCGAAGGCGGCTTTCCCAGTCCGTTCGCGAGCATGGTCGAGTGCATCGAGTTCGACCCCGACCAGCCGGATAATATTTTTCTCGGCACCGGCGGCGAAGGGGCGCGCTACATCAACTTGGACAAAGGTGAAATCTTTCGCAGCATCAACCGCGGCGATAGCTGGGAAAAAATGCCGCTGCGCTTTCCGATTGTCTATTCATTGGCGGCGCAGTGACGGCGGGTGGCTTCAAGGCGCGGCGCAGCGATCACATGACAACGACGAATTTGCTTGAGGTGTTATTCTGAGCGTCAGCGAAGAGTCTCGTCTTGGATGTTACTTAAAAAGACGAGATCCTTCGGCTGTGCCTCAGGATGACAGCTCCCGAGAGCAGCGCGGTTGGTTGGTGAACAAAATTGATCTTGGGCGATAAATCTTTCGCCCCTCCGACTAACCAGAACGCTAGGCCGCTTGCACCAGATTGCGGTAGTGACCGCTTTTGGAAATCGGCGCCAGGCCGTTGACGATTACCTGCCAGCTGTCGCCTAGCAGCCCGTGGTGAAAGTCGAGAATGAAGTGGGTAACCGAGGCGATGAGGATCGACAGGAAGAAGAGATCGTGTAGAGTTTATTGCATGGCGATGGGAAAACGAAAACACGAAGAGCAGAGAGGGATGTGGGTGGCGGTGAG
>CAMDBU010000174.1 GCA_945889495.1 Syntrophobacter sp. SbD2 | reverse complement strand
TGTTTTGCTCTGTGGGTGCGACTACGTGACCAAGTCGCTGCTCATCGGCGCCGAGGACTCGATCGGAGAATATTTATGATCTCTCGTCACCGCCTCGCACTGATGCCTAGCGTTTTGTGAAAATCGGACTTCTACCACGGGCTGCTAAGCTAGTGCAGGCCACATGCCATGGCGCGTTGAAGCTCTCACGCTCGAACTGAGACGTGGGGTAAACCTTTTTAGATCGGTCGGTTGGAATGCGCGACTCGAGCGATCGAGGGATGCCGTTGCAAAGTGGTGAGTAGGACAAACTGTAAAAATTTTTTGCGTGACAGATGTGGCGCGCGACGGAATCTACCGAAGACACCGTTTGCCTGGGAGAATTAATCGTTGATGTGGGTGTAAATGAAACTTACGTGACAATCCTGACAAACACTTTTTTCCCCGCGACAATCAGACAAAAAAAAGAGGCCGGACTCTTACGAATCCGGCCTCTTGCCACTGAGGTGACGGGGGGCTCAGTGGCGCCGCTGATCCCGTGGGAGCTTGCTGAAGGAGGCAGCGCGGGACGCGGCTAGCTAATTCAAGTTGGCGCTAGGGGTTGCTTGCAGCCATTTATCTTTTTGCAGGCGGCGCTGTAGGAAAGTGTTTTGCGGCCAGCTCCAGTTGCGGCCGGGAAGCTCTTCGCCGGTGTATTGAGCGCCGTTAACTTTGCTTTGCAAAAATACCAGTTGCCAGTAACTCGGTTTGTTATGTTCGGTAGCCGTCGCTTTCATTGTCTGGTTCTCCTCTTTCTCCTTGTTCGATCCGTTTAAGTTTCCTAACCCGATCCCCGTTCCGTCGCTTGTTACAAGTCTATTAGTGCAGGAGCCATGCCGAAAATCGGAAGTGATCGATAAGCTCTAACAATACTGAAATTTCACCAATCGCGACTTGGACTACGGGGCAGGGAAGACCGGCGCAATGGCCGAGCCCTTGGATTCGGTCACATCTGCCAGAAGGTCCGATGCTCGAACCAACCAGCAATAGTCCGACGCCAGGCGAAAAACTGTTTTGTAGTTAATGGCTTACATCGGGCCAGTGGGAATGGCGCCGAGTCCAACGGGAAAAAACCGGGGATTGGCTTGGGGGCGACTCTGGGTTCGCCAGCGCTCAACCGACGATGGCACGCAGATAACTTTAGTTACATTCAGCGAAACTAATGGATACGCTGGTAGCGTTCGCCGCCGCGCCCGGTCAGACTTTGAAGGTGTCGATGGTCTGGGCTGGGAACAGTTGGTCGGCGCTGAGCTGGCTATTTGTCAGGCCTTGTTCGACGCCGTAGCGGAGAAAGGTTTCCAGCGTCTTACGGTTCGCTTCCACGCCGTAGGGCCAGAAATCCTGGCCCATGAGCTGGCGGATATCTTCGGCGTGATTGGCCGCCCAAGGGATAACCGAATGAATCGCGTCGTTGCGGAACACACCGTCGATGCAATGTTGTTTGGCGTCGAGCAGCGCTTTGTAGAGACTCTGGGCGATCCACGGATGGCGCTTGAAGAGTTCCTCGCGCAGCACCATGACATGCATGATCGGAAAAATGCCGGTGCGGCGAAAATGATCGGTCTCCACCGCGCGCGGGTCGGCGAACAGCCGGCGGATTTGCGGCGCGCGCTTGACGTAGGGCGCCGGCACCTGGGCGGTCAGCAAGGCGTCGATCTCACCGGCGACCAGCATGTCGGAGAGATTTTTGCCGGCGGCGATGTTTTCGATCTTGATTTGCGGCGGCAGTTTGATGTCGACTTTTTCCTTGCGCTCCGACGACTCCAGGCCGCCGGTGAGCCACTGGATATCGCTGGTCTTGACGCCGTAGTCGTCTTGCAAAAAGCCGCGCAGCCAGACCGTGGCGGTCATCTGCCACTCGGGGATGCCGACGCGCCGGCCGATCAAATCCTCCGGCTTGTTAATGCCAGCGTTGACGTTGACGTAGGCGCAGGAGTGGCGGAACTTGCGGTAGACAAATGCCGGGATGCCGACGAAGGGATAGTCGCCCTTGCCCATGCCGGCGACGAAACTGCCGAAGGACATTTCAGCGGCGTCGAATTCATGGTGCATGCCCATGCGCCAGTGCACTTCCGGCGGCCGGTTGATGGTGATGAAGTTGATCTCCAGCCCCTCGGCGCGCACCGCGCCGTCCTTGAGCGGGCGGACGATATCGTAGTCGCCGCAGCCGAAGTCGATGGTGAGTCGTGACATGAGTTCTCCCGTTTTCGTGATCGTGATCGTGGGTTCGGACGAACACGAACCACGAACACGAGCACGTTATTTCTTCTCCCGGAATACTTCGTCGGTGAGGGAGTAGTCCATTACTTGCGCCGCCGGCACTGGAGTTGGAATCAGCTTCGCGGCGAAGGCTTGATCGTAGATGTCTTGCAGCTCTTTGATCGGAATCTTGCCGTCGGCGGTGAAACCGTTGAGCCAGGCTTTGTAGGAATCCTCGGCGACCTTGGCGGGGACTTTCCACTTGTTGGCGATGTAATTGACCATCCAGACTTTTTCGCGCCGGTTGAAGTCCATCGCTTCGAAGACCGCGCGGATCACTGTTTTCACTCCCGCTGGATCTTTTTTCAGCTTCGCTTCAGTGGTGGCGATGCCGCCGGAGGCGGAGCGCAGGTTGAATTCCGGTCCCGAGGCGACTTCGCGATAGCCCTTTTGCACCATGGTGACGTTATGCGGCAAGGACAGCACGGCGGCGGCGACGCTGCCCTGGCTGAGGGATTGGACACTGTTCGATACCGAGCCGGTTTGAATGTAAGTCACCAGATCGGGATTGACGCCTTTACGTTTGATCAAGTCGCGGGCGACGATGTCTTGCAGCGTCGCCAAACGGTCGACGGCGACGGTCTTGCCGATCAGATCCTCGGTTCGCCGGATGTCGGGAGCGCCGATCAGCCAGAATAAAGTCCGGTCGTGGGTGACCATGATGCCTTTGAACGGCAAACCGCGGGCGGCGGCGACTAACGGACCGGTGATGCCGGTCAGATAATCGATCTCGCCGGAAACCAAGGCCGAAGTCTGCACCGCGCCAGCGAGCTGGACGAGATCGACATCGAGGCCATGCTTTTTAAAAATCCCGGCGTCCTTGGCGACGAAGAAAGTCAGGAAGGTCAGGCTGAAGGCTGGGTAGCCCATACGGACTTTTTTGAGCTCCTGGGATTGGACGGATTGGACGGATACGACCGATAGGAAAAATACCAGCAAGGCTCGTCCCGCCAGATAGTGGCTGCGTTGTGCGACAGTTTTCATGGTTCCTCTCAGCGGTAAAGCCGCTCGATAAAGCCTTCCTTCACCAGCTTGTCGACGATGCTGTTATCGATCACCTTGGGCGTGAGCGACTCGGCGTCGACGCCTTTGACCGGTTCGAATTCCAGGGTGGTGGCGACATTACGCGGGTCGACGCGGGGGATTTTCTCGATGTAGCGGCTGACGATCTGGTAGGTTTCTTCGAGGAACAGCGGATCGCTCCGTTTGAAATATTTTTGCAATACTTTGAGCGTTGATTCCTTGTCGTGGTGCATCAGCGCCACCGCTTCGATATAGGCGCGCATGGCGCGTTCCACGGTGTCGGGGTTTTTGCGTAGGAAGTCCTGGGTCACCGCCATGACGTTCATGGCGAAGGGGATGTCGAGGTCGGCAGCATTGAGTAGCGCCCGCGCCGGCGCGCGCGGTTTGACCGCGGTCAACATGCCGGCCAGCTGTTTCTGTTCAAACGCCGCCTGGACCTCCGGCGCGCCGCCCATGGGGCGTTGAGTGACAGTTTTCTCCATGCCGAGTTTGCGCAGGATTAGCGTGGTCACCGTGTGCGCCGTCGAATTATAGCGGGTGATGCCCAGGGATTGGCCCTTGAGCTGATCGGTTCGGGTGATTTCCGGTTGGACGTAGAGCGTCATCGGCGGCTTGTTGGTCATGGCGCCGATGGCCAGCACCGGCGCGCCGCGGGCGGCGGCGAGCACCACGCCGCTCATGCCCGGCGCGCTCATCTCCAAGCTGCCGCCGAGGAGCGCCTGGATATTGGTCCCGCTGGAGGCGATGTAGACCAGCTGAACGTCCAGGCCATATTTCTTGAACATGCCGGTCTCATGGGCCATCCAAACGCTGGCCACGGTAGGGCCGACGACGGAGTAGGACAGTCGCAAGGGCGCGGCGGCTGCGCCTGTGGCTATCGACAGGCTTAGCGCCATCGCGAGCAAGAACTTTTTCATGCCGGCGAGTGTAGCTTTGTCGGCGGGGGATTTCGAGGGGGATCGGCGCCCATGGCTTCGGTTGTCGTTGGCGCGAACCGGCGAGCGAAAATTCCCGGTGTTGAGAAGAATCGGCGTCGAACCATGGTTAAGGGCCGGTTTGCCATGGCATCGAGGTTGCGTTATCTGTTGTTGCATTCTTGGTAAAGGCTATTGGCCCCGTCTAAACGGCAGGAGGGTTAGATGAAACTGTTAATCTCTAGTTTGCTCACCGGGCTTTTGCTACTTGGAACGGCGCCTGTTGGCGCGCAAAAATATCCCGATAAAGTGATCACCATCGTCGTGCCTTTCGCCGCCGGCGGTCCCACCGACACGGTGGCGCGCTTGGTGGCGGCGCCCATGACCAACCATTTGAAGACCCAGATCATTATCGAAAATGTCCTCGGCGCCGGCGGCACCATCGCCGCTAACCGGGTGGCCAAGGCCGCGCCGGACGGTTATACCTTGCTGCTGCACCACATCGGCATGTCGACCGCGCCGGGGCTCTACCGCAAACTGCCCTATGACGCGGTCAACGATTTCGAGCCCATCGGCTTGATCAACGAAGTGCCGATGACGCTGGTGGCGAAGAAAGATTTTCCCGCCAAGGATTTGAAAGAGCTGATCGCCTACGTCAAGGCCAACAAAGATAAAATCAATCTGGCCAACGCCGGCATTGGCGCGGCGTCGCATCTCTGCGGCATGCTGTTCATGAGCGCGATCAACACCGATCTGACCACGGTGCCGTACAATGGCACGGCGCCGGCGATGAACGATCTGTTGGGCGGCCAGGTCGATCTGCTGTGCGATCAAACTACTAACACGACGAGCCAGATCCGAGCTGAGAAAATCAAAGTCTACGGGGTGACGACCAAGAAGCGCTTAGCTTCCCTGCCTAAAGTGCCGACCATGGATGAAGCGGGTTTGAAGGGCTTCGAGGTTTCCGTGTGGCATGCGCTTTACGCATCCAAGGCGACACCGAAGCCGGTGGTCGACATCTTGATGAAGGCACTTCAGGTGGCGCTCAAAAACGCCACCGTGATGGAACGTTTCGCCGACCTGGGCACGGAACCGGTGGCCGAGAACCGGGCGACGCCGGCGGCTCTGCGCGCCCATCTCAAAGCCGAGATCGATAAATGGACGCCGATTATAAAAAAGGCCGGCGCGTTTGCCGATTGACGCGATGGCGGTAACAAAATTGACAGAGCAAAGGCCGGGCTTCGCCCGGCCTTTTTATGCCGCGACCCTTGGGCGAAGCCGATGAAGATTCGTAGCCTTAAGGACTTGTTGGCTGGCTTGATCTACATATTTTTCGGTGTCAGCGCGATTATAATCGCAGGCGATTACAACCTGGGCACGGCGTTCAAGATGGGGCCGGCCTATTTCCCGACGGTGCTGAGCTGGTTGTTGATTTTTGTCGGTTCGATTTCGGTGATCCGCGCTTTCATTACGCCGGGCGCTTCGGTTGGCGCGATTTCTTTCAAGGGACTGTTCTTGGTCACCGCGGCGATTGTCGTCTTCGGCTTGGTAGCGCGCGGCGCCGGGTTGGCGATCGCGCTGCCGTTGCAGCTGTTCATCAGCGCCGGCGCCAGTGTGAAATTTCATTGGCAGACGACGTTGGCGATCGCGGTGGGTCTGACGCTATTCTGCGTTCTCGTATTCGTCAAAGGTTTGGGCATTCCGCTGCCGATCATCGGTTCCTGGTTCGCCGGTTGAGGAGGTTGGAGTGGAGCTGCTAAGTCATTTATGGTTGGGGCTGCAAACTTCCGCTAGTCTGGCCAATCTTTTTTATTGCTTCGTCGGCGTGTTTCTTGGCACCGCCATCGGCGTGTTGCCCGGCCTCGGTCCCACCGCAACCATCGCCATGCTGTTGCCGGTGACCTTCGCTTTGCCGCCGGTGTCGGCGCTGATCATGCTGGCGGGGATTTATTACGGCTCCCAGTATGGCGGCTCGACCACTTCGATCCTGGTCAATTTACCCGGCGAAGCGGCGTCGGTGGTCACCACTCTCGATGGTTATCAAATGGCCAAGCAGGGGCGCGCCGGTGTGGCGTTGACGACTTCGGCGGTGGGGTCATTTTTCGCCGGTACGGTGGCGACCTTGTTGATCGCCGCCTTCGGTCCGCCGCTCGCCGCCGCGGCGTTACAGTTCGGACCGGCGGATTATTTCTCGCTCATGGTCATGGGACTTTCGGCGTCGGTGGTCTTGGCCCAGGGATCGTTGCTCCATGCCATCGGCATGGTGTTGCTTGGTTTGTTACTGGGCCTGATCGGCTCGGATGTCAATTCCGGTACCCAGCGTTTCACCTTCGGTATCTTTGAGCTCGCCGACGGCATCGGCTTCGTCACCGTGGCGATGGGCATGTTCGGTTTGGGTGAAATCATCCGCAATTTGGAAAATGAAGAGGGTCGCTCGGCGGTCATCGCCAAGATCACCAACCTGTGGCCGACCCGGGAAGATTGGCGGCGCATGATCGCGCCGATTCTGCGCGGCACGGCGATCGGTTCCATACTTGGGATTCTTCCCGGCAGCGGTTCGATCTTGGGCTCCTTTGCCGCCTATTCCATCGAAAAGAAAGTTTCCAATCATCGCCATGAGTTCGGCAAGGGCGCCATCGAAGGCGTCGCCGCGCCGGAGTCGGCCAACAACGCCGGGGCCCAGACTTCATTCATTCCGATGCTGACCCTGGGCATACCTTCCAACCCGGTGAGCGCGCTGATGGTCGGCGCGATGATCATCCACGGCATTCAGCCTGGTCCGTCGGTGATCAATGAGCAGCCGGCGTTATTCTGGGGGCTGATCGTTTCCATGTGGATCGGCAACTTGATGTTGCTGGTGCTCAATCTGCCGCTCATCGGCATGTGGGTGAAGATGATCACGATCCCGTACCATCTGCTTTATCCGGGGATCTTGGTCTTCTGCGCCATCGGCGTGTTCAGTCTCAAAAACGCCACCTTCGATATTCATCTGATGGCGCTGTTCGGCGTGCTTGGTTATCTTTTCTCCAAGCTTGGCTGCGAGCCGGCGCCCATGCTGCTGGCGTATATTCTCGGTCCGCTGATGGAAGAGTATCTGCGCCGCGCCATGCTGCTATCGCGCGGCGACCCAATGATTTTCTTGCGCCGGCCGATCAGCGCGACGTTATTACTTCTCGCCGCCTTGGCGATGTTGTCGGTCTTGTTGCCATCTTTTAGCAAAACTCGGGAAGAAGCGTTCAAAGAATGACGCCGCTTGTCCGCCACCGGGGTTAGCTGTTAGATTCGTCACTGCACACAGATTACGAATGGCGCGGCTCCTGCCGCTCGGAGGAAACCATGGGAACCATTTTCAAGGAAATAAATACCAGTTCGTTCATCGGCAACGTTGGCCCCAAGGCCGAGCGGGTGTGGAAGGAAGTCGACGAAGAGGACGACATCATGGCCGGCAAGGAAAAGCATGAGCGGGCCTGCGCGCTGATCAAGCCGTTAAAATTACTGCAAGCCGATCTGCCCGGCGACGGCGACACCAAGCAGCTGCCGATCTTCGTCAACGACGATGTGCGCATCGAGTTGCAATATTGCCGCGGCGCCAAGGGCGCCAACGGCCATCGCCCGGCGGGATTTTACGAGACCCAGATTCAAGTGCAAAGTTCACGGGTGACGAAAACCAATGAAGGAGACTTTCCTCTCGACGAAGGCGATGTGCTGGTGCTGCCGCCGAGCGTGAGCCATGAAAATAGCGGCACGGGCTCGGCCACGCGACTGATCGTCTACACCCGGGCGCCGATGCAGATCGGCCATACCTATCCGGTCAAGGAAAGTGTAATTCCGAACAAGCAAAGTATTCTCCTCAAACCGAAAACCGTCCTCGACAAGATCGACGAGGGCGCGGCGTCGGGCGGCAAGCATTTCGAGTTGGTGGAAAACGCCGACATCATGATCGAGACCACGCATCGCTCCGATGCGCAGAAGATTTATCATCGCGGCTTTGGCCAGGACGAGATCGCTTTCCAACTGACCGGCCAGCGCGCCACCCGCACCAGCCAGGGCGACTACATGCTCGACACGGCGGATTTTCTCCTGATCCCGCCGGGAACTTCGCACCGCAATATCGGCGACATGGCGACCATCCGAGTGATTCTCTACACCCGCAATTCGGTGCGCTTGGCGGACGAGTATGTCGAGCGGGTGAAGCGGGTGGGGCTCTAGTAGTTGTCAGTTGTCGGTGGTCGGTTGTCAGTTTCGGACGAACGCTGGGGATTTATGAATTCGATCGTTATCCGCGCCTTGGCGATTGTCGGCTCTTTTTTCTCGGTTGAGAGTGCGCATGCTGGCGTGGCGTTGGAAAACGTCAAGGTTTCCTACGCGGTGTTGAGCGCGGCTTACATGGACCATGTGACGGCCATGGAGCGCGGCTACTTTCGCGACGAGGGGTTGAACGTCGAAGTGCTGCGCATGGGTGGCGGCGTGGCCACGCCGGCGCTGTTGTCCGGGCAGTTGCACTTCAGCAGCTCGGCGGGTTCGTCGCTCAGCGCGGCGGTGCGCGGCGGGCCGGTGAAGATCGTTTACACCAACCTGTCGCGGCCCAGTTATTATCTGGTCGCGACCAATCCGGCGATCACGACGGCGAAAGATCTGGTCGGCAAGAAAGTCGTCATCAACAGTTTCGGCGACACCGGCCATCTGTCGACGATTTTGTATCTGCGCAAGCATGGTATCAATCCGGCGTCGGTGCTGTTCATCACCGTGGGGCGCAATGAAGTGCGCTTGCCGGCGCTGATGTCCGGCACCGTGGATGCCACGCCGCTGGCGCCGCGCGAATTGGTCAAGCTCGGTTTGCAAAAGCAGAAAGTTCTAGCCGACTTAAGCAAAGAAATTCAGCTGGTGTGGAACGGCGTCGCGGTGTCGAGCAAGCTCCTGGCGGAAAATCCCGCGCTGGTGGAGCGCTTCCTGCGTGCCATCGTGCGCGGCCGCGAATACGCCCGGCGCAACCGCGACGAAACCATCGCCACCATCGGCAAGCATGACCCATCGCCCATCGAAGGTCTGCGAGCCGATTACGAAGTTACCAAAAGCAGCATGACCGACGAAGGTTGGCTGCCCGACGACATCCTGCGCGAGGAAGTTGCCATCCGCGCCGAGCTTACCAAGGTCGCTTTGCCGGCCAATCCGCTCGGCATGTACGATTACAGCATCGTGAAAAAGATCTATGGCCAGATCAAAGCTGGCCGTTGATCTAGCTGTCAATTCGCCCTGTCAATTCGCCCTTGCGCGTCCATCCCGCCTCTGTTTAAATGGTGGCGGGTCAAAGGCTGGAGACGTTATGGCCAAGCAAGAAGTTTGCAGCGCTCATCTGACGTACGACGATTACGTTCTGTTTCCCGATGACGGGAAACGGCATGAAATTATCGAGGGGGATCACTTCATGACTCCTGCGCCGCGTACGCATCACCAAAGAATTTCTGGGCGACTCTCTGCCGCTCTCAACGGTGTCGCCGTTTCACGACGGCTCGGTGAAGTGTTTGCCGCTCCATGCGACGTGGTGTTATCTGACGAAAATGTCGTCCAGCCCGATCTTTTGTTCGTCTCCAGTGCGCGCGCCGAGATTATCACCGAGGATAATATCCAGGGTGCCCCCGACCTTATGGTGGAAATTTTATCCGACTCGAGTCGCAAGAAGGATGAAGTGACCAAGCGGAAGCTTTATGAGCGATTTGGCGTGGCTGAATACTGGATTGTCGACCCGGAGTTGGAAAGCATCAGGGTCTATAAACTAGCACAACAACGATACAGCCGCGCCACGGAGTTGAGCAAAGAAGCCAACGATGTGCTGACTACTGAACTGCTACCGGGATTTCATCTCTCCATTTCGGAACTCTTCGAATAGTCTTCTCTTCCACTCGCTACGCGGATAGCGCGGGCCGGATATCTTTCAGCAATATCTCTGCTTGCCCGTGCACGTCGTCGGAGGCGATGCGCGCGATGATCGTCGTCAATCCGGCGTCGACGTAGCCTTTGAGTAAACTCACGCACTCTTCACGGCTGGCGAAGATCGTGAAGAAGTGGCCGAGCTTATCGCGCGGCGTGCCAAAGAATTTCTCCATCCATTGCCAGCCATTCGCTTTCGCCCTTTCGGCGTCATCGCAAATATTGAAAGTCACGTAGAGCGCATTCTCGCGCAGTTCTCCTAAGCGGTTAAATCCTTTGGCGTACTCGTCGATCTTGGCGCGAGCGCCGGTGAAGCGTTCCAGCGTCGGCGCGAGCGTCACCCAGCCGTCGCCGAGACGCGCGACGCGCTTGAAGCCGGTGTCGTTGCGGTCGGCGACCACCCAGATCGGAATGCTGGGCTGCTGTGTCGGATGGGGCAGGATGCCGACATCGTGCAATTGAAAGTAACGGCCGTCGTAGTCGATCTTGGCCTCGCTCCACAGCCGGCGCATGACTTCGATGGTCTCGCTCAGCCTGCCGGCCTTTTCTTGCGGCGGCACGCCGCAGGCGGCGAACTGGCGTTGGATGTAATCGCGCACTGGGCCGACGCTGACGCCCAATATAATTCTGCCGTTGGAAATCACGTCGATGGTCGCCAGCGAGTGGGCAAGCAGCACCGGATTGCGCAGCGCCGGGAGCATCGGCACGATGCCAAGACGAATCTTTTTCGTATGCGCCGCCAACGCCGCCATGGTGGTAAGACAGTCGCCGCGCGCCTTGTCCAACACCGTGACGCTGTCGCCGAGCCAGATATGATCGAAGCCCAGCTCTTCCGCCTGCGCCGCGTCGGCCCAAAGATGCTCGAAGCTTTTGGCCGCGTCGTCGGCACGGATCAGTTGGCGAGTGTGGAGCAGTAGACCGATGTTCATGGTGAGCTTTCTGCCTCTTCATCAAAGTAAGTAGTGCCTGACAGAAAACCCCGTTTTTTTAGAACCCGGCCTGCTAATTTTTGAGCGCAACACGCGGGTTTCGTGTTTTCATGTGCGAACGGCAAAGTTTTGGAGTTATTGCGAATCCCCACACGCGTTGCGTCAACTTCTGGACGAAC
>CAMDBU010000173.1 GCA_945889495.1 Syntrophobacter sp. SbD2 | reverse complement strand
CTCACCGCCACCCACATCCCTCTCTGCTCTTCGTGTTTTCGTTTTCCCATCGCCATGCAATAAACTCTACACGATCTCTTCTTCCTGTCGATCCTCATCGCCTCGGTTACCCACTTCATTCTCGACTTTCACCACGGGCTGCTAGACGTTCTTGATCCCAAGGAAATTGAGAATGCATTTCGAGAGGCGCGCAAAGGGCGTGCTGACGCAATCCTTGTAGTCGCCAGCTCGATCTTCGAGTCTCACCGATCGCAGGTTACCGATCTGGCGGCAAAGAACCGGCTGGCCGCAATCTACCACGCGGCGGAGTTTGTCGAAGCTGGAGGACTTATGACTTATGGCGTGAGTCTTACTGACTTGTTTCGCCGCGTCGCGACGTATGTGGACAAGATTTTGATAGGCAGAACGCCAGCAGATCTGCCCGTCGAGCAACCGATCAAGTTTGAGTTCATCATCAATCTCAAAGCGGCGAAGCAGATCGGCCTGACGGTTCCGCCGAATGTGCTGGCGCGGGCGGATAGAGTGATCAAGTAATTTCGGATTTCGAAATTAAGGAAGAACCAAACATGACAATACGATCTTTGAAGTTGATTTCTGCCAATTCGCAATCCGCAACCTGTACTGAGCTAAGTCGAAGTATTCGAAATCCGAAATTGCTTCTGCTATGCACCCTGCTTCTTGCTCCCTGCTTCTCCGTCCAGGCGCAGCCAACGAAAATCCCTCGGATAGGATACCCAGCTGGTATCTCCCTTTCTGCGCTCTCGGCCCGCAATGAGGCATTCCGGCGGGGTCTGCGGGAGCTTGCCTACGTCGAGGGGAAAAACATTGTCATTGAGTGGCGATTCGCTGAGGGGAAAATGGATCGGCTCCCCGACCTTGCGGTCGAACTGGTGCGTATGAACGTTGACGTCATCGTTGTCGGGGGAGGGAATGCGGCTTTGGCTGCGAAGAACGCAACCAGCACTATTCCCATCGTGATTGCTGCCGCGAGCGATCCGGTGGGAACCGGGCTCGTCACAAGCTTGGCCCGACCGCGCGGAAACATTACGGGTTTAACCGTCCTATCCCCGGAGCTAAGTGGAAAAAGGCTTGAACTTCTCAAGGAGGCTGTTCCCGGGATCACCCGCGTGGCTGCCCTTGTGTATCCGGACAATCCGGCCTACCGCGTTCGCTCAGGACAGGTTTTGGATTGGGGAAACCCAATAGATAAATCACTCTGGGATACCAAGATGCCCTTTCAGGAAGCCTGTTTTACGGAGGGAACACTAACCCCGGGTTTCATTGTATCCAGCCCTGGGATGAAATACACTTTGCATTCAGTTTCAAAGGCGAGGCTATAAAAAAATAAGCGCGATTCTTCATAGCAAACTTACTGAAGAGGCCAAGGGGAAAATGCCGACATGACGATCCGCTGCCACCCACACGCCCTGGCGCGTATGGAAGAGCGCGGGACGTCCGAAGAGGAAGTTATCGAAACAGTGAAGGCCGGCGAACGATTTGCCGCAAAGTTTGGCCGCACGGGTTTTCGGCGCAACTTCGCATTTGGCGAAACGTGGCGCGGCAAGCAGTTCAACACCAAGCAGGTGGAAGCCTACGCGATTCAAGAAGGCACGGATTGGTTAGTGATCACTGTTCTCACTCGTTACTTTTGAGCGCAAGAGAAGGGAGCCAACTATGCGATTCACGTATGACCCTCGTTACAATGTTGCCTACATCAGTTTTCAGGAAAAGCGAGCCGAAGTGGAGACGATTCGGGTGAGTGATGAGTTGGCTGTGGACCTTGCCCCAGATGGCACGGTTTACGGTATCGAACTGTTGAACGCTAACCAGCAATTACAACGAGAGCACATGGGGAAGCTCTTAGTTATTAACGAGGCCACTGGGGAACGCACGGAATTGCCCCTTGCCGTTCGTTAAAAGAGTCGACTCAGGGCGCAAATCGGTTCCTATATAAATAAGGCCTTCATAAAGAGAGTGCCATCACCAATTCTTCCCGCAACCAAAACTTAATCATCGTAACGAAGAGGAATGTTTAGATCTGCCTGGTAGCGATGGAGAGAACCGCTAAGGGGCTAAGCCCGCCGATATTCCCGTCGAGCAGCC
Source organism: Syntrophobacter sp. SbD2 (assembly GCA_945889495.1). Lineage (GTDB taxonomy): Bacteria > Desulfobacterota > Binatia > UBA9968 > UBA9968 > DP-20. The sequence continues at coordinate 9,294 of CAMDBU010000173.1, read as the reverse complement.
GATCAAGTTCGAGTTCATCGTCAATCTGAAAGCTGCCAAGCAAATTGGCGTGACGATACCGCCCAATGTTTTGGTCAGGGCGGATCGGGTGCTCAAGTAGGCAATAGGCATGAGGCCCTTCGACGTGGCTCAGGACAGGCAACAGGCAATAGTAAGAGAAAATACCATGATCAAAAAATTCATCTTCGGTTCATTGACTGTTGCCTTGCTGACAACGGCCACAATCGCCACCGCGCAGCAGCCAACGAAAGTTTCCCGGATCGGCTACCTAAATGCGAACGCCCCTACCACCAACCCGGTTCGCATCGAGGCGCTCCGGCAGGGCCTGCGCGAGCTGGGTTACGTAGAGGGAAAAAACATTGTCATCGAGTGGCGCTATGCAGAGGGAAAATCCATTCGCCTCCCCGCGCTCGCGGCCGAGCTGGTGCGTCTCAAGGTGGATGTCATCGTCACCAGTGCTTCGGTCGAAACCCGTGCCGCTAAGGAAGCAACTTCGACAATTCCTATTGTCATGACCAATGATAACGATCCGGTTGGCGCGGGGTTTGTCGCCAGCCTGGCGCGGCCAGGCGGGAACATCACCGGGTTGTCAACCCTGGCGCCGGAGCTAAACGGAAAGCGCCTGGAGCTTCTGAAGGAGATCGTTCCTCGGCTTGCAAATGTTGCGATCCTCGCCTCTTCGACCCAGCCGGGCTACGCACAAGTGTTAAAAGAAATGGAACTCGCCGTGGCGGCGTTGAAAGTGAAGCCACAATACATCGACGTTCTAGTTGCCAAGGATATTGAGAGCGCTTTCCGAGCCGCAAGCGAGGAGCGGGCTGATGCCGTCCTCTTGCTGTCGAGCTCGGTCCTTACTTCTCAGCGAAGACAGGTTGTCGAACTTGCGGTAAAGAACCGGCTCCCGGCAAGCTATCCCAGAGCGGAATTTGTCGAAGCTGGCGGGCTCATGTCCTACGGCCCGAACATTAACGACTTGGCCCGGCGCGCCGCTACGTATGTCGACAAGATTCTCAAAGGCCGCACGCCCGCGGATCTGCCGGTGGAACAACCGATTAAGTTCGAGTTCATCGTCAATCTCAAAGCGGCCAAGCAGATCGGCCTGACGATCCCGCCGAATGTGTTGGCACGGGCGGATCGGGTGATAAAGTAGGCGCGAGGCGAAAGGCGGGCGGCATGAGATGAGAAAAAGAATTCAAATAATTGTTTTGGCGGTATGCCTGGTTGGTTTTGGGCAAGCGACGTTGTTCGGCGCCGAGCCGACCAAGGTGTTGATCGCCCACGGCGCGATCAGCAACAACGTCGAGCCGCTGTGGATCGCCAAGGAGCAGGGGATCTTTCGCAAGTACGGCATTGAGGCGGAGTTGGTCTTCATCATCGCCGGACGCGCCATGCAGGCGATGTTGGCTGGGCAGGTGCCGGTTGGACTCGTTGGCGGCACCCATGTGGTCAACGCCAACACCGGCGGTGGCGACTTCACCATGGTGCTTGGGTTGGAGAACCGCCTCGATTACTATTTTCTCGCCAAACCGACGATCAAGAGCGGCGAGGATTTAAAAGGCAAGAAAGTCGGCATCGGCACGCCGGCGGGATCGGCTTCGATGGCTGCTTACGTCGCGTTGGATCACTTGGGCTTGGTGCCAAGGCGCGACAACATCGTGCTGCTTGGCATCGGCGGCGTGCCCGAGCGCATGAGTTCGCTGCGTTCCGGCACGGTTGACGCAACGGTCTTGTCACCAGAGATCGGCCAGCAAGTCTTGGGCGAGGGCTATCGCATGTTGGTCGATCTGGGCAAGGAGAACGTCGAGTTCCAATCGTCAGGCTTAGTGTACTCGCGCGCCTGGATGAAGAACAATGCGCAGCTGGTCGAGAATATCACTAGGGCAACAGTGGAGGGGGTAGCGTTCATCCACCGGCCGGGAAACAAAGAGATCGTGATGAAAAGTCTCGGCCGCAATCTGCGCCTGAGTAAGCCGGACCAAATCGCCAAAGCCTATCAAGGCTTGGTTGACGCGCTGCCCAAGCGGCCCTGCCCGTCAATGGAAGGCATGAATGCGGTGGTCAAGCTGATGGTGCAGCATGGCATCAACACCAAGGCGTCGACGTTGAAGCCCGAGGAACAGCTCGATATGACGTTCTGTAAAAAATTCGAGGATAGCGGGTTCTTCAAAAGTCTGTATTAGGAAAAGTTCGTTCAAGCCGCTCAATCGCTTGGCTCCGTTCAATCGCTGCGCTCAGTTCAAGCCGTTGTCGGAGGTTGAAGTCATCAGTCTTCTTCGGTTATGCCTACGCTGCTGTTGTTCCGCACTGCGACATTGTCTTCTGAGGGCGAGCGGGCCGGTCGTTCCTACCTCGGAATTGGAAAGTCCTCTCGCCAAGACGCAAAGGCGCTAAGTTCGGAAAGGAAAGGGTAAAGCCATTGCCCGATTCCTATTCTCCCACATTGGCGTCTTTGCGCCTTTGCGAGAGATATTCCGATACTGGGTTGCGGCGGCGGCACTCGACTATTTGCCCTGGGCGTTGCGTCTTTTGGTGCCGCGGATGGAACTCAGGGCGTCGACCGCGGCGATGCGGCCGATGGGGCCGGTGGCGAAGCAGGCTTGCAGCACTTTGCGGTCGGGGCCGAGGGTGAAATTGGTCGCGTGGATGATGCCGCGCCGCTCTTCCCAGTAGGCGCCGACGCGGTCGGCGTCCTCCGGTACTTTGAGGCCGTAGCCGATCGGAAAAGTCGCGCCGGTGCGCGCCACCATCTCTTGGGCCTTGTCTAACGGATCGACCGACAGGGCGACGATGTCGGCGTTCTCGGCTTTAAATTCTTCCAGATGTGCTTGGTAGTCGGCGACCTGCCGCACGCAGTAGGGTCACCATATGCCGCGGTAGTAGATGATCACCGCGTATTCGCCGTGGAGATGGTTGGGGATCGAGAGGGTCGGGCCGCTGACGGTGGCGACTGTGAATTCCGGAAATGGGTCGCCGGGGTTGAGTTGTTTGGCCATGATAATTACTTCTAGTTTCTAGCAATTCAAAATTCACAGTGCTTCGACAGGCTCAGCACGAACGGAATTCGGACGACAGCGGAAAGCTTTCTTCCGTTCGCCCTGAGCTTAGTCGAAGGGCGCCGAGAAGTTTATCCCGCCAAGCCCAAGAGCTTCGCGGCATTGCCGCCGAGAATTTTCTGCTTGTCCGCGTCGGAAATCTTCAGCTGCTTCACGGTGTCCACCGCGCGCACCAGCGAGATCGGCACCGGCGGGGTGTCGCTGCCAAACACCACTTGATCGATGCCGATGGTGTCGATGGCACACTGCACCGCGGGTGGGTGGTAGCAGACGGTGTCGAAAAATAGTTGCTTCAGGTAGCTCGCCGGCGGGCGGGTCATGACGTCGGGCTCCCAGGGGCCAAAGTTGTCATCTTGTCTCAACTCGTAGCCGAAACCGTAGCGGCCCGGCAGCATCGCCAGGGCGCCGCCGACATGGGCGCAGACCATTTTGAGTTTGGGAAACTTCTCGAAGCCGCCGGTGAAGATGAAGCGGGTGAGCGACAGCGTGGTGTCGAAGGGGCGGCCCAACATTTCCGGCAGACGGTACATCTCCATCTTTTCGTTGCCGATGGTGAGGCGCGGCGGATGGATGAACAGCGGAATGTCGAGGTCGCTGACCATCTCGAAAAACGGCGTCGCCCGCGGCGAGTCGAGATACTCGCCGTTGGTGCTCGAGTTGATCATGATGCCTTTGAGCTTGTAGTCGCGGATCGCTTTCTCGGTCTCCTTCAAGATCGCGCCGTTGTCGTAGGGCACCGAGCAGGCCAGGCCGAGTAGGCGTTTCGGATGCTTAGCGGTTAGTTCCGCCGCGTGGACGTTGAACTCCTGGACGACTTTCAACGGATCGTAGCCGTCCGGCGAGCGAATCCAGTTGTTGCCGAACACCGTGATGTCGACGCCGGATTTATCCTGCTCGTCGAACAAATGGGGCAGATCGAACATCCACTTGGGCGATTTCGGGTGATACCAGCTTTGCGGCACTAGATGGGCGTGACAGTCGATGATCATGGTTCACTTACCTCTCGTCGCGGCAGATTATGGGTGCGATTGTGAAAAGTCAAAGCGGCGAATGCGCGATGGGTCTCGCTGCGCTCTACCCATCCTACGAAGATTATGGTGTCGCCGTCGCGATGGCGCTGGCGGTGTCGTAGAACTCGAAAAACTCGCAAACTTTGCCGTCGCGGAATTTGTGGAAGTCGGCTTTGGGGGTGACTAATAGTTTGCCGGTCTTTTTATGCTTGAACGACACCTGGCCGAGCGCGACGATGCGGTCGCCTTGGGCGATGTCTTCGTCGACGCGGTAGGAGATCATCTCCCACTCACTGGTGAGGCCGGCGAAGTAACGTTTCACTTCGTCCTTGTTCGACGAGTCGCGGGTGAATTGCATTTCGCTGGCGCCGGCGGCGAGCGAGCGAAACTTCACGTCGTCGGTCATCAGATTCAGCCAGTGATCGACGCTGCCGGCTTTGCTGTCGTGCCAGCGTTGGTAGGCGTCTTTTAGTGTTGCTACGTTGTCAGCTTCGCTGTTCATGATTTGGCTCCTTCTCAGTTGGTAACCTCTCTCATAGCAAATTCCGCGACCGCTGGGCAGGTGTCATCGCTGCTAATGATCGGCGGTCAACTTGAGCCCGATAATGCCGGCGACGATCAGGCCGATGCAAGCGAGCCGCGGCAGGGCTGCCGATTCAGAAAACAACACAATGCCAAGGATCGCCGTGCCCACCGCGCCGATGCCGGTCCAGACCGCGTAGGCGGTGCCGACCGGTAGCGATTTTAGCGCTTGGGCGAGAAAGTAAAAGCTCGCCGCCATTCCGAGAATAGTCACGACGCTCCAGCGCGGCTCGGTGAATCCTCGGCTGAGCTTCAAGCTGATGGCCCAAAGGATTTCCAGCACTCCAGCGATGCCCAGATTTATCCATGCCATGGCGATCTCCTGTAATCGGAAAGTTTAGCGATTGAGCGGGTTGTCATGGTCGCGTGGGATGATCGATTCCAGGCTGCCAAGCTTGCTCGTCGGTTTCGCTTGGCACTGTAATTCGGTTTCTCGTCCTGCGCTACCATGTTGGCCAAACCGCATTCCGGCGACCGCGAGCGCCGGGGTCACATCGCCTTCGTAGTAGTCGAAGATCGTGTAGCGATAGCCCTGGTTGTCGAAGCTGATCTCGGTGCGGTCGACCTGGGCGCGAGAGTAGTGGGCATAACGAAAGGCCTGTTGGGTGTTGGCGCGCGCCTGGGGAAATTGCCGCTCGACGGCGCCAGGCTTGCCGTAGCGGTACTGCAAATAGCCGCGCCGGTGGTCGAGGGAGTTGGAACCGCATAGCGAAATGACCTTGGGCGAATTTGCCCCCAGGCAATTGAATAAGATTTGTTCGCCGCCGCGGCAGAGCGACGCTGTCGGCGCTTGCGATTGGCCGGCCGCTGAACCGTAGCCGATGCAAATGTACAACCAGAAAAATGTCGCTCTGCGCGCCATATAAATTATTCGGTCAACCACTTGAGCCGGGCCGGCGCGTTCCACGCCACCGGTTGCCAGCTCCAGCCGGACTGGGTGACGGCGAGTTTCAGCGGCGCCTTCATTTCTTGCAAGTTGAAAGTGTAGGCGTAGCTCAGCTCGGGCTTGAACTGGCCGCGCTCGTCCAGTTGCAGGCCGAAGACTCGTTGGTACTCGTATTGAAAGAACACCACGCCAACTTGAAAACGCCAATCGAGATTGGCGCCGCCACCGCCAGCGGACCAGTCGTAGGCGGTCTGATAGTCGGTGACGCGGACTTTTTTCGCCGGCTCATCGAGGGCGAGGACGATGCGGTGGAGCCGGCGGATGCCGTGGGCGCGGGCATGGTCGATCCACTTGGTGTCGGCGTAGCGCCAGTCGGCGATCAGTTGGCGGTCGCCGGCACCGGATTCGATCTTGAACGGTACAGCGAGGTCGTTGACGGCCAATAGTTTGGCGCGCAGCGCCGCGGCATCGATCGTTTGGCGATCGCTAGCTGGCGATTCTCGGGTCGCCCAGGCGATGCCTTTGAAAAAGTAAGCGACGACGATCAGCAGGTAAGTGCCGAGTGCGACTAATACCAACGTCAGCCCCGAAGCCGTCGACATCGCTTTGCCGAGCTTGGCGTTGAGCCAATCGGGCTCCTCGGCGCGGCCTTCGGTTCGCGCTCCATTGAAACCGGTGAGCGCTTGTAGCTCGACGATGGCGGCTTGGCTGGGGCCGCTCCAGACTGTAAACAAATTGCCGTAGGCGCGCGCGTAGACAAAATCGTTGGTGCCGCGCTGGATTGAGAACCCGCCGGTGCCGTCGCTGCGTCCATGATCGCGCAGTTTTGCCTCGGCCAAGAATCGGCCGATCGCATTCTGCGCTTCGGCTGCGCTGGCAAAGCGTCCGATCAATAGGGTCTCGCCGCCGGGCAGTATGAAGAACTGTGGCTGGTCCGCTGGATGAAGGATGCCGCTGGCGACGGCGCGGCCATCGATGGCGATGACGCCGGCGGCTTTGGCGCCGAAGAGTTTTTGCCCATCGCTGTAGTCGATCTGGTCGGTGGCTGGCGGCGTCGCTGAATGCGTTTTGTTATCCGGCGCTGTCCCTGGTCGCGTCATATAGACGTTGAGCGAGTGGCCGATCAATTGCGGCAGTAGAACTAAAGCCATGAAGCCGGTGAACCAGCCGAGCGGTTTCAAAGAAAGCCCGGCGCGCTTCATCAAGATCGCGATGAAACTCAATAGCAGCAGGGTGGCGCAAAAGATGCCGCCAACGATCGCCAGGGCGGGGTTGGCGCGAAAGAACTCGATCATCGTTTCTCAGACAGTTCCGCCGATCTCGAAGTCCGAAAGCTGTCCCAAAGCATCAAGAGCGCGCCGAAGGTGATCGCCATGTCGGCGATGTTGAAGATTCCCGTGCGCAGCGGGCCGACGCCGACGTTGAGAAAGTCGACCACCCGGCCGTCATAGGCGACCCGGTCGATCAAGTTGCTCAGGCCGCCGGCGCAGATAAACGCCAAGCAGACCGTCGCGAAGTGCGTCAGCTCGCGGCTGCGCAGCAGGTAAACCAGCAGCGCTACCAGAAAGATGCCGACCAGGACGGTGAATATCAGATGGCGCCAGGGATCAGGCAGGTTGCCGCCCAGGCCCAGGAAGGCGCCGCTATTTTCGGCGTACTGCAACCGAAAGGTATCGCCGGCGTAGGAATAAAAACCATTGGGCCAAAGATAGCGCTTGGCCAGCCACTTGGTCGCTTGATCGGCGGCGATGGTGGCGAGGGTGATGAGAAAAATGACGATGGTTCTTGGCGCTTGGGTCATACTCGCCTTTGGTAACGTTTCTCGCTTCATGTTACAACCGGCGCCATGCCAAGGTCGAAACAAGAAATGGCGCGCTTGATTGGCGGCGCCATGGGCGAGATCAAAGCCGACCTAATCGTCAGCGGCGGTAAGTTGGTGAACGTCTATTCCGGCGAAATTCTCGAAGGCGTCGAGATCGCGGTGCTCGACGGTCGCATCTGTTATGTCGGCGCCAGCGCCAAGCATTGCCGCGGCGCTGCCACGGAAATTCTCGATGCTTCGGGCTACTACATCGCGCCGGGCTTCATCGACGGCCACACCCATATCGGCCATTACGCCCGGCCTTTTGAAAATCTCCAGTCGTTTCTACCCCACGGTACCACTTCGGTGGTGCCATCCTGCGATGAGTTGGCGAGCATTTGGGGACTGCGCGGCGTCAAACTGTTCCTCGATGAAGTCGAACGCCATCCGCTGCGGGTTTACACATTGGTCTCCATGGCGGCACCGCAGGACCCATTGCTGTGCAGTACGGCGGACTTCACCAACCAAGAGATCGCCGCGGCGCTAGATGACCCGCGGGTGCTCGGCATGGGCGAGATCGTTTCCTGGCTGCGCTTGACCCAATGCGACGACGAGCTGCTGACGCGCCTGGAGCTGGCCTCCCAGCGCGGCCAGATTGTTCATGGCCATACCGCCGGCGCGCGCGATCAAAAACTTTGCGCCGTGGCGGTGACCGGCATTTCTTCCTGCCATGAACCGATTCGATTCGAAGACGCTCTGGAGCGATTGCGCTTGGGCTACTGGACCATGTTACGCGAAGGCTCTTTGCGCCAGGATTTGGCCGAGACGCTGCCTGAGCTGATCGCTTCCGGGGTCAACATGCAGCGGCTGATCCTGGTCACCGATAGCATGACGCCGGACGATGTGGCCGAGCGCGGCCATATGGACAACGTCGTGCGTTGCGCTGTCGAGTGCGGTTTGTCACCGCTGCAAGCGATTCAATCGGTGACGCTCAATCCGGCGGTCTATTCTACCATCGAGCAGGATGTCGGTGGCATCGCGCCGGGGCGATTTGGCGATCTGGTCTTGATCGATGATTTGGCGCGCTGTCATGTGCGCCAGGTGTGGGTGAGCGGCAAGCGCGTCGCGGCCAACGGCGTATCTGAATTCCACGGCGAGCCGCTGACGCTGCCGGCGGATTTGCTGCACTCCTTGCGCGTCGGCCTGACGATCTCGCCGGCGACATTCAAGATCGCCGCACCGAGCGCCGCGCCCAAGGTGCGCGTCATGGAGCTAGTCAATCAAACCATCACGGCGGAGCGGGTGATCGAGTTCAACGCCGCCAATGGCTCGGTCGAAGCCAATCTTTACGATGATATTTTAAAAGTCGCCATGTTCGACCGCCATGGACGTTCGGCGCAAGTCGCTTTCGGCTTTCTCAAAGGACTAGGCGCTAAGGTTGGCGCGGTGGGGCTGACCACCAACTTGGACGAGAACAGTTTGATGATCGTTGGCAGCGACGATGAAGATATGGCGCTGTGCGCCAATGTCTTGCTCGAAGCCGGCGGCGGCATGGCGATCGTCGAAGGCGGCGAGATTTTGGAAAAACTCGAATTCCCCTACGGCGGGATTTTTTCGCTTTACCCTTGGCAGGAGGTGGGTAAGGGGATGGCGCGCCTGCAAAACCGGCTCAAAGAAATGGGCTCGTCCCTCGACAAGCCCATGTTCGCTTTGAACTTCCTGCCGTTCGTCACCTTGCCGGCGCTACGGATCACCGCGCGCGGCTTGGTCAACGCCAAAGAGCGCCGAATCGTTTCGCTGTTCGCCGACTGACGCCTAACAGCCCGTGGTGAAAGTCGAGAATAAAGTGGGTGATCCGTGGTGATGAAGATCGACACTAACGACATAACGTACTAAAGTTTTCTGCATGGCGATGGGAAAACGAAGACACGAAGAGCAGCGAGGGATGTGGGTTGCGGTGAG
>CAMDBU010000172.1 GCA_945889495.1 Syntrophobacter sp. SbD2 | reverse complement strand
GTTTTGCTCTGTGGGTGCGACTACGTGACCAAGTCGCTGCTCATCGGCGCCGAGGACTCGATCGGAGAATATTTATGATCTCTCGTCACCGCCTCGCACTGATGCCTAGCGTTTTGTGAAAATCGGACTTCTACCACGGGCTGCTAGCCGTGCGCGCCGGCGTCGATGTCTTGTTATTCTGCCACGACATCGACAAGGCGGTGGCGGCCTTTGAGTTTCTCAGTGATGAAGCGGAGCGCGACGCCTTGCTGCGCGCGCGCGTTGAAGAAAGTTACCAGCGGGTGACCGAACTGAAGCAACGGTATTTGCAAAGCTTCACCGGCGCGGCGGAGAATGAAATCCTGGCGCGGTTAGCGGACTTGAACCACAGAGAGCTGATGGATGATTTTGTTTGAACCGACCATAGCCACGAATCCGTCATGCCGGCGCAGGCCGGCATCCAGGTGGGGCGAGGGGCATTAAGAAGAAGATGGATTCCGGCCTGCGCCGGAATGACGGACAAGAAAAACTCACGGCAACTTGTACGCCGTGAACTCGATCAAGCGCCGAACATCGCGGCGCAGTTCGCCTTGCCACTTTTCTAGAATCACGTCCGCCGGGCACTTGCCTTGGACCAAGAGCGCTTTCAGCGGTTCGAGATAAATCGTCTCGTTGTTGCCGGCGTCGTTGACGACATTTTGCCGGCGCAAACCTTCGCTGGCGATTTCGAAAAACTCCTTGGCCAGATCGAGCAGCGAATGGCGCCGGAAACGGGTCGCCAAAGCATTGGTATGGGAGTCGAGATAGACTTCGTTGCGCTCATCCCAGGTCCAGCCTTTGACCAGATCCCACGCCGCCAGCAAGCAGTCGTTGTCGTAAAACGCGCCCTTGATCAGCGCCGACAGCGCCGGCATCAGCTCCGGCGGCTGGCTGTCCACCGAGCGGATTTCGATATAGCGCTTGATCCGGGTCTCGGGAAACAGCGTGGTCAGATGATCGGCCCAATCTTCCATGGTGGCGTGCTCGCCGTTGTGGCCATATTTCAAATACTGGCGAAAGGTCAAGCCGGTCATGTTGATGTAATCGTGATGGCGAATGATGAAATACATCGGCACGTCGAGGGCGTATTCGACGTAGTGGGCGAAGGAGGCTTCGGGCGCGAAGGCGAATTTCAATAAACCCTGGCGGCTCTTGTCGGTGTCGGTCCAGATATGCTCGCGGTAACTTTTGTAGCCATTCAACTGGCCGTCGCAGAGCGGCGAGTTGGCGAACATGGCGATCAACACCGGCGCCAGCCCCATGCCGGTGCGAAACTTCAGCATGGCGTCTTTTTCGTCGAGGAAATCGATATTGGCCTGCACCGTGGCGGTCTGCTTCATCATGCGCTGGCCCAAGGTGCCCACCGTCGGCATGTACGGCCCCATGATCCGGTAGCGCTTCTTCGGCACCCACTCGATCTGATCGAGCCGGCTCACCGGCTGCATGCCGAGGCCGAGAAACGCGATGCCCAGCGGCTCGCAGACCTCTAACAGCTCGCGGATATGTTGGGTGAACTCGGCGTAGGTGCAGTGCAGACTCTCGCAGGGTTCGCCGCTCAGTTCGATCTGGCCACCCGGTTCGAGGGTAATCTGGGTCCGGCCGCGGCTCATGGCGATGATGTTGCCGTCTTGTTCTTCCGGCTCCCAGCCGTAGCGCTCGATCATTTCGCGTAGGATGCGATCGACGCCGCGCGGCCCAAAGTAGGGGATCGCCTGGCCGGTGGCCCGGTCGATACCAACTTTTTCGTACTCCGTGCCGACGCGCCAAAGCGCCGGCGCTTTGCCGGCGGTCTGGAAGTAAGCTTCGAGTTCTTCGTTTTTTTCAATCACTGACATAGGTGCGTATGTTCTTTTTGTAGGGAGGATTTATCACTCCAAGCTCGGTAATGATAGCCGTCACCAGCCCATGATCGGTGACGTCGAAGGCCGGATTGAAAACTTTCATACCCTTGGGCGCCAACGCTTTGCCGAAAATATGCGACACCTCTTTGCCGTCGCGTTCTTCGATGGGAATATCTTTTCCGGAAGGGCAATCGATGTCAATCGACGACATCGGCCCGGCGACGTAGAACGGAATCCCATGGCGCTGGGCTAGCACGGCCACTGTGTAAGTGCCGATCTTGTTGGCGACATCGCCGTTGGCCGCCACCCGGTCGCAGCCCACCACCACCGCGTCGATGAGACCCTGCTGCATCAGATAGCCGACCATGTTGTCGGTCACTAGGGTCGCCGGGATTTTTTCTTTCATGAGTTCCCAAGCGGTCAATCTAGCACCCTGAAGAAACGGCCGGGTCTCGTTAACGTAAACTTCAAATTTCTTGCCTGACTCCTTGAGCGCGCGCAGGACGCCTAGCGCCGTGCCGTAGCCGGCGGTGGCCAGCGCGCCGGCGTTACAGTGGGTCATGATCCGTTTGGCGTCGCCCAATAGCGGCGCGCCATGTTCGCCGATCATGATGTTAGCCAAAATGTCGCCGCGAAAAATCTTCAGCGCCTCGGCTTTGAGCGCTTGGCGTACTGCGGCGACGCCGTTGCTGCGCTGGGCGGAGTGAACGGCACGCATGCGTTGCAGCGCCCAGAATAAATTCACCGCCGTCGGCCGGGCCTTGCCCAAGATGGCGACAATCCGCTCGAAGTCGCGGTCGAAGCTCTTCTCCGGCGCGTGCAGCGCGCCCAGCGCCACCCCCATCGCCGCTGCGACACCGATGGCCGGCGCGCCGCGAATCACCATGGAGCGGATCGCCTCGGCGACCTGGCGATAGTCGCCGTAGCTGCGGTAGACTTCCCGGTGCGGCAAGAGCCGCTGATCGAGCATGATCACCCGATCGTTTTTCCATTGGATGGTTTTTACCGCCACGGCTAGTTCCTAATTCAAGGGAGACCGAGTATATTAGCCGACCGAAGGAAGCGTCAAGAGCAGCTCATGGATTTATACCATCTCATTGGCTACGGCAGCGGACTCCTGTTCATCAAAGCGGACATGGAGCCGGCGAGTCTATGGCCCACCCTGGCGCTGGTGCATGTCCTCGACGCGATTCTCTGCGCCGTCGTCGCCAATCACAGCGCTAGAAACAAAATTCTCTGGACCCTCGGCGGCCTAGCCGCCGGCATCTGGGCCCTGGGCGCACTCTTCTTACTCCCGGCGAAAAAAACCAACTGAAGACAAGCCGCGCCTGGCGCAATTGTCAGAGCACGCGAAGCAACTCGGAATCGGAAATATCTCTCGCCAAGACGCAGAGACGCCAAGTTCGGAGAAGAGGAATTAAAATCACGGGTAACGGTTTTACCCTTTCTTTTCCGAACTTTGCGCCTTGGCGCCTTTGCGAGAGATATTCCGAATCTTCCCCTCTCTGTGAGCTCTGTGAGCTCTGTGGTGAAACCATTCCCCCCTCACCCATCGTCCTGCGCGATGACATAAGCCAACCCATGCTGCTTGGTGTGGGTAATCGATAGCGCCCAGCGGCGAATGCCCAGCGCCGCCGCCAGCTGCGCGGTCTTGTCATGGAGCAGGATGTCCGGCTTGCCGCTGCGCGCCCGCGCGACTTCGATATCGAGCCAGCAGACTTTCGAACCCCAACCGCGCCCGAGCGCCTTCATCACCGCTTCTTTCGCGGCAAAACGGCCGGCGTAACTCTCGTACTTGCCACGCCGCTTCTTCTCGCAGTAGGCGATTTCACCGGCGGTGAACACCCGGTCGCGAAAGCGCCGGCCGGTCTTGGGATTCTCAATCGCCGCTTGAATACGATCGACCTCGGCGAGGTCGACCCCGGTGCTGATAATCATGGCGTCAAACTACCGTTGCCGGCGCGAGCCTGTCAATGGAATTGGCAAAGCGGCGCAATCGAGTGGCGCGCCCGGCAACTTTTTGTTATCGTTCAGCCATTCCAACTAAAGGAGACTTCGCCGTGTTAAAACGATTGTCCGTGGTTTTCCTGCTGGCATTGCTAGCCGCCTTGCCGGCAAACTCGTGGGCGCAAAAGGGTAAAATTAAAATCGCCGTGCAGGCGCCGCTCTCCGGCGAGCAAGCCGCGCTGGGCGAGCATATCAAACTCGGCGCGCAGTTGGCCGTCGAGGAATCGCTTAAAGCGTTCCAAGCGCTAGGCTATGAGCTCGTGCTAGTGCCGCAGGACGACCAGGCGAAACCGGAAGTCGGCGTCGCCAACGCGCGCAACATGGTCGCCGACCCCGAGATCCTGGTGATCATCGGCCATTTCAACTCCGGCGTCGCGCTGCCGGCCTCGGAAGTTTACAAGGACGCCATGCTGGCGATGATCTCGCCGGCCAACACCGCCACCGAGATCACCGACCGCGGTTATCCGAATGTGAATCGAGTCTGCGGCCGCGACGATGTCCAAGGCCCCGTCGGCGCACGCTTCGCTTCTCAGGAATTGAAAGCGAAGTCGGTTTACATCATTCACGACAAGACGCTCTACGGCCAGGGCGTGGCGGACAATTTTCGCATGGAAGCGAAGAAGCTCGGCATGAACGTCATGGGCTTCGAAGGCACCGAGGAGCGCGCCAATTTTTCGCCGCTGATCAATCCGCTCAAGGCGAAAAATCCCGCCCTGGTCTATTTCGGCGGCATCTATCATCAAGGCGGCTTGCTGCTCAAACAATTGCGCGAGAAAGGCGTCACCGCCAAGTTCATGGGCCCGGACGGCTTGGACTCCGCCGAGATGGCCAAGATCGCCGGCAGCTCGGTGGTCGGCAGCTACTACACCAGCGTCGCCGGCCCGCCGGACGCCTATCCGGAAACCGCCGCCTTCGCGAAAAAATATAAACAGCGCTTCAATAAAGATGTCGAAGCCTTCGGTCTGTACGGCTACGACGCCACGATGGTGGGAATCAAAGCGATGGAGCAATGGCTCAAGGCCAATCCGAACAAGAAACCGACCCGCACCGATATCTCCACCGCGGTGCGCAACATCAAAGGCTTCAAAGGCGTCACCGGACCGATTGAATTCGACAACAAGGGCGATCCAGTGAAAGCCAAGTATTTCGTCCTGCAATTCGACAAGCAGGCCTATCCCGGCAAGGTCGTCAAAGTGATCGAACAGCAAGCTCCCGCCGCGCCGGCGAAGAAATCGTAGACCACTCCCAATGGTTCACGGCTGAATGGCGGCGCATCGCAGCTCGATGCTCCGCCATTCAGCTCGATAATTTTTTTCGATCCGCCAGTTTCTTTTCTCGCGCCCCGGTCCGACATCGCGTAAAATATTTTACTAATGAAGAAAAAACTCCGCGTCGCGCTGCTCTTCGGCGGCAAGTCCGCCGAACATGAAATCTCCCTGATCTCGGCCCGCAACATCGTCGCGGCGATGGATCGGCGGAAATACGACATCGTCGCCATCGGCATCGACAAGCAAGGCCGCTGGCATCTCGACCAGAACGCCAAGCTGCTGCTTGGTGGCGACAAGGCGAAGGTCGAATTCCACGACGACAAAAATGCCGCCGCCATCATGCCGGGGAAAAGCCCGACGCCGATGGTACGCCGCGGCGGGGCAGTGGGATTGTCCGCCATCGACGTGGTCTTTCCGATCCTCCATGGCCCCTTCGGCGAGGATGGCACGGTGCAGGGTTTATTAAAGCTCGCCAATCTGCCGTTTGTCGGCGCCGGCGTTCTCGGTTCCGCCGTCGGCATGGACAAGGATGTCATGAAGCGGCTGCTGCGCGACGCTGGCATTGCCATCGGCAAGTTCATGGCGTTCGAGCGTGGCGACAAGATCAGCTTCGCCAAGGTGAAGCGCACCCTCGGCATGCCGCTGTTCGTCAAGCCGGCCAATCTCGGCTCATCGGTGGGCATCAGCAAAGTCACCAAGCCCGGCCAGTTCAGCGCCGCGCTCAAAGAGGCCTTTCGCTACGACAGCAAGATCGTCATCGAAGAGTTTATCGCCGGCCGCGAGATCGAGTGTTCGGTGCTCGGCAATGAAAATCCCATCGCGTCACTGCCCGGCGAGATCGTCGTCAATCGCGATTTTTACTCCTACGACGCCAAATACCTCGACGCCCAAGGTTCGCGCCTGGAAATCCCGGCCAAGCTGCCGGCAAAAGTGATCAAGGAAATCCGCGAGACCGCGGTGAAAGCCTACAAAGCGCTATGCTGCCAGGGCATGGGACGCATCGACTTTTTCGTCCAGGCCAATGGCCGGGTGCTGGTCAACGAGATCAACACCATCCCCGGCTTCACCAAGATCAGCATGTACCCCAAGATGTGGGAGGCGACGGGAATCTCCTATTCAAAGCTGATCGACCGGCTGATCGCCCTGGCGCTCGAACGGTTTCGCCAGGAGCAGCGCTTAAGAACCTCGAAATAGTGCCGATGCTTCCCTATGTAGCGGCGTAGCGCCGCTAGAGAAGGAAGTTTTATGGCGCTCAAACCTTTGACCCACCCCGACGAACTCTACCAACTGCTGCGCGACGGCAAGATCAAAGAGTTCAACCAGCGCAAGGTCCAGTCCGACCGGGTCAAGCTCAACGACTGCGACTTCCGCCATGTCGATCTGCGTGGCATCGACGCCCAGAGCGTGGATTTCCGTAACTGCTATTTTCACAACGCCGATCTGCGCGGCGTCGATCTATCCCAAGCATCGCTCGAAGGCGCGAGTTTCAACAGCGCACGTATCTCCGGCGTGCTGTTTCCCAAGGATCTCGCCGCCGAAGAGATCATGCTGTCGGTAACCCACGGCACCCGGGTACGCTATCTAAAATAATCCGCGCCGCTGTCCATTCCGCGAGTCCAGCTGAAGTAATCGATCTCCTGCTTACTGTCATTCCGAGCCGCAGGCGAGGAATCTCGTCTTGGCTGCTACTGACGAAGACGAGATGCTTCGCTGCACTCACCATGACACCGTTAGCGGATTGAGCACCGCGCCACAGCCGCCGACGGCACGACTTCGGCCATCACTTCCACCACGCCGCGAATTTCCCCGCCGGCGGTTTTCTATTTCGGCGCTTTTTGATTATAGCTCTGTAAACAACCACGATGGCCGCCACGACCCGCACCGATACCATTTGGACGCGCGCCTTCGCGCTGCTCTGCCTGGCCGAGTTTCTCGGTTACGCCCAGCATTTCACTTTGCAGCCCGCCTTGCCGCTCTACATCACCCACCTGGGCGGTTCGCCGTTCATCGTCGGCCTGGTGATCGCCGCCAACGGCGTCACCAGCGTGCTGTCGCGGCCGATCATCGGCTACTGGGTCGACCGCTGGAGCGACACCGGCATGATGATCCTCGGCATGGTCGGCCAGGGGCTGGCGATCTTTTTTTGCTTCTTGCCGTTCAACGCCGCGGTGATGTTGGCCAACGGCCTGCGCGGTATCGGCTGGTCGAGCATGGCCGCCTCCGGGTACACGCTCTTGGCAACCGCCGCGCCGCCGGCGCGGCGCGGCGAAGCGTCGGGTTATTTCGGCGGCGTACAGTCGAGCGCGACGATTGTTTTCCCGGCGATCTCCCTCTGGATACTCGACGCCGCCTTCGGCGGATTTCAGGTGGTCTTTTCGTTGGCGATCTTTCTCGTCTTCAGCGGCGCCGCCACCGCCTGGGCGCTGGCGCGCGCCACGCCGGCGCGCCCGCGCAACGCCAACCTCGATCGCTCCGAGCCCTGGTGGCGCGAGATCGTCAACGTCGTCGATCGGAATATCCTCGCCGCCGCGTCGTTGATTTTTCTCTTGAACATGTCGCTGCCCTGTTTCTCGAGCTTCGTCGTGCTCTACGCCCGTCACCTGGGCGTCAGCCACTTCGGCTGGTACTACGTCGCCGTCGGCGTCACCAGCGCGCTGTGCCGGCCACTCCTGGGGCGCTTATCGGACAAGCTCGGCGCCGGTCCCTCGCTGATCATCGCCTTCGCTCTGGAAACCGCCGCGCTCTTGACCATGCCGCTGGCCACCAATCTGGTCGGCTTAGTCATGAGCGGCGCGCTCTGGTACACCGGCGCGGCCATCGGCGGCGCCCGCACCATGGCGCTCGCCATCGCTCAAGCACCCGCCGACCGGCGCGGCCGCGCCATGGCGAGCTACTCCACCGCCCTGCCGCTCAGTAACGGCCTCGGCGCCCTGATCAGCGGCACCATCGTCGACGCCGCCGGCTACCACGCCATGTACACCGTCGCCGCCATCCTCTGCTCCCTAGGTTTCCTAGTAATCTGGAAACAATGGCCAAAGCTAAAATAAGCGAATCCGATTCCGAAAATTCTCCATTATCCATTCAATCCCATGCCCCTCGCCAACCCCGCCCCACTCTGGACCGCGACTTTTACCCTCCTCTGCGTCGTCCAACTCCTCGGCTACGCCCAGCAGGCGATGCTCAATCCGACGGTGCCGCTCTACATCACCGAACTGGGCGGCTCGCCCTTCGTCGTCGGCTTGACGATCTCGTCCTTCGCCGCCACCAGCGTCGTCGCCCGGCCGTTTATCGGTTACTGGTCCGACCGCTGGAGCGAGTGCGGCGTGTTGGGCTTTGGCCTGATGATGTTGGCGCTGAGCATGGTGTTATGTTTTTTCCCCTTCGTCACCACCGTGCTCCTCGCCAACGCGCTGCGCGGCATCGGCTGGGCCGGCGTCAACGCCGGCGGCTACGCGCTGCTCGCGCGCATCGCGCCGGAAGCGCGCCGCGGCGAGGCTTCGGGCTATTACAGCGGCGCCCAATCGACGCCGACTGTGTTATTTCCCGCCATCGCGCTCTGGCTCTTGCACGCGCCCTTCGGCGGCTACAATTTAGTTTTTAGCCTCATGATCGCCCTCGGCCTCGCCGGCGCCGCGGTTTGCGTTTTAATGGCGCGCCAAGTGCCAATCGTGCGAAGCCACGCCAGCCAAGCGCCATCGAATGAACCCTGGTGGCGCCAAGTGATCACTCTGTCGGAACGCGGCGTGCTGCTGCCGGCCTCGCTAATGTTCTGCAACCAGTTGAGCTTTCCGGCCCTCACCAGCTTCATCGTCCTCTACGCCCGCGAGCTCGGCGTCGGCGCCATCGGTTCCTACTTCGTCGTCAGCGGCATCACCAGCGTGCTCGCCCGGCCGCTACTAGGCCGGGTCTGCGACCGCATCGGCATCGGCTATTCGCTCATTGCCACCTTCGCGCTTCAATCCGCCGCGCTGATCTTGCTGGTCTTCTCGACCAACCTGGCCATGATCCTCGGCGCCGGCGTGCTCTACATGATCGGCATGGCCATCGGCGGCTCGGCGACCCTGATCATCGCCATGAATCGCGCGACACCGGAACGGCGCGGCCGCTTCATGGCGTCATTTTCCATCGCCTATCCGCTCGGCTACGGCGTCGGCGCGTTTATCACCGGCAGCGCCATCGACATGGTAGGCTACACCTGGACCTATGTTTTGCTCGCATTGCTTGGCAGTTCCGGGCTGGCGGTGACGATTTTGAATTGGCGCAACCTGGAATAAGCCGAGGTCAGTTTAAACTAGACTCAATGCTTTTCAGCTTGCTTGGTCAGTTATGATGAGCAAGGAAATATTCGGCTTAGGGGGGTAAGCAAAGAATTGACACCCGCGTCGTCACGACTTGGGCGACCTGCTTTGAACAACAGGATTTGCTCTTCAGGCAGCGATTTGGCGCTTGAGCTTTGCCAATTCTCGTTCGATCCGATCGAGCCGGGATTGCCCGTCAGCCTTTTCGAGCGAGACTTCCTTTAGAACCTGACTCAGAATGTGTTGGTAAGGAATAACTGGCCGGCCGGAATTTTGTTGCACCCGCGCGGGTTGCTCCTCAATATTGATGGTGATTTTAACGCTTCTTGACCGCTTCATTTGCCCACGCAATTTCTTCGTGCCCTCATGATCGATGGTCAGATTACTTAGCTTGGGTTGTTTCATTGTAAAGTCTCCGGAATTGTCGCCACTCCGCCGAGCCGATAATTCGAATCACCGATCCGCGCTTGGTAAACCATGTCGTTAGGATGCGTCCCCGGCTCGATTTCCCGATCCAGTAGAACCGAGGTTCGCGCGTAGAGTGCTTTTTGTCCGTCAAATCAACCTGGCATTTCGCGATCGGGGTATGAACCCCGCTCGCGACCAAAGGGGATGCTCGCCCCCTTTGGAAACCCCATTTAGTTGTGCCCGCCGCAAGCAGCGGGGAATATTAGATTGAAAACCTTTGGCATCGAAGAAGGTCTCCACCGCTTCACCAAAGGCAACCTTGTGCTTCTGGATATTGGCAAGTTCCTTGACAGCGTCCCACGCAAACTCCACAGCGCTAATTTACCACAATTGCTCCTCGCTCACCATCCACGAGTCCCTCACGAACGGATGGCTATTTAAATTCCCATGGGATATTAAATCCGAAGATATCGCGTTCTAGGAACAGTCATGAAATTCGGCATCTTCATTTTCGGCGACAATCATCCCGAGCTCGGCCGGTCGAATCAGAAATATTACCAAGAAGTTTTGACCATCGCCGAGTGGGCCGAAGAGCTGGGCTTCGATTCCTTTTGGTTGGGCGAGCATCATCTGTACTGGTACGGCACCTGCGTGTCGCCGCCGATGGTGATCGCCGCTCTCGGACAGCGAACCAAAAGAATTCGCCTGGGCCCGGCCATCGCCGTGCCGTCCTTTCACAATCCCTTAATCGTCGCCGAAGAATATGCCCTAGCGGATAACCTGTGCAACGGCCGGCTGGAGTTCGGCCTGGGCAGCGGCTTCTCGCCGGTGGAGTTCCAACAGTTCGGCATGACGCCCGAGGAAGCCAGAGAAAAATTTTGGGAAGGCAGTGAGATCATTCTTAAAGCCTGGCAGGGCGAGACGTTTTCTTACCACGGCAAGCATTACAACTTCGACAATGTCTCGCTTTATATGCAGCCGCTGCAAAAGCCGGTGCCGATCTGGCTGGCGGCATCGAGCGACGACACGATAATCAAAGCCGGCCAGCTGGGCTTACCGATGATGGGCATCCCGTTCGCGCGGTCGCGGAACCTTACCGATGTGAAGGCGAAAAACGATATCTACCTCGGCAACTATCGCCAAGCCGGCCACCAAGCCGCGCCGCAGATCATGGTCGCCATGCATTTCTATTTGCACCAGAACGAGCAAGCCGCCGTCGACGGCGCCCGCCCCTACTTCGAGCGCGCCATCTCGTTTCACAAAACCCATCGCCGCCCCGGCTCTAAGATTCCGCAGTTGGACAACATCAAGCAGGAACGCTTGGGCTTTTTCACCACGCCGGAAGACTCTGTCGCGATCCTGCGCGACTACGAAAAAATCGGCGTCACCCAAGTCATCGCCATGGTCAATTTCGGCGGCGTGCCGATGACCGACGTGCGCCGGACCATGGAATTGATGTCCAAAGAAGTTTTCCCCAAGCTCCAATGAATCTCTCCAATGGAATTGGCAATGAGGCACGAAGGCATTGTGTAGCAACTGTCTTGCAAGTCAAGCTTTCTGAAGAAAAGTATCAGACCAACAAGTTTTATGTTTGATCATAGAATTGAGAATCGTGAGCAGCTTGCGCATGCAAGCGATGAGAGCGACTTTGAACAGTTTACCCTTCGCTTTCAG
>CAMDBU010000171.1 GCA_945889495.1 Syntrophobacter sp. SbD2 | reverse complement strand
TGCGGCTTCCACCATCGTCAGCTCATTACGTAACGATCGTTGTATGATGTCTAGTCGTTTCTCGTCTCTCATCGTCAGGGTTGTCATCCTTCCACCCTGACATATTCACGTTGCCGTTAGACCCTGACAGATTCACTTTGCTACAACATCGGGCGGTGAAAATTCTTGACAGGCAAAGCCCGTGGGCATAGACGGATTGGAGTGATGGAGTAATGGGGTTATGGGAAGACTAAGAATAAAGTTGGCGGTGCTCGGGTGTTTGGTAAGTCTGTTGGCTTCGGTCGCTTCCGCGCAATCGGATTGGAAGAAGCAGTGGGATGCGACTGTTGAGGCGGGGCGGAAAGACGGCGAGGTTGTCATCTACGGGCCGCACAACCCGGCCTACCAGCAGATCTGGGCGATCTTTCAAAAAACCTATCCCGAGGTGAAATTCACCTTCGTGCCGGGTAAGGGGTCGGATCATGCCCAGCGCATCGTCGCCGAGCGGCGGGCGGGGAAATTTCTCGCCGATTTACTGATGGGCGGTTCGTCGACCTACGCGGCGTTCGCGCCGGGAACCTTGGAGGCGTTGAAGCCGCTGTTGATTCTGCCCGACGTCAACGATGCGACCAATTGGTTCGACGGCCGGCTCCACTTCGCCGATGCGCAGAACAACGCCGGGCTAATTATTTCCGGCGAGATCGGCACCCGACGCGGTTCCTACAACACCAAACTGCTCGATCCGAAGGAGATTCAATCCTGGTGGGATCTGTTGAAGCCCAAGTTCAAAGGCAAGCTGGTCACCTTCGATCCCCGGGTGGCTGGCGGCGGCGGTGAGACGTTTATGTTTTTTTACTACACGCCGAGCCTGGGGCAGAAATTTATCACCCAGCTGCTCAGTGACACCGACATTCTGATCACCCGCGATCTCCAGCAGGGAACGGACTGGTTGGGATCGGGGAAAGTGATTTTTCAGATCGGCAGCGGCCAGCCGGTGATGAAAGCCAACAAGCAAGGCTTGCCGGTGGACCTGATGCCGCACCCGCTCAAAGAAGGCGACATCATGGGCGGCGGCTCTTGCTGCCTGGCGGTGATGAGCAAGGCGCCCCATCCCAATGCCGCCAAGCTGTTTGTTAATTGGGTCTTGTCGCGCGAAGGCCAGATCGCTTGGCAGAAATACACCGAGGTCAATTCGCTGCGCGTCGACATTCCGAAAACCGATTTGCCGCCGGACGACGTGCCGCAAAAGGGCGTCAACTATTTCATGCTCAACTCGGCCAAGTACAACGGCCTGGAAGGGCGCAAGGCGCTGCACCAGATCGTCGAGGAGGCGCTGAAAAAAGCCGGCAAGGCGAAGTAGGGCTCGGACGATTGGCCGCAAAGAACGCAAAGTTCACAAAATAGGAATTCGGAATTGTCGGTGGATTCACAGAGGTCGTAGATGCAAAAAATCGGTTTGATTGGACTAGGCAATGCCGGGCGGCCGATGGCGGAGCGGATATTGGCTGCTGGCTATTCTTTGACGGTTTTCGATATCGATGCTGGTGCGGTTGACGCCGTCGTGCAGCTTGGCGCCCAGGCGGCCAAAACCGCGGCGCAGGCGGTGGGCGATATTACGATCACGCTGGTGCCGTCGTCGGTGGAAGTGCGTAGCGCGGTGTTCGGGCCGGCGGGCGCCTTTGACGCGTTGCAGCCGGGCATGGCGTTGGTCGATTTGAGCGGCACCGATCCCGACTGCGCGCGCGAGCTGCAAGAGCGCTTGGGGGAAAAACAAGCGACGTTTATCGGCGGGACGATTCACGCCAGCGGCGCGCCGGCCATCGTGATTCCCAAAGGACAGTTCGCCATCGTCATCGGCGGCGCCAAAAGCGCCATCGAGCCGACGGCGAAGTTTTTAAACGCGGTGGCGCAGACCATTGTCTGTCTGCCGGAACCGTGGATGCCCAAGGCGTTCAAGATCGCGATTATTTTGTATTCGACCACCAACAACATCATCACGGCGGAGATCTGTTCCTGGTTGACCGCCCAGGGGGCCGATCCGAAATTATTTTTGCAATTGATGCAGGCCACCGGCTCGCCGGCGTCATCGGCGCGGCTGGAAGAGTTCATGAAGCGCAACAACAATAACGGCGGCGCGCTTAGCAACAGTTATAAAGATTTCCGCCAAGCTTTGAATATCGCGGCTAAACTGGAGATCCCCATGCCGCTGGCGTCGATGGCCAATCAGATTCAGGAAATGGGCCGGGCGGCGGGCTTCAAGCGGTTCAACAGCCCGGCGGCCATGGGCAAGCTCTACGAACTGCTCACCGGTGAGGACTTGAGCGGCGCGACTATGGCGGCGGAAAAGCGCGTGGCCGAGAGTCGCGCGCCGAGAATCGTCTGGCTAGGCGAGTAGCCGGCCATGGCCCGGCACCGGCACCCTGATGCCGAGCCTGTGCATCACCCACCAGAGCGCCGCGGCGGTGGAAGCGACCACCGGTAAATTGGTGTCGTTTTCCAACTCCTGGACATAGGCCACGGTGCGCCAGCGCCCTTGCAAGAGCAGGCTTTCGGCGCCGGGATTTTGCCGCCATAGTTCGCGCGCGACCTTGTAGGATGAATAGTCCGGCAGCTTGACCTGGTCCACCGGTTTCGAAACTTCCAAGCCTTTGATCGCCAGCACTTCGATGCCGCCATCTTGGTAGTATTTCTTGACCAGCTGGTTGATCGATTCTTTATACGCCGTGGCGATCACGGTGGATTTGACGTTCAAATGCTTGAGCGCGTCCACCGTCGCGCTCATGGCGGTGCTCACCGGCAAGCCGACCTGCTGGGACAGCTTGGCGACCACTTCCTGCTCGACGGCGTAGCCGCGCTGGGTGCCGAGGGTGATGCCGCCCATCAGGATGGCGTCGCACTCTTCGGCCTTGAAGATGCCCAGGCCGGCGCCCAGGGCGTCGATCGCCTTGTTGAACTCGACTTCGGTGTGCGATTGAACGTTCAAGCCCGACGAGACAATGGTGAAGCCCTCGGGCAAGATGCGATCCCAATCCGATGGCGTTTCGAAAACTGACGGCGATAGGTAGCCGATGCGCGCTTTCCAACCTGACATGGTTTGTTCCTTAATATGATGTAATCTTGGTGGTAGCCGTTTATTATCCCATGCGACGATCGATGGGAAGCGGCGCGAAATTCGACTGGTCTCAATCGAACTCTCGGGGGCGGCGATTTTAGCAATTTAATTGAAGCCGGTAGGGAGAAAGTGTTAATCTTGGCGTCTAACTTAGAGAGATTATCTACTTGAGTTCCAGTTTAACTAGTTGCAAGCAAAAGATTGGTTCAGGATTGCGGTAAGAAACTATGAATTTTAAATGTGAATTATCTTATTTATTGAACGGCAAAATGGTTCTCGGCTGGGTTTTGCTGGGCGCCCTCGTGAGCGCTAGCGTACCGGCTAGGGCGGTGGAAGCACCGTCGGGTGAGTTTAATCGGCGCGCCACCGCCACCGCCACAGCGCAGATCTTGGCTGGCATCGTGCCTAATCCGGCCGAGCCGGCCTCGAGCCGCTTACTCGATCAGGACGCCTGGAAAGAACACCAGAAGTGGATGACCGCCCAATGGAACGAGGTCAAGGCGCGGATCAAAACCGTCGAAGGTTGGCGCGATCATGAGCTCAAGATCGCCAATCCGCAGAAAAAAACCTTGCTCTATCCGTTCAGCGGCCCGGACTTTTTTAACGCCTACGCTTTTTTCCCCGACCATTCGCGCTACGTGTTTTTTAGCTTGGAGCGGCCGGGCGCCCTGCCCGATCTCGAATCGGTGACGCCGCAGCAGTTCGCTAAGCTGTTGACCGATGTGCGCGGCGCCTTCCGTGATATCTTTGAGCGCAATTACTTTATTACCTCCTACATGAACAAGCAGCTCACCACCCCCTGGGTGCGCGGCACGGTGCCGGTGATGGCGACCATGATGGCGCTCATGAACCGGCGCATTGTCCGCATCGAGCCGATCGATCTTTTCCCGGAATTGACTAGGGCCTACGATACCCCGGATGGTAAGCGGCCGCGCATGTTGCTACGCGGCGTGCGCATGGAATTCTCCAGCCCCAACGCGCCGGGCGTCCAGCAGCTCTATTATTTCTCCCTCGATGCCACCGACAAGGCGCTGGATTACTATCCGGAGTTTCTCAACTGGGTGGGGCAGAATCGGCCGGCCAGCGCGCTGATCAAGTCGGCGTCCTACCTGTTGCATGACAACCAGTTTTCCAAGACCCGAGCGATGATCCTGGAGTCGGCGGATGTGTTGGTTCAAGACGATACCGGGATTCCCTATCGGTTCATCAGTCAATCGCCCTGGCAGACCAAACTCTACGGCAAGTATTTTAAACCGATCAAGCCGATGGAGTATGGTTACCAAAAGGATTTGGACGCCGCGTTTAAGACCAAGGCTTTGACCACCGATCTGCCGTTTGCCTTCGGCTACCATTGGCGCGGCAGCCAAGGCGGTTTGATCCTGGCGAGTAAGGATCGGATTGCTAATTAGCCCGCGATATCTGTTGATCGCCGGCTGTCTCGTCCTCATGGCGCAAGGCTGCGCAACCCAGATCGCCCGCCGGTCTTTCAACACCAGCGACGGCGTGGCGTTATCGCTCCTCGAAGCGGGGCGGCAACATAGCGGCAGCGACAAAGTCAAAATCGCTCTGGTCACCGGTTGGTCCATGCCGGCATCGATCTGGCAAAATCAATTAGCAGAGTTGGGCCGCGATTATCACATCTTGGCCATCGACCCGCGTGGCCAGGGGGAATCGACGGTGCCAGCGGACGGTTTCACCGCCGAGCGGCGCGCTCGCGATCTCAAGGAATTTCTCGATCCACTAAAAAACATCTTGCTCATAGGTTGGTCGCTGGGCGCCATCGAGTCGCTGCAATACGTTCATATGTTTGGCGCCGAGCGCCTGGCGGGCATGGTGCTGGTCGATAGCTCGGTGGGCGAAGAGCCGGCGCCGGCGCCGGGCGGGACCTTTTTGCAGGCGCTGCGCGACGATCGCGACGCTACGTTAGATGGTTTTGTCCGGGCGATCTTCAAGTCGCCGCGCAGCGACGCCGAGGTAGCGCAATGGGTCGCCGGCGCCAAGCGTATGTCGGTGGAGCAAAGCATCGCGCTGTTGTCCTATCCGTTCCCGCGCACCCACTGGAAAGATATCGCGCATGCTTTTAAGCCGCCGCTGCTCTACGTGGTTACGCCGCAGTTCGAAGAGCAGGCGGCCAACTTGCAGAAGAATCGCCCAGGCACTGAAGTCGAAGTGTTCAAAGACGCCGGTCACACCCTATTCGTCGACGAGCCGGAACGGTTCAACGACTTGATCCGCAAGTTCGCCAACTCGCTGGCGCGCTAAAGCTTCATTCGCTTCTTTAAACTATTCGCCGACCTCAGCGCGCGGCCATGCGGCCGCCTTCCACCGGGATATCCGCGCCGGTGATATAGTCGGCCCAGGCCGATGCCAAAAATAGCACCGGGCCGACGTAGTCTTCGATGTCGCCGTTGCGTCCCAGTGGCGGGATGGTGAGATTGACCCCGGTCGGCAACGTTGTGCTGCTGTCGTCCGGTTGGCCGGCGTATTGATTGACGCTGGTCAAGCGATTGGGCGTGAAGCCGGGGCTGATGGAGTTGACATTGATATGATACTTGCCAAGTTCGACGCCCATCTGCCGGGTGAGATTGACCACGCCGCCCTTGGCCGCGCTGTAGGCGGATCCCCCGGGTAGGCCGCGATGGCCAGCGATGGAAGCGATGTTGACGATCTTACCGCGGTCAGCTTTTTTCATCACCGGAACTACCTGCCGTGAACACATGTAGATGCCTTTGAGGCCGATACCGAGAACGAAATCCCACTCACTCGATTCCACTTCGGTGATTTCCTTGCCCGGATAAATCTGCACGGCGGCGGCGTTGACCAAAATATCGATGGTGCCGTAGCGGCCGACTACTTCACTGACCATGCGGGTTACTTGATCTTCCTTGGTCACATCGGCGCCCAGGCCGATGGCCTGGGCCTCGCGCGAGCGCAAGTCGGCGGCGACCGCTTCGGCTTTATCGGCGACGAAATCGCCGATCGCCAGCTTCGCCCCATGATCGGCAAACCCGCGCGCGAAGGCCGAGCCCAACACGCCGCCACCGCCAGTGATCAGAACCACTTTGCCTGCCAGTCCAAGGTCGCGCATGATTGCTCCTTTTGGGGAAGTAGTCAGGAGTCAGAAGTCAGAAGTTTCGGCATGAGTCCGATCACTGAATTCTGACTACTGTTTATTCAGACATATCGATCAGCACGCCGTCGGGGTCAGCGGTGAAATGTTGGCCCAGGCAGCAGCGGTGAAAATCTTCTTCGTTCTTTTTGCCGTTGCCGCCGACGAACTTGCCATTGGCGGTGGGTGGGGCGGCTTCATTGAGCGCGGCCAAATCGCTTTGTGCCTGGGCTAAATTTTCTACTTTGAAACCGAAGTGATCGAGCCCTTCGCGTAGACCGCGGTATAAATTGTTATGGCGCGGCCGCAGCAGCAGCTTCACTTTGCCGTCGGTCATACAAATGGAACCGTCGTCCTTGTAGGTTTCGGCTTCTTTGAGTTCGAAAATCTTTTCGTAGAACTCGGCGGCCTGGCCCGGGTCGTTGGCGCGGATCGAGATATGATTGATCCAGCGCGGCTGCTCCCAGCCGGCTTGGTTGTAGCCCTCGCGCACGTTGGCGACATGGGCCTGGGCGATGTCGAAATGGGCGCCGGCCGGATCGTAACTCCGCAGTCCGGCGAACGGCACATAATCTAAACCGCGGGCGATCTGGTTTTTTGGATAGTGCTGGTCCATGCGCCGGACAAATTCTTTGATATCTTCGACCTCGAAGCCGTAATGATCCATGCCCGACTGTTGCCCGGCATAACGCGACAATACCGCGAGACCAATCACCCCGTCGCTGATATGACCGCGGCTGGCGTTCTGCTTGCCAGTCTCGTCCAGGGTGTTGCTGGTCATGCGCCGCATGCCGAATATCTCTTGGTAAAACCGATCCACCGCGGCGTGGTTGTGGGTGTACATGGCGATATGGCGAATCTTTCCGAACATGATTATCCTCCGGCTGGACTCGATGGCTTTGGTTCTAACGCGGCTCTATCCCGTTTTGCAAGTCGCGGCCGATGGGCTAGCGGCGGCGATAAATTTTCGCGGTGGGAAATTTCTTGACAACAGCGCCAGGGTTTAACTAAGCTCGGCGGCTAAATTTGCCGGTGTTGGTGGCGAAGGGAGATTTGCCCATGGCGACGGGAAAAGTGAAATGGTTCAACAACACGAAGGGCTATGGTTTCATCGAACAGGAGGGCGGCGCCGATGTCTTCGTGCATTACAGCGCGATCCAAGGCGATGGTTACCGCTCGCTCAACGAAGGCCAAGCGGTGGAGTTCGAGATCACCCAAGGCAGCAAAGGACTCCAGGCCGCCAATGTGGTGATCAAATGACTATTGCCAAGAATTGTTAATCCCAAGAAAACCAGGTACCGTCAGTGGGGTGAGCAATTCCAATTCTTTAAGGATGTCCAATTGAATCCGACCGAATCGATCGCGACCAAGGCAAATTCACAGTTTGGCCAGGACCGCTTGCTAGCCGACTCGGTGGTGCTGACCCGGCTCGACAAGGCGTTGGGCTGGGCGCGCAAGTATTCTTTGTTTCCCTATCCCTTCGCCACCGCCTGCTGCGCCATGGAGTATATGTCGCTGTCGATGTCGCCCTATGACATCGACCGCTTTGGTGCCCTGTTGCCGCGCTTCAGCCCGCGCCAGGCCGATCTCTTGATGGTGATCGGCACGGTCAATCACAAGCTGTCGCCGGTGCTCAAACGCGTCTACGAACAGATGTCCGAGCCCAAGTGGGTGATGGCGTTTGGCGCCTGCGCCGCCAGCGGCGGCTTTTACGACAACTACGCCACCGTCCAAGGCATCGACCGGATCATTCCAGTGGACGTCTACGTGCCGGGCTGTCCGCCGCGCCCGGAGGCGGTGTTGGATGGCTTGATGGAACTCCAAGGCCGCATCGCCCAGCAAAAGCATCCGCTTAGCTGATCAGTCGGCGCCGTCACTTACACCGGCGCCAAGAAGCGGACTAAATATTATGGCTGAAACCGAGCGTGACCCGTTATCGTCGAGCCGCGGCGATAGTTATCACCAGGGTGTGATTACCAAACTATTTCCATCCAACAATACTGGCGTGGTGCGCACGGAGAGCGGTCGTGAGCTGACCTTTTCCTATGATCTGGTCGATCTGTTCGGCGTGATCAAGTCGCCCCTCGATCTGAAAGTTGGCGAGCCGGTGGGGTACGATCTGGGCTGGACTTCCGCCGGGCTGCGCGTGACTAAGATTAAGACCTACCCACGTTAGTTCTGCCAGGCTCGTCGTTTTCGGACGATGGGTTTCGCTTTGCTCTACCCATCCTACTTCGGAATCTTAAGTGTCGTGTGATTAAAAGGGTAGGGAAGTAAGAGCAAGAATCTGCCGGCCCAAGATTTCGCCGACGAATACTCCCAATAGCGCGATGTAAAACAATCCCGTCGCCGCCATGGTGTGGGGAATTTGCAGCGTGCGCCAGATCATCCAGGACAAAATCAGCGGCGCCGCTTGACCGGCGACCAGCCGGCTGACCAGCAAAGTCGAATGTTGCTGCCAGAGGCGGTGGAGCCCCTTTTGGCTCGCCGGGTCGCCCACCAGATAGAGTGCCGCGGGCGCGACTAGGTAAAATAAACACTGGGCCGCCAGAGCGTAGACAAAAAATTTGTAGATGCGGATGAACGGCTCCAAGCTCTGACCGGTGTCGATCAAATACCAATGGCCGATCAGCATGCCGACGGTGACGCCACCGAGTAACAGCGACGACAGAAAAAACGCCGTCGGGTAAATCACGCTCTCGACCGACAGGAACGGCGCGCTGGAAAAGCTATGGGTGCTGATTAGTAGACCAGCCAAGCCGGTTAATAGCGTGACGGCGAAACTGCGGGCGCGAAATACTTGCCGTTCGCCCCACAAGGAAATCATGTAGGC
This sequence comes from Syntrophobacter sp. SbD2, assembly GCA_945889495.1. GTDB lineage: Bacteria > Desulfobacterota > Binatia > UBA9968 > UBA9968 > DP-20. The sequence goes on along the minus strand of CAMDBU010000171.1, from coordinate 2,536 downwards.
GGTAAAGCCGATAATGAACGCGCTGTGAAAAAACATTTCCAAGCCCAGTCCGATGCCGACCGAGCCGCTGAGAGCGTGCAGGTAAAAAACGCTCTTGCCGAGGAAACCCGCCAGGGCGATGAAGTAGAGGACGCCGGCGGTGGATTTGTAAAAGCCCCGTTCGATTTCATGAAACGGCGTGCCGGCCAAGGCGAACATGCCGCCCAGGCCGACTTGGTAGAAAAAAATCAAAAAGCTGCTGGAAAATCCGCGCATCGGTTAATTCCCTGAAACCCCGCAGCATGCTGCGGGCACTGATAAATGGGGTTACCAAAGGAGGCCGAGCATCCCCTTTGGTCGTGAGCGGGGTTTAAACCCCGCTCACGATATCAACTTGATCGGCTTCGGGTAACCCCGGCCTTTTCGGCGATATGCATGCACACCGCGCCGTTTAAAAATTTCCGCAAGGTGACCTTGGCGAAGCCGGCGTGGCGAATCATGTCGCTCACCACTTCCGGCGCGTGAAAGCCGCGCACCGAGTCGGATAGATAGCGGTAAGCGTGGCGGTCGCCGGCCAACAGGCCGCCGATCCACGGCACCAGGCGGTAAAAATACAGACAATAAAAGGGCGCGAACCAATTTTTGCGCGGCGGAAACATGTCGAGGGTGACCAGTTTAGCGCCCGGTTTGAGCACCCGGCGTGCCTCGGCGAAAAAACTCTCGAGATCGGAAACGTTGCGCAGGACAAAGGCGCTCATGGCGCCATCGAAGGCTTCGGCCTTGAAGGGCGCCGCCATGGCGCTGCCCTGGACCCAAGTAGCGGCCGAACTAAACCGCTGTTGGCTGGTTTTGCGTTGGGCGACTTGCAGCATGTTGAGCGAGAAGTCGAGGCCGACGATGCGGATTTTTCCTTGCACATGTTTGATCGCGCTAAACGCCATATCGCCGGTGCCAGCGCCGAGATCGGCGATCAGTGGATTAGGGCGATCGAGCAAAACTTCGATGGCCTGGCGGCGCCACCAGTTGTCCAACTTGAAGCTAATCACCCGGTTGAGCAGATCGTAGCGGCCGGCGATACGGTCGAACATTCCCTGGACCGCTCGGTCGCGCGACGGATTGAGCACTGACATGGGTGAAAAATGCGCCGTGAATGGACCGGGTGGTTGCGCTACCGGTCGGGCGTCGTGGCTTCCTAAAAATCTCGATCGGTGATCAGCTGAACCAGAGTTTTTAAACCGTTGCGGTACTGCGAAGGGGGCAGCTTGCGAATCGATTGCAAGGCGTCCTGGGCCGCCTGCTTGGCCAGCGCTCTGGCCTCGGCGATGGCCGGGCCGTTCTTGATCGCTTCGATGGCCAGGGCGATTTGCGGCTCACTGGGGTTTTCGCAGTCGAAGGCGGCGCACACCGCGGGATCGCCATGCTTGAGCGCCAAGATGATCGGCAGTGCCGGGTTGCCGTCGCGTAGATCCATGCCGGTGGGTTTGCCGAGCAAATCCGGGTGGCCGACGATGTCGAGGATATCGTCGACCATTTGAAAGGCGATGCCCATGTTGAGGCCGTATCGTTCGGTCTCATCGACCATCGCCTGGCTGGCGCCGGCCAGGTAGGCGCCGACTTTGGTGCCGGTGTGAAACAGTGAGGCGGTTTTGCGTTTGACGATCTCGATGTAGTCGTCCAGCGTGACGGCGCGGTTGCGATTGAAATGGCTTTGCAGAATCTCGCCTTCGGTGAGCATGGTGCAGGCGTCGGCGGTCCATTGCACCACGGTCTCGTCGAACTTGCCGGCGAACTCAAAAGCTTTGATGAACAAAAAATCGCCCGCCACCAGGGTCGATTTCAAACCGAATTTCTTGTACGCCGAGATCTTGCCGCGCCGGGTGTCGGCGCCGTCGATAATATCGTCATGCAAAAGCGTCGCGGTGTGGATCAGTTCGATGGCGGTGGCGATGTCGACGATGTCCTTGATCCGTTTGCCGCCAAAAGCGGCGTAGGCGAGCAGCGTCACCATCGGCCGCACCCGTTTGCCGCCGCCGACGATCAGATGGCCGGAGATCTCCGTCAGTTGAGCTTCGCGCGAGCGGATCGCCCGGCTGAGATTTTCTTCGACCAGGTTGAGTTCGTCGCTGACATAGCTGAACGGATCGTTGACTCCCTTGAGCAAGGGAATTTTCCGTTCACCATCGGACGGGGCGGTGGATTTTCCCGCCACCGTCCCAGCTTTGCTCTCTTGGATCAGATAATCTCCATGGGCCGGTTAGAAAAGATTTCAGGCAAAATGTCATAGATCACCAGTCACGTCAAGCTGACGTGAGCTGACGTGAGCGCTTCATCTTGAGAATCGGCGCTCGCCACGGCGGCGCCAGTTCGCTGACGAGAAAAAAATTCGCGCGGCGCAAAACCGGCGAATATTCCTGTCGTAGCAACGTCAATCTGTCATGTTAACGGCAAGGCGAAAATGTCAGGTCGGTTTGTTGGTAGCAGCCTCCAAGGTAGAAATCGGACCGTAGCGGAACCCCTGCTTCTTAGCTGGCGTTCGGTATAGGCCAAGTGTGTGCGT
>CAMDBU010000170.1 GCA_945889495.1 Syntrophobacter sp. SbD2 | reverse complement strand
GACGCACACACTTGGCCTATACCGAACGCCAGCTAAGAAGCAGGGGTTCCGCTACGGTCCGATTTCTACCTTGGAGGCTGCTACCAACAAACCGACCTGACATTTTCGCCTTGCCGTTAACATGACAGATTGACGTTGCTACGACATCGAGACTTTCGCCAGTGGGGCGAAGCGCACGAATGTAACTGACGCTATATCTCTACGGCGCGCCGAAACATTGCACCGCGTTGTCCCACATCATTTTGCGCATGACGTCGCTGCTCAATGATTGCCATGCCAGCACCTTGGCCGTGGACTCGGGAAAGCGCGCTTCGGCATGAGGATAGTCGGAGGAATACATGAGCACGCCGTCGCCCAAAAAGTCGCCGACCATGCGCGCCAGCTTCTCGCCCTCATGGATCACCAGGCTGGCGAAAAAGCGCCCACCGGTCATGTACTCGCTGGGCTTATGGGCGAGATTTTTCGGCAAGGCGTAGGGCATGTATTGACTCTGGTCGTCCATGCGCGCGGCCCAGAACGGCAGCCAGCCGAAGCCCGATTCAAGAATGCAGTAGCGAATATTCGGATAGCGGTCCATGATGCCGGCGCCGAAGAACGCCGTCACGGCGCGCATGGCGCCCCACGGATGGGACGCGGTGCGGCCGATGAATGGATTGTCCCAGAGATCGCGGTAGCCGGGATAGCCGGCGGTGAAACTATGGTGCGCCACGCATAATCCGGCATCGTTGGCCGCGGCCCAAATCGGTTCGAGATCGGGATGATCGATGGGCATGCCTTCAGCCAGATTGGGATGAATGCCCGCCGCCCAAGGCGCCCGCGCCCAGGTTTTGATTTCCTGCACCGACGCTTCCACCGCGCGGCTGCTGACGACGATGAGCGATTTCAACCGGTGCGGATGGTTGCGGCAAAAATCATCTGTGAAGCGATGATTGGCGCGAATGAAGCCGACCTCGACATCGATCTCATCGGTCGCCGGCGGCAGCCCCGGCAGCATCAACTGTACATCCACGCCCTCCTCATCCATGTCGCGAATGCGCGCGCTGGAATCGTCATCCGCCCCGCCCGGCGTCGGGAACCGGCTGCCCATGAAGGTCGGGAAAGGGTGCTCAACTTGCTCGCGCGGCCCGGCTTCGCCCAGGACGCGCAGCTTCTCCCGCCAACCGTCGCGAGTCTTGAAGCGGAAACGATGGCGAAACGGCGGTTCGAGCTTCTCGCCGGCCCAGCCGGTGCGAAAGGGCACTTTGCAGTTCTCCCACTCCGCCAGCCGCTGGCGCAACGCCGGGTCGAAATAACGCTCCAGGGTTTCCGCCGAGGGGGCCAAGTGAGTGTCGGAATCGTAAATTCTAAATCCGTTGCGCATGGGTGATTTCTCCTGGCCTAGCTAACCTCAAGTATGAAATTACCCATAACACGACTGGCACTATGGATGAACCATCGGAGCTCGGCAGGTTTGACCTGGAGAAACTCCACAACATGGCCAAACTAGACAAATTAGCCATTTTGGCTATACTGCCGGTGCATGGAGGTATCGCAATGTCTACGCTGACCTTTAGAAATAGCCAGGGCGCATTGATCGACATTCCAAGCATCGCCGCGACCCGAGTCAAAAATGAGTTCGGCGCGATCCTCGACAAAGCCACCCATGGCGGAGCCGTTGCGATCACCCGTCACGACACGCCCAAGGCCGTCTTACTATCCTACGCGGAGTTTGAATCGCTCGTACAAGCCCGTTCTCGCGCCCTCGACAGCCTGAGCGCCGACTTCGACGATCTCTTGGACCGCATGCAGAGCCCGAAAGCGAAGAAAGCCATGGAGAGCGCCTTCAATGCCTCGCCCACCAAGCTTGGCCGCGCTGCCGTAAAAGCCGCGCGCAAGGCTGGGTGACTCTTAGCTGGTCGATAGCTCCACAGTCGCGCATTCTCAGAACCGACATCCGCACCGGCGCATAGCGGAAACTGATCTTTACAATGGCGTCGCCCAAGAGTTCGCGCATCTACGTTCTTGCCGGCGTCAACGGCGCCGGCAAGAGCAGCATCGGCGGCGCGATGTTTCGCGCGTCGGGGGCCGCTTATTACAATCCCGACGCGGCCGCTGCCGGGTTAATCTTAGCCAGCCCGACAATGACGCAAGCCGACGCCAATAGCGCGGCCTGGAACCAGGGCGTCAGGTTATTGAAGCGGGCGATCTCTGAGCGCAAAGACTTCGCCTTCGAAACCACATTGGGCGCCAACACGATTCCCCGATTGCTCCAACAAGCTGCGTCGCAAGGAATCGAGATTTATATTTGGTACGTCGGCCTTACCACTCCTGAACTGCACATCCAGCGTGTCCATGCTCGCGTCCGCCGCGGCGGCCATGACATCGCCGCCGAACATATCCACCGGCGTTTCGATCTTAGCCGCCACAACCTGATCGAACTGATGCCTCACCTAACCGCATTACGGGTCTACGACAATAGCGAAGATGCCGATCCCGCGACTGGCGACGAGCCCATACCCAAGCTTGTTTTGTCCATGGTGCGCGGCAAGATCGTAGATCCGCGGGACCTCATATCCACACCCGACTGGGCCAAGCCCATCGTCGCCACTGCGCTCAAGATGCACCAGCGGTGACACCCCGATTTACTAACGCCATGAATGTGATTTTAGATTCGCGAGGGGCAACCGCAACGCACCTTACACCACCCTTTCCCCACTCACCTTCGCCGACTGCTCGATCAACTGATGGGCTTCTTCCTTGCCCAGGTAGCGGTCGATGACGGCGTGGCCGGCGTAGAGCAGCGGGGTGACGCTCAGGGCGACGATCAGTTTGAAGGAATAGTTGGAGGCGGCGACGGTGAGGAATTCAGAAGTCTTCACTTTGCCGGGGAGCCAGAAGGCGATGCCGATGATGACGATGCTGTCGATCAGTTGCGAGACTACCGTCGAACCGGTGGCGCGCATCCAGAGATAGCGGCCGCCGGTTTTGTGGCGCACCAGCCAGAAGATGAAAACATCAATCAGCTGGCTCAAGGCAAACGCGATGACGCTGCCGACAATGATCCACAGCGACTGGCCGAACACGCCGGAAAACTGCGCGTCGCTGACCGGCGAGAACGACGCGGCCGGCACTTGCATGGCGAGGAACAGGACGATGAAAGCGTAGACGATCAAGCCGATGGTCATGAAGGTCAAGCGCTTGACGCCCTCGCGGCCGAAGTACTCGTTGATCAGGTCGGTGGCGATGAACACCACCGGCCAGGGGATCACGCCGATGCTTAAAGTGAATGGCCCGAGGGTAAAGAGCTTACCGCCGGTGAGCTCGCCCAGGATCGCGTTGGTGACGAAGAAACCGGCCAGCGCCAGGTAGACGATATCTCTGCGGCTTTGCGTGCCCATGGTGCTTCTCCGGTTGGCCGGTCGCAGCTCGCGCCAGGCTATTTCATGCCGAGGTTTTTCAGAAAACCCGACTTGGTCAAGGCGTCGACAAACGAGTTGTCGTAAAAATCCTTCGGATCGGCGCCCTTCACTTTGGGAAATTCTTTTTCGTCAATGTAATCGAACTGGCCGCGGATCGCCTCGGGCCGCACCGCCAGACTCATCGCCCAGTACGGCGCGAAGGCGTCGTAGGTGCCGTCGATGGTCGGCTGGTCGTCGATCTTGGCGTACTTGGCGATGGCTTTTTTCGCCACCGCCGGATCGTTGCGCGACAGCACCACGCCTTCGGCGATCGCTTTCAAGAAAGCGAACACGGTGTTGGGATTATTTTTTAGATATTTTTCCGTCGTGCCGTAGGTCACTTGGAAGGCCGGAATATTCATCTTGCCGACATCGGCCAATAGATTAAGCCCCGACTCCTTGGCCTTGATGGTGTTGGGCGCCGATAGCGTGCCGGCGGCGGTCTTGCCGCCGAGGATCGAACTCAAGATCGCCGGCACCGACTGGACGTAGAGTATCTGCACGTCCTTGTCGGGCACCAGACCGTTTTTCTTGAGCGCTTCCCGGGTCGCGGTATCGAGCGCCGCGCGCGGCGTGCTCGCCGCCACGGTTTTGCCTTTCAGGTCTTGCATGGTTTTGATTTCCTTGGCGCCCCAGATTTGAAACACCAACTGCTGGATCGTCCCGCCAAAATATTTCACCTGGCCGCCGTGCAAGCGCGCGTTGATCAAGTCCGGCCCATTGGTATAAAAATCCGCCTCCTCGGCGATCACCGCCTGGGCCGACACCTGCGGCGTGAGCAGTTGCAGGTTGGCGTTCAAGCCATACTTCTTGAACAACCCGGCTTCGTAAGCCACCCAGATCGGCGTGAACGCGCCGCTCGGCTGCGCATAGGTGACGACCACGTCAGACTTCTCCGGCCTGCCGCCCACCTCCGCCGCGCGCGCCACCTGAACCAACGCCAACGCCAGACAAACACTCAAAACCAATCCACGACCAAGCTTCATAACCAACCTCGCAAAATAAATTTCACCATCCGAAACTAAAAACTAGCAACTGCCAACTAACAACTATTCCCGCGCCGCCCGCACATCGGCGATCTTCAACTCCACGCTGGTGTTACCGTTCCACTGGTTCTCGGTCAAACGATAGGCGACATCGAGCAGCTCGCCCGGCTGGCCGGGATATTCGTCGCCGACGCCGAAGATGACGCCGCTCAACACCTTGCCACCTTGGCGCAAGCGCAAGCGCACCCCGGCGGAGAAAACTTTGCGCTCGCACACCTCGGCGCCATAGGTCGCGAACAGCGGCTCGGGATTGCCGACACCGAAGGGCTGCATGACTTCCAACTCGCGCATCAAGGGCAAAGTTAACTGCGAGAAGTCTAGCTGCGCGTCGATCTCCAAGAGCGGCGATAATTGCTCGCCGGCAAGTTTTTGCCGCGCCGCCCGCTCGAAGGCCGCGGTAAACCCGGCTAATTGATCGGGACGAATCGATAGGCCGCCGGCGAACTCATGGCCGCCGAATTTTTCTAAATGCTCGGCGCAGGCGTGAAACCCCTCGACCATGTGAAAGCCACGGATGCTGCGCGCCGACCCCTTGCCGACGCCGTCGTTGAAACCGATCACCACCGTGGGCCGGTAAAAGCGCTCGACCACCCGCGACGCGACGATGCCAAGCACGCCGGGATGCCAGCCCTCGCCGGCTAAGACGAGAGAATGGCAATCGCCACCGGCCACCGCCGCCTCGGCCTGGGCCAGAGCATGCTGCTGGACCTGGGCTTCGATGGCGCGCCGTTCGAGATTATGTTCTTCCAATTCCTGGGCGATGCGTTGGGCGGTTTCGGCAGAGTCGGTGGTCAAAAGCTCAACCACCTTGATGCCGTAGTCCACCCGGCCCGCGGCGTTGATGCGCGGCCCCAAGCGAAAACCGACTTGGCCGGCGGTCACTTCGCCATCCGGAATACCGGCGACGCGCTTGAGCGCCACCACGCCGGGGCGGGTCGAAGTGCCGAGTTCGCTCAGTCCGCGCTTGATCAAAGTCCGGTTGACGCCCTTGAGCGGCACCATGTCGGCGATGGTGCCGAGCGTGACTATGTCGAGGAAGTGGCGAATGTCCGGAGCTACGCCGTTCTTGAACCAGCCGGCTGCGCGCAGCTTGGCACGCAGGCCGATGACTAGATAGAAGGCCAGCCCAGCGGCGCACATGCCTTTGTCGGGGAAGTTACAATCCTTGCGGTGCGGATTGACCACCGCCACCGCCGGCGGCAATAGTTCCGGCGGCTGATGATGATCGACGACGACGAGATCGAGACCGAAGCCGTTGGCCGCCGCGACTTCAATGGCATTGGAAATGCCGCAGTCGACGGTGATCACCAGTCCGGCGCCGCGTTCTTTGAGTCCGCGCAGCCCCTCGACGTTGAGACCGTAGCCTTCCTCGATGCGGTGCGGCACATGGTAGAACGGCTTGGCGCCGATCTCGCGTAGGAATGACACCAGCACCGACGTTCCAGTCGTCCCGTCGACGTCGTAATCGCCCCAGATGCCGATCTGTTCCTCGTTAGTCACCGCCGCGACGATGCGCTCCACCGCCGCGTCCATGCCGGCCATGGCGAAGGGCGAAGGTAGATCGGAACGTAAGCTCGAAGACAGATAGCAGCGGGTGGCGTCGTTGTCGGTGAAACCGCGCAGGGTGAGAATACGCGCGATCAGCGGCGAGAGCTTGAGGTCGTCAGCGAAGCGCTTGATCGTCGCGTCGTCAGTCGGTTTCAAGCGCCAGCGCTTGGCAAGATCATGGGACATGGAGAGTTAAGAAACTAGCGGAAAAATCCAACTCAACCACGAAAAACACGAAGACCTCAGAAAACAAATTTCGTGTATTTCGTGCCTTTCGTGGTTAAATCTGTCTCTGTCGACTGTCTTCGATCATGGCACGGGCGCCAGGCGTTATCGCTTGAACGACTTCTCCCACAGCAAGATCACCGGGCTGGCGATGAAGATGGTCGAGTAGACGCCAGAGATGAAGCCGACTAACAGCGCGAAGGCGAAGGGCCGGATCACCGCGCCACCTAGTAGGTAGAGCGCCAACAAGACCAGCAAGGCGGTGCCGGTGGTTAGAATCGTCCGGCTGAGGGTTTCGTTGATGCTGGTGTTGATGATGTTTTCCAAACTCTCGCGGCGGATCTTGCGCAGGTTCTCGCGGATGCGGTCGCAGATCACCACCGTGTCGTTGACCGAAAAGCCAACAATGGTCAGCAGCGCCGCCACCACCGTCAAGTCGAATTCATAGTTGGCCAGCATCAACGCGCCCACCGTTACGAGCACATCATGGAGCAAAGCGATCACCGCGCCCAGACCGAAGTGCAGGCCGAACTTGGCGCCGAAGGCCGAGGCGAAACGAATCCAAATGTAGACGCCCATCATCACCATGGAAGCGATGACCGACACCATGCCGCGCCAGCGCAGGTCTTCGCCGATCTTGGGTCCGACATATTCTACCCGGCGAATCTCGAACTTGTCGGCGCCAAATTTACCGGTGAGCGCCTTTCTGACTTGATCGCTGAGCGCCGCGACTTCGACGCCAGCCTTCTCGATGCGCACGAGAAATTCGTTGGCGCCCTCCTGGCCGAAGTCTTGCACTGTGCTGCCGCCCAGTTGGATCGCCTCCAGGGCTTGGCGGATATCGCCGACGGTGGTTTTCTGTTGAAACTTGAGTTGCACGATGGTGCCGCCGGCGAAGTCGACGCCCATGGTCGGCCCTTTGAAAAACAGCCAGCCCAGCACCGCCAGGTTGACCACCGTCGACAGAATCACCGCCATCTTGCGGTAATGGGTGAACGGAATTTTGGTTCCGGACCGAATAAGTTCCATGGCTATCCTTTAGATGCTGATGCGCTCAAGCCGGCGCGCGCCGGTGCGGTAGTCGTAGTAAACCCGGGTCAAATAGACCGCGGTGATGACCGTGGTCAAAATGCCGACGCAAAGCGTCACGGCGAAACCTTTGATCGGCCCGGTGCCGAATTGAAATAAAATCACCCCGGAAAGAAATGTCGTGATGTTGGAGTCCAAGATCGCCGGCAAGGCATTTTGATAACCGGCTTCGATGGCCGAACGGACCGCCCGGCCGGCGCGTATTTCTTCGCGAATGCGCTCGTTGATCAGCACGTTGGCGTCCACCGCCATACCGACGGTGAGCACGATGCCGGCGATGCCGGGGAGCGTCAACACCGCTTGGAAGCCGGCGAGCACAGCGACCATGAACAGGACGTTGAACACCAGCGCCACCACGGCGACCAAACCGGCGCCCTTATAGTAGGCGATCATGAACAGCACCACGAAGCAGCCGCCGACGATAAATGATGTGATGCCTTGGTTGATCGAGTCCCGTCCGAGCGATGGCCCGACGGTGCGCTCTTCGACGATCTCCACCGGCGCCGGCAAGGCGCCGGCGCGCAGCACGATGGACAGATCGCGCGCTTCCTTGATGTCAAAGCTGCCGGTGATCGAAGCCCGGCCGCCGCCGATGCGTTCCTGGATCACCGGCGCCGAGTAGACATTGTTGTCGAGCACGATGGCCATGCGGCGCTTAACGTTGGCGGCGGTGAGCTGCTCGAACAGCCGCCCGCCCTGGTCGTTGAGGATCAGCTCGACATAGGGACCTTGCAGCTGTTCACCGGGACGCACCCGCGCGTCCTTGATATATTCGCCGGTCATCAGTGTGCGCGCTTCCAAAACGTAAGGAACCTTCGCCGCGCTCGCGCCGGCAACGCCTTTACCGGCCTGGCCGAATAGCACCTGGCGCCCCGGCGGCGCGCCGCTCTTGACCGCCTCTTCCGGATTGACGTTGTCGTCCACCAGCTTAAATTCCAACAACGCGGTCTTGCCGATGATATCCTTGGCCCGCTGGGGATCTTGGATGCCGGGGAGCTGGACGAGAATATTGTTGAGCCCCTGGCGCTGAATCACCGGCTCGCTGACGCCGAACTGGTCGATTCGATTGCGGATGGTCTCGAGGGACTGATCGACGATGTAATCGCGTAGCGCGCGGCTCTCTTCGCGGTTGAGCGACATGTAAAATTCGCTGCCGGTGGCGCTGGTCTGGGCCGTCTTGGCTTCGGACAAGGCGCCAAAGTCGGCCTTGAGGATCGAGCGCACGCGCTCGACGCTGGCGCTGATCACCTTGAACTGAAGCTGGGTGGCTTCGACGCGCTCGATCGACACACCCGAAATGCCCTTGTCGCGAAAACTGTTGGTGAGGTCGGTCTTCAAGCGCTCCATGTGATTCTCGATCGCTTTATCGAGCTTCACTTCGAGCACCAGATGGCTGCCGCCTTGCAAATCGAGACCGAGATGAATCGCATCCGACGGCAAAAAGCCCGGCCACCAGCTAGGCATTTCGGTTTTGCCGCTGCTATCTTTCTTGCCGAGATAGTTGGGCGCGAGAAAGATCGCCGATAGCAAAGCTAGAGCGGCAAAAAAAATCACCCGGGTAAGAACACCCCGTCGCATTCGATTAATCCTTTCCGTCTTTGGCTGGCGCCTTGTCGGCGGTGGTCACGGTGGCGATCTGTGCGCGATTGACGCGAATCCGCACGTTGGACGCGATTTCGAGGGTCACCACCTGGTCTTTGATTTCGAACACCTTACCGTAAATCCCCCCGGAGGTCATCACTTCGTCATTTCTTTTTAGCTTATTGAGCATCTCCTGATGCTCTTTCTGCTTTTTCTGCTGCGGCCGAAACACCATGAAATACATGATCACCAGAATGATCACGAACGGGAACATCGTCATCAATGGACCCGGCCCAGCGGCGCCCGGCGCCCCCTGCGCGTAAGCAAAATCGACCATGATTCCTCCTGAAGGGTTTTTCTACGAAGCTTCGGCGAACTTGACGAGCGACGCCCATGCATCGGCACGCCCATCGCGAATCGCTTCCCGACACTTATCCATGAGGCGATGGTAAAAGTAAAGATTGTGCAGCGAATTTAACTGCGCCGAGAGCATCTCGCCGGCCATGAACAGATGGCGCAGATAGGCGCGGGAAAAGTTTTGGCAGCTGTAGCAGCCACAGCTCTCGTCCAACGGCCGGCCATCGTCGGCGAACTCGGCGCGCTTGATGCTGACCTTGCCCTGCCAGGTGAAAAGCGTGCCGTTGCGGCCGTTGCGGGTCGGGATCACGCAGTCGAACATATCAAAGCCGGCGCGCACCGCATGAATGATATCCTGCGGCCGGCCGACGCCCATCAGATAGCGCGGCTTGTGCTCGGGTAGCAATTGAACGGTGAATGCGCCGATGGTGTTGAGCTTCTCCTCACCTTCGCCAACCCCGAGTCCGCCCACCGCGTAACCCTCGAAGTCCATGGCGGCCAAGGCGTCCACACAATCGCGGCGCAGATCCTCGAACATGCCGCCCTGAACGATGCCGAACATCAGCTGCTCGGGCCGCTGGCGCGCATTCAACGAGCGCTCGGCCCAGCGCAGCGTCCGTTCGGTGGAATCCCGCACATAGTCGCGCGCCGCGTCATGGGGAATGCACTCGTCGAGCACCATGGCGATGTCACTGCCGAGCGCTTCTTGAATCTCCACCGCCTTTTCCGGTGTCAGTAGATGGGACGAGCCGTCTATGTGGGACTGAAAGCGCGCGCCATCCTCGCTGATCTTACGCATGGCGCCGAGGCTGAACACCTGATAGCCGCCGCTGTCGGTCAGAATCGGCCCCGGCCAATTCATGAACCGGTGCAGCCCGCCCAACTGGCGAATTCGCTCATGACCGGGACGCAAATAGAGGTGATAAGTATTGCCGAGCAAAATCTGGCAGCCCAACTCGTGCAAATCCCGCGGCAACACCGCCTTCACCGTGCCCTGAGTGCCCACCGGCATGAAGCAGGGGGTTTCCACCGCCCCATGAGGGGTAACCAGTCTGCCGAGGCGAGCTTTGGTAGCCTGATCGCTCTTTAGAAGTGTGAAATGATTGCCCATCAACCTATTTTGGATTTTCGATTTTCGATTTTGGATTGTCGGATTCGGATTCGAATAAACTGCCGACGTCACGAATCGGCATTCCCCTAATCCAAAATCTAAAATCCAAAATCCAAAATCTCATAAGACGAGCATCGCGTCGCCGTAACTATAAAACCGATACTGCCGCTCGATCGCCTCTTGATAGGCGCGCTTTACCAGGTCGAGGCCGGCGAAGGCGGCGACCAGGATCAGCGGCGTCGAACCGGGCAAATGGAAGTTGGTGATCAGGGCGTCAAGCACGCGAAACTTGTCGCCCGGGTGCATGTAGAGCCGGGCGATGCCATCGTCGGCTGTCACCGCGCCCTTTTGCAAAGCGACCCATTCCAAAGTTCGCGTGCTGGTGGAACCGACCGCGACAACTCTGTGACCGGCCTGTTTCGTGCGGTTGATTTTGTCCGCGCTGGCGGCGCCGAGCGAGTAGCGCTCCCCTTCCATGCGATGATCTTCGATCTCGGTGACCCGCACCGGCTGAAACGTACCCGGACCCACATGCAGGGTCAACAAGGTATGATCGATGCCCTGGGCGCCGAGCCCGGCCAAGAGCTCCGGGGTGAAATGAAAGCCCGCAGTGGGCGCGGCGATGGCGCCGCGCTTGGCGGCGTAGACGGTTTGATAACGCTCGCGGTCGAGCGACGCCGAGTCCCGCGTGCGCCGGACGTAGGGCGGCAAGGGCGGCTCGCCCAAGGCTTCCAACTGTTCGTCGAAGTCGCCGTCGTGATGGAATTCCAAACCGTAGCGGCCGCGGCCGAGATCGCCGATCACTTCCGCCGTCATGGCGGCGCCGAAGCGCAGCGTGCTGCCCACCTGCGGTTTCTTGGCGGCGTCGACCATGGCGATCCACAAACTGCGCCCGTCATCGGGAAAGCGCTCGATCAACAGCACTTCGACTTTGCCGCCGCTGTCCTTGACGCCGAGCAAGCGCGCCGGAAACACCTTGGTGTCGTTGAGCACCAAAAGATCGCCGGCGGCGAGAAAATTGCCGAGCTCGGCGAACACGCTGTGAATGATTTCCCCCGTGGCGCGGCGCACCACCAGCAGCCGCGACGCCGTGCGCTCGCCGCTGGGAAACGCCGCGATCAGCGACTCGGGCAGCTCATAGTGGAATTCGTCAAGATTCATTTTACGGTAAAAAATAGGGGCACGGCGTGGCGTGCCCCTTGTATAATGAAATTGAAGTGTCTGTATGCACATTGTTTAACACGAAACAGGATGGGACAGGCCGTTCGCCCCTCGGTCCTTGGAGACCGTTTTGTAGCATGGACCGTCCCATCGTGGCTCCCAAAAAGCTCGAACAGTTGCC
>CAMDBU010000169.1 GCA_945889495.1 Syntrophobacter sp. SbD2 | reverse complement strand
TCACCGCAACCCACATCCCTCGCTGCTCTTCGTGTCTTCGTTTTCCCATCGCCATGCAGAAAACTTTAGTACGTTATGTCGTTAGTGTCGATCTTCATCACCACGGATCACCCACTTTATTCTCGACTTTCACCACGGGCTGCTAGCGGCGCCCGCCGCTCGCTTTGCGGGTAGGAAAGAAGGCAGTCGGGCGAGATTCTAAAATCCCTGCCCGACTACTTCGCCGATCACTTTCAAAGCTTGTTCGATGTCGCCGCGATCGACGTCCAGGTGCGTGACCATGCGCACGCGCCGGCCGTCCACCGGTCCAGCCAAGACACCGCGGGCGGCGATGCGTTTGAGGAATTCACTGGAAAGCAGTCCGGTCTCGCCGATGTCGAAAATCACGATATTGGTCTGAACTCTTTCGGGCTGGATACCGACGCGCGAGATATTCGCCAGCCCTTGCGCCAAGAGCTGGGCGTTGTCGTGATCCATGTACAAACGCTTCGGCCCTTCTTCCAAGGCCACCGCCGCCGCCGCGGCGAGCACACCCACCTGGCGCATGCCGCCGCCAAGCATTTTGCGAATCACCCGGCAGTGCTCGATGAAGTCTTTCTTGCCGACTATCATCGAGCCCACCGGCGCGCCCAAACCCTTGCTGAAGCAAAATTGCACCGAGTCGAACTTCTTGGTGATCTCGCCGACGCTCTGGCCGACATGCACTGCGGCGTTGAATACCCGGGCGCCGTCCAGGTGAACTTTCAATCCGGCGTCATGGGCCTTGTCGCAAATCGCATGGGCGAGGCGGGTCGGATAGACCGTGCCGCCGGCCATGTTGTGGGTGTTCTCCAGCGAGACCAGCGCGGTCTGTGGCCGGGTGTAAACCTTCTCGCGGATCGCCGGCGCGATCTGCTCCCAAGTCATGATGCCGTCGCTGGTCGGGATCACCCGCGGCAAGACGCCCGCCAGCGCTGCCATGGAAGCCATCTCGTAATTATAAATATGGCCCGCCGCCTCGCAGATCACTTCCTGGCCGCGCTCGGTCTGGGCCATAATAGAAACTAAATTGCCCATGGAGCCGGACGGCACGAACAGCCCGGCCTCCCGGCCAAACATTTCCGCCGCGCGCTCCTGCAAACGATTGACCGTCGGGTCTTCGATATAAACATCATCCCCAACCTCCGCCTCCGCCATCGCCCGCCGCATCGCCGCCGAAGGCCTGGTCACGGTGTCACTACGTAAATCAATTAGCTTGGTGCTCATCTCAAACCATGCCGGGTTATTGCGAATCCGATAATTATCAATTCTCCATTATCCATTCTCAATTATTCGAGTCTTCCCTCGATCTCCGCAATAACTTCACTAGAAAGCTGCGGCCGAACAAAAGCATTATAAATGCAATCATTCTGCAGCCACATGACATCGGCGCGCTGGCGCACCGCCTCGCGCATGTCGCTTTGCAGCTTCTCTTCCATGCAATGCAGCTTGATGACGTTGGTCACCATATCGCCATGGCCTTCGTCGTGGTATTCATGGGCGCGGAAAAAGTCGAGACAATCGACGGGAATCCACTGGTAATATTTTTCGATCGCTTCGCGCTCCTCTTTCATGCGCTTGGGCCCGCCGCCTTCGAAAACCAGGCCGGTGCCGATGGCCACCGCCCAATGACTCTGCTGCACCAGCGAGACATACATTTCCAGCGCGGCGCGGATGCCAGGCAGCGGCTCGTAGTTAAGAATATCGTCGCTGGCGATACCGATGCCGTTAGCGAACTGTACCCAGAGCTCGCGATGGCTCGGATATTTGCCGCCGAACAGATCCTCGCCCTCTTCCTCCACCATGTTTTCGAGCAGCATGCGGCGCAGCTCAGGGATCGGACACTTGTGATAGCGGATGCCAAAGAAGCGGTGAATATTACGAAACTCATGGAACTGATTGCGCGCCCACCACTGCAACTGCTCCTTGGTGAGCCGTCCGGTGAGCAGCAACTGGCGGATCGGATGGGGCCGCGGATGGCGCTCTTGCAACGTCCGCTGCAAATCCACGATCAATTCTTCGGGTCCAAGTAGTCCAGCCATAAATCCTCCCAAGTTTGCCAATTGAAGTGGCGCCAATATATCCAACAAGATTACCGTTGACTAGCCCTGTGTCGGTGAATCAGGTAGGAACGATTGGAACTACTGAAACCATTGGAACCTTACTTCAATCTTCATATTGTTTTCTGCCCCGACCTTGTACTAGCATGCCTCCATGATCTCGCTGTCGCTGCGAAAACTGTCCAAGAAGTATGGCGCCATCAGCGCCGTCGCCGACGCCACTCTCGATGTCACCGCCGGCGAGTTCCTGGTCATCGTCGGCGAGAGCGGCTGTGGCAAGACCACCACGCTACGGCTGATCGCCGGGCTAGAGCATCCCGACAGCGGCACGATCTTTATCGGCGGCGCGCCGGTCAACGACGTGCCGGTGGGCCGGCGCAACGTCCAGATGATTTTTCAAAACTACGCGCTGTGGCCGCATATGAAGGTCTTCGAGGCCAGCAAATACTCGAACCTGTCCTTACCGTTGAAGGTGCGCAAGTGGTCGACTGAGAAGATCGCCGAATACCTCCGCCCGCTGGCCTGGAAGGTCGGCATCGACGAGAGTTTTTTCAAGCGCAAGCCGACCGAACTTTCCGGCGGCCAGCAGCAGCGCGTGGCGCTCGGCCGCGCCATGGTCACCGCGCCGCAGATCATGTTGATGGACGAGCCGCTGTCCAACATCGACCCGCCCAACCGCTTGAAGATGCGCCAGGAGATCCTGTCATTTCACAAGGAAAATCATTTAACCACGCTCTATGTCACCCACAACCTGGCCGACGGCGTGGCGCTCGCCGACCGCATCGCGGTCATGCACGCCGGCCGCTTCGAGCAAACCGACACGGTGGATAACCTCATGCGCCATCCGGCCAGCGAATATGTCGCCGACTTTTTCAAAGCCGAACAGTTTGGCCACCGCTTCGCGGCGACCTAGCAAGCTGCTGATCACAGAAGGTGGAACATGCTTCGACAAGCTCAGCATGAACAGATTCAATACAAAAATCCCAATCTCATCTCCGTTCGTTCCTTCGATGAACTCAGGACAGGCTCTGAGCTTGTCGAAGGACTCCGAGAGAGCCTTACGGTAACCTGCTACCGCTGGGAAATGAAAACAGTTCTAGCCTTCACTCTACTACTTTGGGGAGTTCTTCTCGGCGGCGTAGCCCATTCCGCTTGCCGCGAGCTCGACGTCGCCCGCGGCTGGTTCAGACCCGCCTACGCCGCCGAGCCCGATGTCACGTTAGAATTTTTCGGCCATAATTTTTTTCAAATCACCTCGGCCAAGGGCACCAGGATCGTCACCGACCCGGTGACGCCGGGTTTCTATCCGACGCCCAACCTCGCGCCCGACGCGATCACCGTCGGCCGCGAACATCCGAACCATAACTTTGTCGAGATCGCCAAGAATGGCCCAGTACTGCTGCGCGGCCTGGGCAATTACGGCGCCGAGTGGAACAAAGTCAGCACCACGGTCAAGGACATCCTGGTCTATACCGTGCCGATCTACCAGCAGCAGTTCGGCAACGCCCTCAAAGGCGCCGCCTTCGTCTTCGATCTCGGCACCATCTGCGTCGCCCATTTAGGCGATCTGGCGCACAAACTCACCGAAGATCAGGTCAAAGCCTTCGGCAAGGTCGACATCGCCATGATCCCCATCGGCGGCATGTTCACCATGCCGCCGGACACCGCAAGAGAAGTCTTGCAGCAGCTGAAGCCCAAGATCGCGATTCCCATGCACTACCGGGAAAACACGGGGCTCTTGGACATGTTCGTGAAGGGCTATCCAAACAAATACTTGAACAATTACAAAGCGACCTTCAGCAAGCAGGCGCTCCCCGCACCAACCCAAGTAGTGGTCTTCACCCCCTGGCAGATGCGCGATTATCGGTAATTTACGATGTCAACCTGGGCGCTCTACCGCCATCAAACCTAAACATTGACATCACAAATGGTCGTAAGTAACCTGCGTCCATGCCTACGAAAGCTTCGACTTTCAGAATCGAACCGACAGTGCAAGCCGGCTTGGAGCAGCTGAGCCGAGTCCTAGCTCGCCCGATGAACCAGCTCGTCAACGAAGCCGTCAAGGACTTTGTGCGGCGCCGGGGCCGGGAAGTGGAACCTGAGTTAGAATCAACCCCGTCGAATCTTCGCGCGTACCGCCAGCGAGATCCGGATTTCGAGGAGGCCATTGCCGCATTTGCAAAAGCCGAGGCCGAGTTCGGAAAGGACGATCCCGCCGAAGGCAAGGTCATGATTGGGAAGCTGGTTAACGGGCACCTCGTGGAAGAGGCCGGCCCGATAGAGAAAGAAATCGACCAGCTTCTCAATGGCTAATTGGGACGACAACAGCCCAGAGCTCGAGGAAAACCTCAAGCAAACCCAGCGCCGCATTCGGCAGGACGCACGCGACCGCAAGCTACCCACCATCGACGCCGCGCGGCACTGGCAGGTTGAGACAATGCACGGCCTGGACACGCCAGATCCGATTTACATCGGAGCGTTCCGAGGCGAACCCGGTCTCGAAAATGTTCAAGCCCAAGTGGCCGAGCGCTACGGGGTGCCGGCCGATGAAGTGGCGGCAGCGCTCGCGCAGTTTGAAAAAACCCTCCAAACCGCAGTCCAACGGTTGGACGACGCGATTCCACCCAGTGTTGAAGCCGACGATGACCAACGAGCAGCAATAATTCTAATATGCGCGTGGGCTCACGCCGAGTGGGTGCGCATCCATCCGTTTGCAAATGGCAACGGACGCACCGCTCGTCTTTGGGCGAACAGTCTGGCGATGCGTTACGGTCTACCACCCTTTCTGCGTTTGCGACCAAGGCCAGAAAACCTCTATGGTATTGCCAGTCAGAAGGCCATGGACGGCGACTGGCGACCGACCGTGTCAGCATTTCGTGAACTACTCGAAGAATTCCTGAACCAGCCTAATAGCGATACATAGTTTACAACCGACCTGGCAGATTTACTGGCCGGCGACGCAACTCCCACGACTTTAGCATATACAAGACGGTGCGCTGGTGTGCCGACCCACAGGGTGGCCTTCACGCCCTGAAAGATACGCGATTATCGGTGAAAGAACTTTCCAAAGCCAAGCATTGAAGAATTCTTAATCTGACTCAAGCCTTAAACTCAATCACATCCAACCCGCGCTCCTTGTCGGTGATCCATAGAAGTCCGCGGTGATCTTTGACGACATCGTTGGTCAGCGGCGCCGCCACCCGGTCGCCAGGTTTGGGAATGAAGTAACCGCGTTCGGTAGGCTTCGCCGGATCGTTGATGTCGATGATCCGCAAACCGCCGGCGAACCAGGTGACGTAGAGCAGATTATCCGCGTCGACCTTTTCGCGCAGCTGGTGCGTACCGAAGCGCACCTTGTCCGCCGGGTAAGGCGTCGCCGCTTCCGGCAGATAGGTAGTCGAGAGTAGTTTCGGCTCGGTCGGCTCGCTGACATCCCAGGTGCGCAGCGGCGCATGCGGCTTGCCGGTATCGGCGCCGCGGTGGGTGCGCTCTTCCTCGGTCGATACCGCGATGCGCTTGCCGGCGATGAGATGGGGGACTTTGAGAAACGTGTGCGTCGGCTCTGGACAAGCCGGATCGAATCGCGGCGCATCGTAATGCGCCAGCGTGCGCGGCGCGGCGATATCGCTGACATCGATAATCGCCACCCCCGACATCCAGCAGCCAGCGTACATTTGATTGCCGCTGCGCATGGCATGGTGCAGCCGGTGCTCGGCATGTTTAGGATGGGGCGCCTCGCCGCCGGCGACGTTTTGCCCCTTCAGCCACCAGCGCGACACTTCTACCGTCTTGGCCGGATTGCGGATGTCGTAGATGACCAGAATATTGCCGACGAAGCCTTCCATCTCGGTGGAGATGTAAGCGTAGTCCTCATCGCAATCGAAACGATGCACGCCCTTGCCATGGGTTTTGACGAAGGTGATGAGCTTGGGATTGCTGCGGTCCTTGATGTCGTAAATCCGAAAACCGCCGTCCGGATAATCGCCACGCTGATCGGGTCCGCGCTCAAATTCGGAATTAACCAGCATCAGATCACCGACCACGCGGACTTTGTGAGTATGCGACCAAGGATGGCTCGGCATCAATTCGCAAACGATCTTGGGCTGGCGTGGATCGCCGATATCGAGGATAGTCGTGCCGCGCACTCGATGTTGATGGCCGACGTAGGCATAATTGCGGTCAAGGACGATCTGCCCGCCGCCCTCCAGCTCCATGCGGCTAAGATGCCGCACATTCGCCACCCCGCGCGGCGCCGTGCCGCTATCACTTTCGGCTGTGGGTAGAACTTCACTCATGTTGTGCCTCCTGCAATTCTCGCCGACAACTGTGAACGACGGCGACACTTATCTGAACGATAGTTCGATTTTTCCTGCTTGGCTATGGCTGTCGACAGACAACTCTTGCTTTTTCTTAGCGCTTCCCTTCAGCGCCTATCATGTCTCGCACCGACACAATCAAAGTCTCATGCGTTGTCTTGCGGAGAAAAATAAAGCCACCGACCGACCTGAATTTCTCTAACCTGTACGGCGTAAACGCTCTAACCTCTGCAATGCTGGCTGCGATTTCATTGCCGAGAGCACAAGACCTACTTCACATCGGTAGGCGACAGATCTATAGCGTAGAGGTCGGCATTAAGATCCCCAAGACCACGCCTCGTATGCAAGAAAGCAAGTAAATCCTCTTGTCGTGGCTGGCCGAAGACAAGCCGGTAAGCACCCAGCGCTGCACGCAGCCTAACAGATGCTGCACGCTCTCGACTTAGTGGGAGCGCAGGGATGTAACGCCGAATCTTGAATTTTCCATCGCCATTGAACACCCAGTAAGGAACCAGGTCGTTCTGTCCGTCCTTACGCTGTGTGCGAGCGATCGAGAAAAGACTTTCCCAGGGATCGCTGCCCACTTCGGCCCCCTGCAATGCGCCAAGGCCGAGTGCGGCAGCGACACTTCTGCGCACTACATGGCCTTTGTATCTATGAACCCTGCCCTCCCGTTGCTCGAAGTCCACCGGATTGGACGGCAAGTTCCAATGAAATATCGCATGACACCAGAGATGAAAATCCAGCCCTTCCTGCCCAACAGCAGTCGAAGCAAGCACGAACGGCCTAAACGGTGAATTGAACGCGACGCGCACCTGGTCCGCCCGCGTGTCGCCGCCACCATCCTCGCCCGGATCGGTGTCGAATCGAAGCGCACTCCGACAACGGAATGCAATCGGCTTGTCAGCGAGCTTCAAGGCCTCACCAATCTTGAAATCGTCAACACGCAGGACTGTTGCCCTCAACGCCATCCCCGACACAATTTCTTCCGCGATGCGCTTGATCGCCTCTTCGGGGGTCTTGGTGGCCACACCCAGGGACTCTCGGAGCACGTGCACCTGCTCGTCCATCACGGCCTGCAGATTGCCGGCAATACAGTGGTCGAGCATCGCTTCCCAGTACCGCTCTTCCCTCCCTCCATAGAGCGCACGCGTAAGAATCGTTGCATCTGGCTGGCTGAACAGAGTGCGAAATGCGAGACCCACACGTGCAGCCGCATCCAGTAACCACCCTGGATATCCCGCCACACCTTGGGAAAGAGCCAGTCTCCGAAAACTTCGCAATGCAACAACCGCAGGGGAACCAACTGTGACCTTTGCCAACATGAGCGCAAGATCGGCAGGCGCTCTTCCAAGATTCGCGGAGCCAGCAAGCCCGACGAACTTGTCAACGTGAATCTTGAACCCACCCTCTCCGCTGTCATCATCGCTCTTCGCTTCGACGAATCCAGACCACGGCAGCCCCTGCTCAAACCAACCACGTATTTCATGCTCATGCTTGCGCAAATCGGCATCTAGCATTGCCGCGCCGTACCAGCGTTGATCCTCCCGCTCGCCTCGGCCCATCTGCAAGGATGGAAGAAGTCCGGCAATGTGCTCCGACGCCTTCTGCAGCAGAGATTGGTGGTCCAGCGTTCGCCCCTCGCCGGCCGCACGCTTGGCCTCCTCCAGCGGATCCAGCAAACCACAAAGCGACGACGACGGATACAGCGGGACAAGGTGATTGAGATCTCGCGGCTCACCTTGCTCGTCCAGAGAAAACGTCAGCAGCGGTCGCCGGCTTCTGCTGGATAGATCTTCATAGCGCAAACGCTCGCCGGCCAGTTCCGCAATCCTTCGCTCCGTTTCATAACTGATCAATCCCGCAATCGCGCGTGGAACAAACCGCCAATTCGAGAAGACCAGCACTTTCGTAATCGCCTCCGGAGACGCGTCGCCATATGGCGTGCCAAATGCCGTGTAGTACGGCAACGAAGGCGGAATCCAGAGCAGCTTCCAGGCGCCCTTGTCGAGGACTGCGGATACCAGAGCGCGGAGCCGCGAATTCTGAAGATCCAAGGGATCAAACTTCGCCAGAGCGCTCGACCTCAGGGTTGCGCCGCGAAGACCCGCAACCCTGTCTCCCGAAACCTCCGCAGCCCCGTTCTCCATGCTCTCGACAAGATCCCGCTTGAACACATAGCCGTCTCGCTCCATGAAGTTCAAGACATAAGGTGCCGATTTCCAGTACTCAACAATGTCCGGTTGCTCCATGGATAGCGCAAGGGCGTCCAGCGCTTTGAAGGCTTCGAGATCCTGCACTTCAAGACGGCATGCGGCGAGGGGCATTTCCTCGATCATGCCGTCCCGGTCGACCGTTAAGCCCAAGCGCTCGGTGCGAACGATGTGTCGACGCAAGGCAGCCTCCATCGACCGCTTCACCGTCGCCAGACGCGCGTTTCCCTGTGGCGTGGAGTCGAAAAGTGCCTCGTTGAATTCCTTCAGACAACTCTTGAGGTGTTCAAAGCGCAACGCGTCATTGAGAAGAAACGATGCGACACGGAGAAAATCCTTGTGGTGATCGTCTGTCCCGCCCTCGTGCGCGAGCGTGTATGCTTTGTAGGGAGTGGCCGAAAGCAAAAGAATTTTTGCGCCAGGATATGCAAGAAACTGTTGCCCGAGTTCGGCAATCTCCTTGCCCTCCTCACTTTGGTCTCCTCCAAGCAAAGAACTGAATCTCTGAAACTCGTCCAGGATAATCAGATCCGGCTCCAGCGCCGACAGACACGCGCGTGCCAGGCATTCGCGGAACTGCCCGATAAGCGGGTCGCGTTGCTCGCGAATGTCGCGCGGCAAGTTTTGCGGTTGGTCCCTCCTGCGTTGAAAATTCTCCAGCGCGGCATCGAATGCCGGGCGCAATCCTTTCGACCTTGCCAATTCGGCAGAGAACCGCGCTTTCACGCCAGGATCGATCTCGCCACCTTCAAGGTTCTCGATCTCGACTTCCAGACGCTCCACTTCCCGGTCCCAAGCGTCATTTCCCTTGTAGACCTGAAAGAAGTTCTTCGGCGCGGCACCGGTAAGATTCCAGACATCACATAGCAGCCAGTACAGGAGGGCTCGCTCCCTCGCAACGCCCGTGGCCCAGCCCAAGTCCAACGCAGTAGCGGGCGTAAAAGCGATGAAATTCGGTCCGTCTCGAAGCTGTTTCAGGTGCAGCGGCAGCAGGGTAAGGCGACTCGCCTGTGATACGCGCTCGGACCCGAACAGATTGAGCCGATCGATGTTCTGGCGCGCGATATCACGGTTGGCACAGAGATAGACGATATCGATCCGGTGATCCGGCTTATGACTAAGCGCATCAACAATCTTTGCAACGATCCCTTTAGCGACGAGCGTCTTGCCAAGACCCACCTCGTCGGCCACGAGGAATCGATCTGCGCCTTGCTCCCCATACATCCGGTCAAACACGTACTCGACAGTGCTGCGCTGAAAATCTTTTAGTGTCGAGAGGATCGATTCCACATCGAAGTCGTTGAGCGAATCGCTTTGTGAACTCATTTTTTCTTCTGCCGAAAAGCTTGCCAGATATCCTCGAAATCAGGCGGAATCACGCTGGCGGCTGTCGTTCCCTGTTTGAGGTCTGTGAGTAGCGCCTCAATCCGCTCCAATCGCTTCGGATTGCGGCTGTACGCCCGGATGAGGCACTCCAGGACAACCGTCGTATTCCACGATGGTTCCGCATCATTTGACCAGCCGCCATCCTGTGTACCACGCCTCAGCATGTCCCCTCCAGGCGCCGTCGGGTCGTCGGAGAGTAGAAGCGCGAGATACCGGAGGAATCGCTCCGAGGTGTTTATCATGCTGGACATGATTGCCGCACTACGGCCGTCCGGCATACCTTCGAGAGGCAGCCGGAGAACGAACTCAACAGTCTGCTCGGCTTTCCCCACCTTTCCGCGCAAACGAAACGCCCAGAACGGGGTGACGGCGAAGATCGACATTCCGCTGAAATCGATAGTCCCCTTTTTTTTGCGGTCCTTGATCTCCTGTGCACGGCCTTGCGGAAGCATCACCGGCCACGCATGGCATTCGACGCCATCCGGGATGTCCAAAGGCGGCACAGTCAGAACCGCGCGGAAATTACCCCCGTCATCAGGAAAGATCTCGACACGAATCGCCGCGGCCGCGAGCTGTCGCCATGAAGCATCGATCATCCTCTCAAGGCGAACCAGATCAGGGTCAATGTCAGCCGGGCCGTCAGGCTTGTTGTAAGGCTTCAGCATTCTGAGCATTCCGCCAGCACCAGCCTCGGCCGCCGTTTGATCGCCGAGCAGTGCATCAATCCCGACGTTCTTGCGCGCCCCCATGAGCTCGACCACGAATTCCACGTTGGTCGAATCTCCCCCGTTGCCCCAAGCGGCGTTTGTCGCGTTCGCGGAGCCTGCAATAATACTCACCTTCGCTCCGTTTTCGATGACATAGACCTTCGCGTGCAAGCCGGAGAGAGAGTCGATCAGACGCTCCACGGGCATGTCATCAGCCCCCTCCGCAGCCTGATCCGCGCTTACAGCAGCGTCGTCCAGGACGTAGATCTTCGTCGTCGCCTGCAATTCGGCGATGCTCTCCGACTTCAGGACATCAAGCTGATCCGGGCGCGATACCAGGACGTTCTC
The DNA here is from genome assembly GCA_945889495.1 of Syntrophobacter sp. SbD2. GTDB lineage: Bacteria > Desulfobacterota > Binatia > UBA9968 > UBA9968 > DP-20. The sequence goes on along the minus strand of CAMDBU010000169.1, from coordinate 841 downwards.
TGCGACGGCGGAGCGCTTCTCCAGGAGAAAATCGAGCACGGCACTGTCCCGCTTCGGAGAGAGTTCGCTCAAAAACGGGGAGATCACCATCAGCCGGCTATGCTGGCCATCCAGCACTGCCGGCACATCCGTCCCGATTCCAAGCGGCCAAAAGGCAAAGTCGTCGAAGCCCTCCGGTGTATCAAACTCTACCCGCATGACATCAGCGGCGAGTGATTCGAGCGGCGGTTTTACCAGCTGCCCAGAGTCTCCCGACAGGTCCGCCAGCGCGCGAACAAATTGCGCAAGCCTGCGGTTCTTCCGCACGCCACTGGGCCGATCCGGTTGTACCGTTCCTTCAAGCACCAGCGCCGTATCCCAGGACTTGTCGAACGTGAGATTGCGGGACAGCACGAGCACGCGAAGCATCGCCTCGTCCTCGCGTCGATAGCGAAGCACCCATACCTTGGGATGAAAGGCGCCGATACTGTTGTTCGGCAGCGCCTGCACCACCATCTCCTCAAGGAAAGAGAACAACAACATGCCTTCTCTGGGCCGCTTGATGCGACTTCGATGACAAAACACGTGCAACTTTCCCGCTATTCTCCGCAGCCCCTCCAGCACTGCCTCAGGGTTGGCAAGCGCGTCGTCACGCGACTCGAACTCGCATAGCGCCAACGACAATGGAACTGTCAGTAACGATTCGAGATCCAGAGCTATAATCAAAAAGAGTGGAAATAGGAAAAAGGTGGCGTACCCTTTCGAGATGATCAAAACGAAAGGCTGCCTGTTTGAGCAGGCAGAGAAAGGATACGCCGATGAAAGAGAAACATATTGGGGGAAGCGAATCAAAGGAAAACTT
>CAMDBU010000168.1 GCA_945889495.1 Syntrophobacter sp. SbD2 | reverse complement strand
GGCCGCGGTGCACCCCGCATAAGGGTCAAAGAGTGAGGTTTTTTCACAGCTACGGCAGGCGATGATGAAATCTATCACTGGCAGAACTACAGCCGCCGACACAGTGCGATTTACAATGGGGTTTTTCAGCAGAATCACTACTTACTACTTACTTCTTCCACCCTTTGACTTCCGACAACCACCCACCATAGAATCCACCTCAACAAGGAGGCTCTATGTCCGAACCCTTAGTCTTAGAAATTTTCTCCGACTTCGTTTGACCCTGGTGCTACCTCGTCACCGGGCGTGTCGATAAACTCAAGAACGAATACGGATTAGGCATCAAATTCACCAGCTTCCCGCTCCATCCCGAGACCCCGGAGGAGGGCAGCGTGCGCGGCCCCGAGATCATCGCGCGCAACGGCAGGATGAAAGTAAACATGGAGCGCGAAGGCTTACCGTTCAACGCCGAGCGCAACATGTCCTTCAACAGCCGGCTCGCCCAGGAGCTGGCCACCTGGGCGGCGACCAAAGGCAAAGCCGAAGAAGTCGCCAACGCGCTGTTCCGCGCCTACTTCGTCGACGTCAAAAACATCGGCAAAGTTGACGTGCTCGCCGACATCGCCGAGCGCAACGACCTGCCCAAGGACGAAGCCACCGATGTGCTGCTCAGCCGCAAATATAAAGACGCCGTCGATGAAGAGTGGCAGCGCTGCGCGTCATTTGGAATAAACGGCGTGCCGACCTTCTTGGCGGGGAAATATCTCATGGTCGGCGCACAACCCTACGAAGAACTGTCGCGGCTGGTCGAGCATGTCCTGAAGGAAGCGGCGGAACCCAGCGCGCAATGAAGCAATCGCCCCTGTGACATATATAAAAGCCAGCTATGTCGGATAGTGCGACCATCCGACATCGATGGGGTTGTGGCACCGAGCCCTCGGGCGCTTTCTGGTTGGTGCGGCACTGACACCGGCTTATCGTTGGCCAACGGCATTCAATGACGGGATCTGGATTTTCCTGATACCGCAACACTGATCATGACCGCACCGCCGTGCGTCTACGGGCGCGGGCTTATAACCAGCTTCGAAAGGTATATCACTCCATGAGAATCTTTTACTTCGACATCGAAACCGTGCCCACCGACAAAGCCTTGCAGGAAAACGGCCTGCTCGAAGCGCAAATCAAGCTCGACGAGCCGGAGCTGATCAAGAAGCTCAGCCTATCGGCCGCCACGGCAAAAATTATCTGTCTATGCTACGCCATCGAACCGTCGGTGAGCGGCGCCATCGAAGTCTTGCAGGGCGAGGAGACCGACATCATCAAAGGCTTTTGGAAAATCGTCCCCGACTGCAACCTGTTCGTCGGCCATAATATCTTGGACTTCGACATGCGCTTCATCTACCAACGCTCGGTGATTCACAACATCAAACCGAGCCGCGATATCCCATTCACCCGGTTTCGCAACGCGCCGATCTACGACACCATGCAAGAGTGGAGCAAATGGGGCCGCGAGCACGTCAGCCTGGATAATTTATCGAAAGCCCTGGGCATCCCCTCGCCCAAGGAAAACCTCGACGGCTCCAAAGTCTACCCCTACTACCGCGCCGGCAAACTCGCCGACATCGTCGAGTACTGCAAACGCGACGTCGATTCCGTGCGCGCGGTTTATAAGCGGTTGACGTTTACCAAATAGCGCCAAGTCCGGCGTAGGGGCGAGCGGCGCTCGCCCGTCCGATAGAAAGATTATTTTCACCACAGAGCACACAGAGATCACAGAGGGCCTCGAAAACGATTTCTCGGTGTTCTCTGTACCCTCTGTGGTGAATAATCTTCCCCCGTGTCGGTGGGTGAAGAAACCACGCGCGGCGCAAGCGAGCGCGGGCCGAGATAGGCTCTGGGTCGTTAACGAGATAGGCCGCTTACCGCGGCGGTGTTTGGCGCCCCGCAGAATGTTTGACAAGTCGGCGTAGCTGACTGATATTGCAACCGGTTCGGATTTAATTGGTTGATCCGTGAAGGCATGATGACACCCATCCGCCTGAACTCAGCCATAACAATCGACGAGCTGACGGTTTCGCCGACGCGATGCTAGACTTCGAATCATGAGCACTATCGCCGAAATCGAAGCCGCTATCGAAGCCTTGCCGGCGGAGCAGAAACAGGAACTCTTCCTTTTTCTCGCCGCCCGGTTGCGTGGCACAGGACAGCTTCCCCAACCGCGCGAATTCAGCGGCGAGCAGATCGAAGCCTGGATTTCCGATGATGAGGAGGGGATGCGGCGTTTCCAGGGGCGACGGTGAGACTATTTCTCGACGCGAGCGTGCTGCTGGCCGCGGCAGGTTCGGCCACTGGCTCTTCACGGGCACTCTTCTCTTTAGCGACCACCCAAAACTGGCAGCTGATCTGTAGTCTCTACGCGCTGAACGAAGTGCAGCGGAATCTTCCCAAGCTCGCCGAGAGCGCCACGACGGAATGGCTGCGGATTCGCCCGCAAGTGACGGTCGTGGACGACGTTGTGTCGCTGGATTGGCCGGTCATTTTCGCCGCGAGCAAAGACCAGCCGATTTTGTTCACCGCGCTAGCGTGGGCGGATGTGTTGATCACGCTGGATAAAGCGGATTTCGCCGATGTGCTGGGCGGAACATTCTACGGCTTACAGGTACTGCTACCTTACGACTTCCTGCAACATGAACGAGAAGCCGGACGGTTATAAATCAGCTAGAAGGCTCGCCTAGTCAGCACTCTACTGCGCATTTTGCTGGAACTCATTTCGCATGCGCTAACTCCGCCAGCGGCACGACCTCAACTCCCTGGGCCAGCGGGTAAGGCCTTTCGCTTGGATAGACGATCATTAGCGATACAAGTTTCAGATCATCCAAGCCTATGGCATGGACTTGGTCAACGTCGGCGCGCCCTCTGATCTCACCGGTGTGGAACGACGACCCGCCATCCAAGGCTTGTCGTTTTCCCCGGATGTCGTTATTATTTATCCATGAGCGCAACGGAGCTGCTACGCCACTTCAAAGCATTACCGGCCCGCGAACGAGAAAGGTTCGTACTGGCTGTCCTGACTCTGGTGGACGACACAGCCGGATGTTCCAAGAAACCACCGCGGCGCGTAAAATGGCCGGACGTACAAGCGCGGGCCAAACGGAACTTCGGCAAGCGCGTGCTGCCCAATCTGATCCTTTTGGAACGTGACCAATCGGCATTTTGATTGGCATGAACCACTACGCTGACAGCAGCTTTCTAGTTTCCTGCTATATTCCTGACACCAACAACGCTAAGGCCAAAGCCTGGCTGTCTCGTGCTGGCTCACCGCTAGTGTTCACGGCGTTGCACAATTTAGAGGTGCGCAACGCCTTCAAACTCGGCGTGTTTCGAAGGTTGTTTTCCGCCGCCGAAGCCGATGCAACCTGGGCTGATCTCGAAAAAGATTTGCGCGCCGGTCGATTGGTAAAGACAACCGTCAACTGGTCCACGGCTTTCCGGATAGCAGCGCAACTGAGCGAAAGGCATTCCGCGGTCGTCGGAAGCCGCAGCCTCGACATTCTTCATATCGCCGCAGCAAAGACATTGGGCGCGGTGGAGTTTCTTTCGTTCGATACTCGCCAAAAATTACTTGCCACGGCCGTGGGTTTGCCCACGTCCCCTTAGGCAATTTCTCTTCTCCTTGAATATCCCGCGCTCGGTGCGGGATATTCAAGGAAGGGACATCCCACGGAGAATACCAACCGGGAGCCAAGCCACGCTGCCAAGTACCAAGGATAGTTTGACGGTTTCGCCGACGCGGTGTTAGAGTTTCGCTCATGAGCGCTATCGCTAAAATCGCAACCTGCCGGTGGCGCGGAGGAGTCGATCATGGCCAGGATTAAACACATCGCGATCAGAACCCACGACATCGAAAAGACCGCGGCCTTTTACAAAGAAGCCTTTGGCCTTGAACAGGTCGGCGTCGGCCAGAGCGGCATCTACCTCACCGACGGCTATCTCAACATCGCGATCTTGAACATGCGCGGCGTGGTCGAGGGCGAGACCATGAAGTTGGGCGTCGATCATGTCGGCTTTCAAGTCGACGACGTCGACGCCACCGTGGCGAAGATTCGCGGCCTGGGCGGCAAGGCGCTCAACGATCGCAACCCAGTCAGCCACGGCGACCCGTCAAAGCCGCAGTCCTACTTTGAGGTCAAATGCGTCGCCCCCGACGATCAAGTGATCGACGTGTCCAACGCCGGCTGGGTCGGCGCCAGCAAGTAATTCTGACCATCGGTCACGGCGCCAATTCACTGACGGCACGGGCTCATTCGCGATAACAGTGAGTTTGGACCCAACGATTGGCGAAGCACCTGGTGAATCTCTCCGACCTAAAAAAACGCCTCGCCGGACTCTATTACGGCTGGCGCATGATCGGCATGGTCACCGCGCTGCGCATTCTCGGCGGCGGGCTCCATCAGTACGGCTTCACGGTGTTTTTTCTGCCGCTGACCCAAGACCTGGGACTCACACGGGCGTCGACTTCGCTGGCGTTTTCCCTCGCTCGCGCCGAAGGTTCGCTCGCCGCGCCGCTGGTCGGCTACCTCATCGACCGCTATGGTCCCAAACCGCTCATGCTGGCGGCCACGGTGCTGGCGGGTATCGGTTATATTCTCTTTGCCTTCGTCCAGAGCTACACGACATTTCTGATCGTCTATCTCGGTGTCATCTCGCTCGCCTTCACCGCCGGCTTCGTCCACGCGCCAACGGTGGTGGCCAACAGTTGGTTCATCCGTCTGCGCGCCCGCGCCATGACTGTGGTCAGCGCCGCGGTGCCGGTGGGCGGCGCGCTGATCACGCCGCTGCTCGCCGTCGGAGTGAGAAACTTCGGCTGGCGCCCGACGGCATTTGCCGCCGGCATCGCCTTTCTCGTCGTCGGCGTACCCTGTTGTCTCGGCATCAAACGCTCGCCCGAAAGCATCGGCATGCAGCCCGATGGCTTGCCGCCGAAAGCCGACAACCAACCGCGCGATGCCAATGAAAAAGCCAGCAGCAATAAGATCGATCCGGAAATCACCGCGCGCCAAGCCTTTCGTTCGCCGATCTTTTGGAATCTGATTTGCGCCATGACTTGCCGCTCGGTGGCCTTCACCACCGTCACCACCCATTTCATCCCAATGATGGTGTGGAAGGGTTTGACTCAGACCGAAGCCTCGGTGCTGCTCGCCGGCTTTGCGATTCTAAATTTGCCGATTCATTTTCTGCTCGGCTGGATCGCCGACTTCGTCAACAAGCCCAAGCTGGTGACGATTTGTTTATTTCTCGGCGTGGTGGCGGTGATTCCCATGCTGTTCAGCAGCTCGCTCTGGGCGTTGTGGTTTTTCGCCGGCCTCTACACCGTGCTCGACGCCTCGATCCCGGTCTACTGGGCGGCGGTGGGCGATTTCTTCGGCCGCAAATCCTTCGGCGCCATCCGCGGCAACATGAATTTATTTTACACCTGGGGCAGCGTGTTGGGCCCAGTGGCGGCGGGTTACGTTTACGACCGAACCGAGAGCTACGCGCTGGTGTTTAGCGCCATCACGGTCTCGCTGCTGGTGTCGACGGTACTGACGGCCCTGCTGATCAAACCCTGGGCGCGATTGCGCAGCGAGTGAGTTATCGTAATACTGAAGCAAGTGGAAAGTCTCAGCATGAACGGACAAGATCGACCAACATCATCCCGTTCGTCCTGAGCCTGTCGAAGGACTCCGAACAGATTTTTTAGAACCGGCTAATTCCGCGGCAGCACCTGGCGCAACACGCGCAATAGATTACCGCCGAGAATTTTGCCCGTGGCCTCATCCGAGTAGCCGCGCCGCTGGAATTCCGCCGCAAGATTATCCCTGTCGAGCAGTTTGGCGCCGATACCGCCGCGCCGGATCACCCGGTCGTCGTTCCAGTCGCGCTTCTTCAGCTCAGCGGCATAAGATGGCAAATACGGCGCGATGCGCTTGGTGTCTTTGTAGGAGCGGTGAAAATCGTCCTGGGCCGCCACGCCGATGTGATCGACACCGACGAGTTTAACGCAGTAATCAACCCAATCGACATACTCCGCCACGCTGGTGTTGGCGCGCACGTCCTGGCAGATCACCCCGCCTTTTTTCGCCGCCGCGACGATCAACGGATCGGGCGCGCTACGCGGCCGGTTGAACAGCGTCCGGCTGGTGGAATGGCTAAAGATCACCGGCTGCTCGGATAATTCCAACGCTTCCAGCGCCGTGCGGTCGCCGGAATGGGACAGATCGATGACGATGCCCAAGCGGTTCATGCGCTTGATCGCCTGGCGGCCGAGCGAGGTGAGACCGCTGTCAACCTCGCTGGCATGACCGCAGCCATAGTAACTGTTTTCGCTGAAGGCCAAGGACAAACAGCGCAGGCCGAGATCGAAGAAGGCATCGAGCAGTCCTAAACTATCGCTCAGCGCCTTGGGATTTTGCAGGCCGAGCAAGACGCCAACCTTGGCGCGATTGTCGCTGTTGTCGAGATCGGCGACGCCGCGGAGAATGTAGGCGCCAGGATGTTCGCGGACGATCGCTTTGACGATCTCAAAGTTCTCGATGCTCTCCAACGTATCATCCCAGGTGAGATTGGCCGTGCAGCCGACCACGCCGACCCCTTGGCCGCGCAGCTGATCGATAAACGGCGCCGACAAATCCTCCGGCCAAGGCGCGCCGAGACAGTTCACCACGCGGTTGTTCAATTCGGTATTACTCATGAGCGACTCCTCGATTGGGGCGAATTTACGTCCCAATCGGTAATCGAATTTGTCCTTGCGCGCAAGCGGGCCAGGCCGCGCTATAGTGAGAAGACTTCGGACGGTTCTCTCGCAAAGGCGCAAAGACGCCAAGTTCGGAAAATCATAAGTTTAGGCAAACCTTTTCCGAACTTTGCGAGCTTGGCGCCTTTGCGAGAGATATTCCGAGATTTAGTCACCGCGCCATCACTTATAAAGCCCGCTGACAAAACCGCTCTTGTCCAACTGCTGCACCATGCGGTCGTCGGAATGGATTTCCAGCAGGATAAACTCATCGAAACTCCAGCGCCTTCCTGACCGTTAAGAAAGCCGGTACACGCGCACCGCGTTGTCATGAAACAACGCCGCGCGCTCGCTGGCCGAATAGTGCCGCGTCATCAGCTTGAAGGCATTCCACAAATTGACGTAATGATTCGAGGTCTTTTCCACCGGGAAGTTACTTTCTAACAGACAGCGCTCGGCGCCGAAGCGCTCGATGCAATATTCAAAGTAGGGCCGGAGAATGCCAACCAGCTCCGCCGACGAAGGTTTCTCCCCACGCTCATGCCAGTCGTAGCCCGAGCGCAGCGAACCGACGCCGCCGAGCTTGACGACGACATTGCGGCAAGCCGCAACCGTCGCGATTCCTTCGCGCCATTGCGCAAATACTTCATCGCGCTTGCCGGCATAAGGTCCAACGCCCAACGGCGCGCCGATATGATTGAGAATGATAGTCACGCCGGGAAAGCGCCGCGCCAGCCGCGCCACTTCCGGCAACTGCGGGTGGTACACCCAAGCTTCGAAGCTCAAGCCAAGTTTTTCCAGCCAGCCGAAGCCGGCCAGAAATTTATCGTCGGCCAACAAGCCCTGCGCCGCTTCGTTGCGCAACGCGCCGCTGCCATCCCAAGTCGCCGAGTGGCGGATGCCACGGAAACGTTTCGGACTAATTGCCAGATGGGCTTCGAGCACCGGCGCCACCGCGTCGCCCAGCGCCAGATTGGCGTGACCGACGATGGCGGCGGCGATGCGCGTCTTGATTGTCGCGTCGGCCGCCACTTGATTGGCGACGTTTTCTAAGAATTCAGTCTCGCCCAGCGGTTTCAATTCCGCGGCGCCGTCGCGCCGGTAGCCATAGCCGCACTCGATGGCGACAGTCGAGCGAATGTTGTGGCCGCCGCGCAGATCGGCGAGCAAGTCGGCGAGCAGATAATCGCGCGGCGGCCGCTCCCAGAGATGATGGTGCGCGTCGCAGATCGGCAGATCAGGTTCCAGTGGCGTTTCCATAATCGCGACCCTAGCGAATCTGCCACGCCCGCGGCAAGAGGATGTGGATGACCACCATCGCCGCCACGCCGGCGCTGCCCATGAGGAGCACCGCCCACTGGGCGCCGGAGAACGCCGCCAAGGCGCCGATGATCATGCTGCCCACCGTCGCTACCACCTGGCTCATATGGAACAGCGCGATGGTGCGACCGCGAAGTTCCGGCGGCGAATAGGTTTGGATCACCGTCTGGACCAGCGCATGGGAGCAGACGTTGGCCAGACCGATAACGATCATAAGAAAAATCGACAGCTGAAACCATGGCGAAAACGCGAAGGCGGCGGCGCCCAAGCCATACAGCGCGGCGCCGCCGAGCATGATCTTGCCGCGCGGCAGGCGATCGCCGAAGCCGGTGATGATCACCGCGCTGCCCAGTGCGCCGACGCCCATGGCGGTGAGCAACAATCCCTGGCCCGAGGCGCCGACTTGGAGAATGTCGCGGGCGAACACCGGCAATAACGTCGTGAAGGGCACGATGAACAGCGCCGCCAACATGGCGATCAACAGCGCGGTGCGGACGTTGAGATTTTGCCAGCTGAACTTCCAACCTTCGACGATGCTATCGCGCAGAGAAAAGCGATGGCCGCCATGGCCTCCGGCGCCGGGCTCGAAGTCGCTCAAACGCAGGGTCCAAAAGGTCGCGAGCAAATAAAAAATCGCCTGCACGGTGTAGGCCCCGCCGGTGCCGCTCCAGGAGATCAGCATGCCGGCGAGCGCCGGCCCCAAACTGCGCGCGACGTTGAATATCATCGAGTTGAGACCGACGGCGTTGGTCAGATGGCTCCCGGGCACGGTGTCGGTCATGATCGCCGCCCGCGCCGGCTGGTGAAAGGTCTGCACCACCGCCATGCCGAAGGCGCTCAGGTAAACATGCCAGGGCGCCACGGCGCCGGTGAAAATCAACAATGCCAGCACCGCCAGCATCAGACCGTCGGCGATCTGGGTGATGAGTATTTGCTTTTTGCGCGAGTAGCGGTCGGCGACGCTGCCGGCGATCGGCGAGAGAAACAGAATCGGGATCGCCTGCACGCCGCGGATCATGCCCAACTGCACGGTGGAATCGGTGAGCTCGTAAATCAACCAGCCGCGCGTCACCTGGTCCATCCAAAACGACATGGAACCGAACACATGGCCGAACCAGAGCAGGCGGAAATCGCGGTAGCGCAACACCTGCGCCGCGCGATGCTCGGTCAACCAGGCCCATGGGCGACGGCTGGACGGCGCCACGCCGGACGCGGCCTCACCATCAAGCGAGCCGCCAAGATTTTTCTTATCGTCGGGAAGCGAACTCAGGACGGACTCCAGCAAGGCGAGCAACGAGACATGATGTCCCGCTATAACATGGGCCAAATCCTTCCGTCTAGCGGTCGTGGCGCAATCGCGGCGTCATGCCAAGAGAGATTTCTCGCTGCGCTCGAAATGACAGCGGAGAATTCCAGTTGTCATCTCGAACGAAGCGAGAGATCTCGGGCTCACTGAATCACTTGGGACACACGTTGGACGGAGATGACAGTTCTATCTCACCACGAAGGACACGAAGATCACGAAGTTGGGAAAATAAATCATCCGAACCCTTCGTGCCTTCGTGGTGAAAAACTCTTTCCCAATGGGTTGCGACTCCGCCGCTGCCAGCTACGCCGCCCGCGATACCGACGCGCGGTTTTGCATGCGGCGCTTTTCCATCATGAAGATCTGCACCGAGAAATCGTACAGGCTAGGGGCGCTAAACTCTTCGGTCATCAGCTCGCCGGTGGCCATTTGGTATTGCACGGCGAGCGACGCGATCATGCCTTCATGGGCGACGCGCTCGAGGCGGATCAGTTGGCCGGCGCGCCGATCGACCACCGCGCCGATGGTGCGCAGCTGCTCGGACAGGGTCCGGAAGTCAGAGCGCGGTATAGCGAGCGTGCGTTTGGCCTGATTGAGCTCGTCCAAACGCAGCAACGCTTCGATGGAATAGTTGAGCTCGACGGTGGCGTAACCCGGTGCCGGCTGCTTCGCCCTGAGCCGCTGCCAGAAGCTAGCTTCCACGGCGCCGCCAGTGCGAAGCCCGATGACATCGAAGCGATCGCGCTCCGTCCACAGGCAGCAGGTGGCGATTCCCTTGGCTTCAAGTTCCTGGCCGATGACACGGAGCAGCCGCGAGTAGCTAATCTCCACGCCATCCGCTCGTCCCCGGCTCAACCATTTTTTCAGTATGCGATTTTGCCCGTCCATTGTGTCGCCTCCGCTCTTACTTAATTCAATCGGTGCGCGGGAGGACAACTTTAATGGCGCGCGCACGAACCTCAACCAGGTCAGCGGCGCGCCGTCGAAACTTTGACAGCGGCGGGGAGAAACCACTCGCGCGTTAGCGAATCCGCCGCGCCGCCGGGCTGAAGAGATAAAGGGCGAGCATGCACAGCGAGCCGATCACGCTCATAAGCGCGGCGGCCCATTGGGCGCCGATGGCCGAGGCGAGCGCGCCGATGATCAAACCGCCGGCCATCAAGATCACATGGGTCTGGTGAAACAGCGCCATGGTGCGGCCGCGAAACTCGCGCGGCGAGTAGGCTTGAATCACGGTCTGTACCAGTGCGTGGGAGGCGACATGGCAGAGCCCCATCACCGCCATCAGCACCATCGACAACTCGAACCAGGTCGACATGGCGAACAGCACGACCAACAAGCCGTAGACACCGACGCCGCCGATCATCAGAATGCCGCGCGGCATGCGGTCGCCGACGGTAGCGATCAACACGGAACTCGTGAGCGCGCCGACGCCCATGGCGGTGAGCAGCAACCCCTGGCCGCGGGCGCCGACGCCGAGCACATCGCGGGCGAACACCGGCAGTAATGTATTGAACGGGATGATGAACAAGGACGCCCAGATCACGACTAGCAAGCCGGTGCGCACTTCGACGTTTTGCCAGCTGAACTTCCAGCCCTCGACGATGCTTTGAACAAATCCTTCGTCACCATGGCCATCGGCGCTGGACGATTCAATCGGATCGTCGCGCAGCTTGAGGTTCCAGATCGCGGCGAGAACATAGAACAGCGCTTGCACCGCGTAGGCGCCGCCGCTACTCCAGCCGGCGATGATCAGGCCGGCCAGCGCCGGGCCGGTGATGCGCGCGACGTTGAACATCATGGCGTTGAGGCCGATGGCGTTGGTGAGCGATTCGGGCGGCACCGCGTCCGACACCATGGCGGCGCGCGACGGCTGCTGAAAGGTCCACACCGACGCCATGCACACGGCGCTGACATAAACATGCCAGGGCTCGACGGTCTGAGTAAAAATCATCAGCGCCAACAGGCCATAGAAAAACGCGTCCACCACCAACGCCACCATGACCTGCGACTTGCGCGAATAGCGGTCGGCGGTGCTGCCGGCGATGGGCGAGAGGAGTAAGATCGGCAGCGCTTGCACGCCGCGCACCAAACCCAGCTGCAACGACGAGTTGGTCAGCTCATAGATCAGCCAGCCGCGCGACACCTGATCCATCCAGGTGCCCATGGCCGAGAACACATGGCTAATCCACAGCAAGCGATATTGCGGATGGCGCAGCGGTTCGAATACTTTGAATTTAAGAAGCCAATCTAGCCACATGGGAACCGATCCTATATCGACGGACCGATCCGCGGCAACCGGGTGCGGGCTCTGACAGTAAGGAGTGAGGAGTAAGTAGTCAGGAGCGAAGAATCCGGAATCCGAGAACTCCTTACTCCTCAGAGTTTGTGAAGAAATCGATTACGAGCGCTCGCCAAACAGGGGTTGGTGTGAGATCGTTTTTCGATGAACGAACAATCCATGTTGTTTGCAACGCTGCCTGAGTCGGCGGCGGTTAACCAGTCGAGCGCAGGTGCGCAGGGCGTA
>CAMDBU010000167.1 GCA_945889495.1 Syntrophobacter sp. SbD2 | reverse complement strand
GCTCGCTCACCGCAACCCACATCCCTCGCTGCTCTTCGTGTCTTCGTTTTCCCATCGCCATGCAGAAAACTTTAGTACGTTATGTCGTTAGTGTCGATCTTCATCACCACGGATCACCCACTTTATTCTCGACTTTCACCACGGGCTGTTAACGGCGTGCCGGGAGTTGAAGCAACGGCGCCCCGGCCTACCGGTCATCTTACTAACCGCCAAAGACGATCTGGCCACCCGCGCCGCCGCCATGGCTCTCGGCGTCAGCGACTTTTTGGCTAAACCCGTTAACATCGACGACTTGATCACGCGAGTACGCACGCAATGCGACAATCGGCAGTGGGACAAAGAACTCGATGCCGCCTTTGGCGCCGATCGGCAAGCATCCAGAGCATCGAACCAGGCGCGTCTCGCAGCTCCGCCGCCGCGCCCGCGCCAGAATGAATTCGCCGCGCCGAAGAAAAACTACTAGACGATCAACCTGACCTTGCCTCGCGCTCTCCACTCCCGCGCTCGACAATCACCGCATCGGCGAGTCAACCGCAGCGAGCCCGCCAGGCGTGGCCTGAGCGCTGGAGCGCCGGGTGATCGCCAGTGCGCGCCGGCGACCGATGTTGACAGCGACTGACAGCGATGGAAAAAGTAGAATGTATTTGACGCCGCGCCAGGAGTATCGTATCAATCCACTAGCAAGGTTCAGCCAACGGAATGGCATGTGAACAGCGCATGGAAAATCCTTAGGAATTAATCGATGCCGATCCAAGTGTTACTCGCCGACGATCACGCGGTAGTCCGCTCCGGGCTAAAAACCCTGCTGGTTAACGAAGGATTCGAAATCGCCGCCGAAGCCGCCAACGGTTTGGAAGCGGTGGAGTTGGCGACGACCCTGGCACCCGACGTGGCGGTGGTCGACATCGCCATGCCGCTGCTCAACGGCATCGACGCGGCGCGGCAAATCCAAAAAGCCTGCCCGCGCACCAAAGTCATCCTGCTGACCATGCATAAGGAAGAGCAGTACGCCCTCGAAGCGCTGCGCGCTGGCGTGCGCGGCTACGTGGTCAAGACCCAAGCTACCGCCGATTTGGTACAGGCGATCAAGGCCACCCTGCAAGGGGAGATTTATTTGAGCCCCGGTATCTCGGAGTCGGTGGTCAACGCCGCGTTGGCCAAGGGCACCAGCAAGGCCGATCCCCTGACCCAGCGGGAACGGCAGATTTTACAACTGGTCGCCGAGGGCATGAGCAATAAAGAAGTCGCCCAGCGGCTCGACATGAGCGTCAAAACCGTCGAATCTCATCGCTCCAACTTGATGAAGAAGCTCGACCTCCACGAAACCGCCGGACTGGTGCGCCATGCCATCCGCATCGGTTTGATCCAGGCCTAAGCCGGCGCCTCGCCGCTTCAAGCATTTCCCATAACCATCCCCGGTATCGACCGGATTATTCCTTGCCTCGCGCTCGGCTAGGCTCGCCAAGCTTCGCCCGCATCGTTGGCAGGCGAACTTAAGTTACGCCCAAGCGCGGCGATATCTACTAGAGATGGCCGCCTGGGTAAATTTTAACAGACCGATTAAACATAGCGCTGGCGCCAGGCTCGTCGTCCAGCTGATCTGCGCGTTGGCCTTGCTGGTGCGGCTCGATGGGCTCCACGCCGGCTCTGTGGCGGCGCAATTCAAAGTCACCGCCCGGGTGGTGACTAGCTGCCGCATCGGTGTGAATAATGGCGCGGCCGGCGATTTTACCGCGCCACCGCTCCAAGAAAGCCTTAACCAACGGGCTATTCTAACCTCCCACTGCACCCAGCACCCTGGCAGCGTCGACACCATGAGAGTGAGCATCGAAAGCGGTTCCGGCAGTGAAGCGAAAATCGAAATCATTTCCCGGACCGCCGACGGCGGAGAAAATTTCCCCACCGGCGCGCTCGACAAGATCGGTACCCCAGAAAGAAACATCACCCGTTGGGGCATTGTTCCGATGAACAGCCGGCTGTTGGTATCGACCGGCATTCCTAGCGGCGCAGGCGAAGTGGCCGAGCGCGAGCCCAGAGTGACGCTGCTGATCGATTATTAAACGCGCGCACACACCTTGGACGCAAACCAGATCGGAGATCGAATCATGGACAAACCACATCCTCGGACCAACAGAATCGCCGCCGCCCTCACGACCTTAATCATGGCGATGTCACTGTCAGGCTGCACCTCGCCCTTGTGGTGGCATAATCCCCAGCGCGGCTTTGTCTACAAAGGCTGGTTCGTCAACATCGCCGACCAAGCCACCGTGGTGCGCGAGTGCGAGACCCTGCCCACCGTCATGGGTTGCGTCAAACCGGCCAGCATGACCGCCTACTCAGTCAATAACCCGTACATACTCGCCCATGAGTGTCGGCACATCGATAACATTATCAACGGCACCAGCGAGGCCAACGAACGGCTGGGCGATTTATTCTTCGCACTGCTCGGCTTGAATGACCTATTCACCGCCGCCACCATCGCCTTCCCAGCGCCCAACGACTGCGGCGACGGCACCATGGCCCAATGGAAGGACAATAAATTTTCAGTGGTGCAGCGCGACTTTGGCCAATGGCGAATTTTGCCGACGGTGGAGGAATGGAATCGCCTGCATCCCGATAAGGCGATGCCGGCGCCACAGTTGGCGGCTGGCGCCAAATAGCTCGACGCCAAGCGTCTTTGCGCCCACCGATCTGAACCGGCTCGCTGATCTCGACGCGACTCGTCCCGAGTCCAACAGTTCGGGCTCGGGCTGAGTGGTGCGGGTCAGGATCAGCTCGCGACCGTCGGTAGTGGGCACATGGAACCCGATCATTTGCATCGAGGCAAAATTCTCCAAGGCGCTACTCGCGCGAACCCGCGAAGTCCGGTTAGTTTGTAACGCGGTCGAAAGAAAACTTTGGCTGCGGATCGGGCGCACCAAGGAGTCGGGACAATTACCCGCCGCGCTTTTGACTCAGGTGAGTCAACCGGGCACTCAGGGTTTCAGTCAAAGAATCCACGGAGATTTTGTCGGGGAGGGGGGCTGGCGCGACACCGAGGCCGGCCAAGTTTTTGTTGAGGGTATCCAAGTCGGCGTAGCGTTTTTGATATTCATCCAAGCCGGCGAGACACTGTAGGACGCTGCGGTCGATCTCGCCCAAGCAGTCGCGCAGGGCGGCGATTTTTTCATCGCTCTGGCCGCGTAGCTGATCGACTTGGCTTTGCACCACCAGTTGCACGGCAGGGCGTACTCGTTGCTCGATTTGCCCCTGCATTTCCTGCAGCGCTTGCAGCAAACGCTGGTAGTGGGCGTCAACTACGGTGGTGGCAGTAGACGGAATTTCGGCAGCAGACTGCGAAGTCAACGAGGACTGCGGGTCGCCTCGTAGGGATCCAAGCGTGGAGTGAATGCTGGAGATCTTTTCCAGCACATTGCCACGTTGGTCCAAAAAACTTTGCAGTTGCTTGATTGGATCTTGATCCATCGAGCAAGTTGGCGGGAATCTAGGGCGCGGCTATTTGCCGTTGACCGCTATCTTCATCTCGCCATCGGCGCTATCGCCAAGACTCATCGACTTGGTCGAAACCAATTCCAACACATCGCCACGGCTAAAACGCCAGCTGCGGCCGATGCGGTTGCCGGGAATCACGCCCTTTTCGGCGAGCTTATAGACCGTCTTCAAGTGAATCTTCAGCAGCGCAGCTACTTCCGAAGGTGTCATTATTTCTTCCATCACGATTTTCTCCCTTTCCTTTGTCGAAATACCATAGGCACTTCTTGTCAGGGTCTAACATGAGCACGACTCATGCCAATTGCCTATTGACCCTGCTAAGGACGGATAAAGCCTGATATTTCCAAAGAATTCCCCAACAACGCGAGCTTCGTTGAGGACCGGAGTGTTCAGCAATCATGGACAATATTGCTCATTCAATGCGCTTTTCGCCCACTCCCTGCGCGCTTTAGCGCAAGCGCAAGGCAATTTGGGCGCGGCCACGCGTTCGGCGCAAGTCGCCGGCGGGGCAAGTGACTACGCGGTATTCCGTGGTGCGATGCTATGCGAATAGCGCGCTCAATCGCCGCGATAGCGCGCCTGGGTGTGACGCGCCTGGACCTGGGCCAACTGGCTCTGCCATTTTGACGAGTACAAATGACGGGTCTCGTCAGTGATGGCACTGGTGGCGGGGAACTTGTCGCGCCATTCCCAGGGACGCACCGCTTCGATGATCATGCGCGAGTTGAAGCCCTTTTGCCCGGGCGGGATGATCGGGTCGAGCGGACCGCTCCAGCAGCGCCGCAGTAGGTCTACTGAGGTCGCCGGATCGCTGCGCGTGCAGATCGCCCACAGGACTTCATCGGTATTGGTGATGTCGATGTCATCGTCGACCACCACCACATAGCGGCCCAGATAAGCGCCGGCATGGCATTGGCTGGCGACCAACGCCGCCTGCTTGGCGTGACCCGGATAGCGCTGGGTGATCGCGACGACGATCATGAAGCGCTGCGCCGGCGGCGGCAGGTAAACCGCTTTGATATCGGGAACGCCGGCTTGCTCCATGCCGTTCCACACGGTGGCGGCGCGCAAACAGGAACGGTACATACCATGAATCGTCGGCTTGAACGGCGCCGCGCCGGTGATGATCGGGTCGTTGCGATGGTACAAAGCCTTGACCCGCACAAACGGCTCGGCGCGCTGGGCGCTGGCGTAGTAGCCGGGCCATTCGCCGAAGGGCCCTTCCTGCATGGACTCGCCGGGGACGATCTCGCCTTCGATGACGATCTCGGCGTTGGCCGGAAAACGCAGACCGGTCACCGGCCCCTCGATCACCTCGATCGGCTGGCCCATCAGACCGCCCGCCCAATCATACTCGCTGACGCCGAAGGGCACCGCCTGGGAGGCGGCGATATAGAGAATCGGATGTTGGCCAAAGGCCATCACCACCGGGAAAGTTTTGCCCGCCTTCATCGCCTTCTCGTAGTGAATCTTGCCATGCTTACCGGGTGAGATGTACAAACCGACCTTGTCCTTGTCCTGGAGCATGACCCGGTAGCAGCCGATGTTTTCGACGTTGGTCTCGGGATCGCGGGTGACCACCAAGTGCGCCGTGCCGAGATACCGGCCGCCGTCGCCGGCATGCCAGCGCGGCACCGGGAACTTGGTCAGATCGATCTGATCGCCATGGAGAACGTTTTCAAACACCGGCCCGGTGGTCACGACTTTGGCCGGCATCGGCTGCATGGCGCGCAAGCGCCCGCGCAGGGCGTCGATCAGCGGAATGATTTTCAAATCGAGCGGCATGTTGAGCGTCAGCGCGGTGCGCTCCAGGGTCTCCAACATATTGACCAACACCCGGCAGTTGGGCTCCGACCCAGGGACATTGTCGAAAATCACCGCCGGCGGCGTGGCCATGCGCTCGAGAATTATTTCCGTCAGCGCGCCCAGCTCCAAATCCCAATGGGCGCCGGAAATGGTCTCCAACTGCTCCAGCCGCTTGACCTCTTTGAGCCAATCGCGCAGGTCGATGTTGCCGTTGGCATTGCTATTGATCGCGGACGGGGTGGCCATGGAAACTCCTTTGCACTGGGTGAAAGCTATTCGCTCAATTTGAGCGTGCTCGGATGAAAAATCTCTTCGATGGCGATGGCGCGGCCGGAGATGCCCTGGTCATGGCAGTAGGCGAAAAACTTTTCCAGCACATGGCGATTGGCCTCCAGGCCGTAGGCCCAGGGATCGCTGTGAAAAATCTCCCGCTCGTCGTCGAGATAATGGTTGGGCCAGGCCTCGACCAAGCTAGGGATCGCCTGGCGCCAGCGCTGCGCCCAGCGTTTGGCGTCGCTGTAAAGGCGAAATAATTGCGCCGGCAGTTCGGGATGGCGATCGATTAAAGGCTTCTGCACCGCCAGCACATGCATGATCGGCAAGATCTTGCAGCTGCGGAAATAGCTAGCTTCCACTTCGCGGGGATTTTCAAAGAGCCGTTTCACATTGGGATTCGCTAGCAGTGTAGGCAACTGCGACTCGGTGACGCCCAGGGCATCGACTTGGCCGTCGAACAGCGCGAAGCAAGCGCGCTCGGAAGTGTTCTTGCCGCGGTTTTCGATCATGCGGATCGCCGAGCCGTCGCGCGGCACCACGGTGGCGCCGGGATCGTGATCGTCCCAGTGGTGCATGGATGCGACGTACCACTCGGAGTCTTTAGCCGACACACCATACTCGTCGACCAGCATGCCGCGCATCCAGATCGCCGCGGTCTGCACCCAGCGGAGAAAGCCGATGCGGCGCCCGCTCAATTGCGCCGGCAGGGTGATGCCCGAATCCTTCCGGCAAAAAATAAACCCATGGCGGAACATGCGCGACGGAAACACCGGGATCGCCACGAACTCGGCCTTGCCGCGCGAGGTGTAGGAGATCAACTCGCCCAGCGACATCTCGGAAACGTCATACAAACCTTTGTACATGCCGGCGAACATCCCCGGCACATCCTCGGTCTCGGTGATGTCGAACTCAAAGCCAGGAATCTGCATCTGCCCGCGCAATATCGGCAACACGCCGTCATAGGCGCGGCTGGCGAGACGAATTTTAGTTGGTGGTGCCATAATAAAAACCAAGAGGGCGGGTTTAAAACCCGCCCCTACCAATCACGATTCTTTTTTGCGTTCTTTGCGTTTAATAAATCTGATTCCGATTTCCTACTCTGTGATCTCTGTGTCCTCTGTGGTGAAAATTCCGACGTCCGACCAACTGCGATACTAACTCCCCGCCTCTTCGCGATAAAGTTGCAGCGCTTCCATCACCGGCCGGTCGCTCAGAGAAAACAGAATCGCTTCGTCGTTGCCGAGATTTTCATGGTTATGCCATTGCCACAGCGGTACGGTGAAGGTGTCGCCCTTACGCCATTCGAGATAGCTATCCCCAACCTTGGTGCGTCCCTGCCCTCTGACCACATGGTACAGCGCCGCGCTGGTGTGGCGGTGCGACTGGGTCGTTTCTTTGCCATTGAACAGCTGAATCTCGCAGGACATGGTCGGATAAGTGTAACCGCCCGTAGCCGGATTGATGTAGCGCAAAAGCGTGCCGTCGTAAGGATCACGGTCCGCCGGCCCCATGGCCTTGAGCGCTTTGTAAGTGTCTTTAAACGCGTAACGGAACGGCGTGCCGCGCCGGTGCACCGCATCTTGCTTGGGCGTGCGCGCGAAGCCCATGCGCGCCAAAGACTCGCCGGTCTGGCGGGTGATTTCTTGCTCGGGCTTTTCCAAATCTTCGAAGAACAACACGTTCAATGACTGAATCAGCGGCCCGTCCAAACCGTCAAGCCAGATGATCGGATCTTCCGACTCGTTGTGATGGTCATGCCACGTCCAATTGGGCGTCAAAACCAAATCGCCCTCTTCCATGAAAAACTTTTCGCCGTCCACCGCGGTATAAGCGCCCTTGCCCTGGACCACGAAGCGGATCGCCGCCATGTTATGGCGATGGGCCTTGGCGACTTCGCCGGGATTGACGATGGAAAAGGTAATTTGCAGCGTGTGCGAGGTCGACTTGATCGGCAGGTGCGGACTGACGAGCCGAATCGCCCGCCGCTCAGCTTGATCGATGCCGATGGTCTCGCTCGCCTTGAGCAAGCCGTCGAGCAGCGGCTCCCACTTCCACAGGTAGGGCAGCTCGGTAGTATGTGACGGCACTCGGGTGCGCCAAAAACCCGAGAGCTGATTTTTTTCCAGTTGGCTATCGAGTTCTTCGAGCTTCATGGCGGTTCCCAGTAACTATCGGCTGTCAATGCCGATTGAGAATGCTTTTCTCACCACGAAGACACGAAGGTCACGAAGGTTTCGGAAAGATAAGATTCCGAACTTCGTGTCCGGAGCCTGTGGTGAGCTCCGTCGAACCATGTCTTCGTGGTGAATAATTTCTTTCAATAAACCCGGCGCAAACAAATAAACTTACGACGCCTTCTCCATCGCCTGGGCCATGCCGCCGAAGTAGGCGCGGTGGATATCCATCGACTCCTTGGCGGTCTTAAGCACGTCTTGCTCGCGGCCAGGCTGGACGTACTTTTCTAATACATCGATGAACATGTCGGAGTGTTTCACGTCCGCCTTGCTATGGGCGGTGAAGTTGGGCATCTGCGCGTCGCTCAAGTTGAGATCGCGTTTCCACGATTTATACAGCTGGGTACAGTTGCCGCCGCCGAGATCGCCCAACAAGCGGTCGTCGTTGGTCCATTCGGCGATGGTCGAAGCCGCCACCGATTCTTGCCAGCTGCGCGTGCGCGCCAGCCACCACCAGGCGTAGACCGCCGATGTGGTGGTCGGCAGCGGCTCGGCGTCGATGATATCCTGAACGCTCAGGCCGACTTCCTTGCCCTGGCGAAAGATCAGGTCCAGATGGCCATGCTTGGAGTGCTCGTCTTCGATCAGTTCTTCGTATTCATGGGACATGATGCGCTGCTTGACGTCGAACTCCGGGCAGTTGGCCGCTACTTGCGGCCAAAAGTCGCGCCGCTTGCGCACGTACAGACTCAGCTGCAAGAGATAAATCTGCGCCCGCTTTTGGGTCATTTTAGTTTTGTAAAATTGCTCCATCTCCGGCGAGCGAAACAAGTCGCGCACGCACTCGCCCAACTGTTGGCGCCATTCCTGTGGGGTCATGATCATTCCTCCTGTCCGCCGGCCGCCGAGGCACGCAATCGAATGCGCCCAGGGCCGCTGCGGAGCGATTTAAGTTAAAAGTGATTGGCTACTTTTGTAGACCTAACTGATCGGCCGAACCGTTGTCAAGATAGCGGGCGGAATCAGTGCGGAATTTTGGCTCGCCGCAATTGGCCGGGCGTAGCGCAGCTACTGCACGTCGATGGCGGCGGTGGGCGTCGGCAGGTAACGCAATAGCACTCGTTGCAAGAGATCGATCGCTATTGGCTTGATGACAATTTCCTGGGCGCCCAGTTTTAGCGCCGACTCACGGCAGCGCTCATCGATCCAGGCGGTACAGATTACAATCGGAGTATCTTTCGTCACCGCGCTAGCTTTTAGGCAGCTCATCGCTTCCATGCCGCTCATGTTGGGCATGCCGAGGTCCATGAAAATTAGATCGGGCTGGGCGCTCAGCGCTTTCTGCACGCCCAATTCGCCGTCGTCGGCGTGCAACACCTCGAAGCCGAGATGTCGAATCATCATGCCAAATAGCTCGCGGCAGTCGGTATTGTCGTCGATCAGTAGAACTTTATACGCCATCTATCCCGCTCCGCGGCGGTATAGAGCAGCTCCCATGCCAACCATGCGGTCGCTTCGGTGTCAGGTAAAAACTCGCTCAGTCTGGTAATTCGCCGCGGTTACCGCCAGCTCCGTCAGCGTTAGCGGTGACAGGTCGGGGCTCACGAATTCCGGCAATGCCGCGAATTGCCATCGCCCATGGCACGGATGACCGATGATTCGCGGTGGCGCGCTTTACTTGAGGCCGAATACGCCGTTGTAACGCTTGATCAGCTCGGGCTGCTTGTCATCCCACTCGGCGAAAGCGATCTGGATTTTTGCCCTTCACATCGGCGAAATAGCTGGTGTCCTTGCGGCTCGCCCAGCGCCCCTAGCTGGCCAGCAAATCCGGCCCCGCCTTGGACAACAGAAAATCGACGAACAACGCCGCCGAGTGGGGAGGGGGCGCGCCGGCGGATATTGAAACCGTGGTCGGCGTCTTCACCGCCACGAAGGGTTCGGAGAAGATAAAATCCACCGGCGCTTTGGCATTGCGCATCTGCATCACTTCTTCTCGGAACGCATCGATAACCATGGGAAACTCGCCGGCCACTGCGAGCTGCGCTAACAACGTCGGCCGCGCCGGAAGTTAAGCTGCTGCTTGGCCAGCTTGCCGGCGTATTCGAGCCCTTTGGTGCGCCGTAGTAGTCCATGATCGACGCCAGCCAATCGTAGTCCGTGTTATCCATGCCGAGCTTATCTTTCCAGCGCGACTCGAGCAGATCGTCGAAGGATTGCGGCGCCTTGTCCCGCGCCACCGCTTGGTTGTTGAACAAAAACACCCGCGGCTGGGCGTAGATGCCGTTGATGCAGCCTTCCTTGTCGGTGAAGCCGTCGCGCAGCGCCGCCCGCAACGGCGTGCGATAGCGCGCCACCGCCCCCGCCTTGGCCATCACGGCGACATAGGAACGCCGAGTGTTGATGATATCGGCGCGGTGTTTCTTGGTGCGGTGTTCGACCAGCAGCTGCTCCAACTGCCGCCCCGCGCCGCCCGGCTGAAAGCGCACTTTCAAGTAAGGATACTTGGCCTCGAAGACTTTAATCAGCTCGCCGGCCCGGTCGCTCGCCATCGCCGCGTACCAGATCAGTTCCCCCTCGCGGCGCGCCTCTTTCTCGAGCAGCTCCAGGCGACCTTTCTCCGGCATTCGATTGAGCTGGTCAAGTTGCTCTTCCACCGTTGCGGCGTAAACGCGCGGGCCGAAAACGATCAAGCAAAAGATCAAGCCGGATAGGGTTGTTAGAAGTTGAAGTTTTCTAATTGCCATGGCACTGGCTCCCGCCACTTCACGGTTTTCTCTAAAATCCTTTTCACCACAGAGAACACAGAGTTCACAGAGGTAATTCCGCTTCCCTTTTGCGCCCCTTTGCGTTCTTTGCGGCAACACTCCGACTCCGACCCTTCCACTCTGTGATCTCTGTGCCCTCTGTGGTGAATTTCCGATTCCGATCCACGCAACCATTACTCTTTACTGCAACTGCGCGAAAAACCCCCTACGGTCGAGTTCGGCGACGATGCTGCTGTCCATGAAGTCGCCGGGCTTTTTGTTTTTGAACGTGGCGTCGGTGAAGGCGATGCTTTCGAGCTCCAGCTGCACCGCTTCCTCGCGGGCGTAGGGTTTGCTCGGCATGACGCCCAACGACGCGTCGTAGACCACCTCGAGCCGTTTGCGATCGGTGACTTTCATCTGTTTGCCGATGATCTTCAGCACCAGCGGTTTATTTTTCTTGCCGATGGCGATCGCCTCGGAGCAGGCCATGAAGAATTGCCGCAAGAGGTCGCGGCGGTTTTTCAAAACATCGCTGCGCGTCGACAGATCGCCGACGGTATTATAAATCTTCATCTCGTCGAGGTCGGCGAGAGTTTCGAGCTTAACTTTGGCTTGGGTTTCGGCGGCGAGGATACTCTCCGGGCTGCCGATGGTCGCGTCCATGCGCCCTTGGAGCATCAGCATGATGCGCTTGTCGGCCTCGCCAAGGCCGGTGGCGAGAATCTTTACATCCTTGTCCGGCGTCAAACCGAGGCGCATTAGGGCGCGGCGCAAACCGAAATCGGTGGTGCTGCCGATGCGGCTGGTGCCAACGACTTTACCGCGCAGATCGAAGACGCCGGGGTTGGCGACCAGTTTATAGCTCGTGCTGCCGAAACTGCCAACGATCACCACCGGCAAGCCGCGGCCGGCGGCGACGATGGTCGCCGAACCGGAGCCGCTGATGATGTCGACCTCGCCGCTCACCAGCGCGCTGATCGCCGTGTTGCCGGAAGGAATGTGAATCAGCGTGGCGTCAAGACCATATTTTTCGTAGAGCTTCGCCTCCTCGGCGATCCACAAGGGCAAGCGAATGCCCGACGTAGTCGCGTAGGCGATCCGGATCGGCGCCAGCTGCGCGCTGGCGTTGCCCACCTGCTGGAAAAGCAAAAGTACCATCGCCGCGACAATTCTCTGCATCACGCCGCACCTCGCCAATCCGAAGCGTTGCCAATCTGCTCGATACCGCCCAACAGTTCATGGCCCGGCTGGCGCGACCAGACGGAAATTAGTTGCGCCGTCTCCTGGCCGTCGTTGACATGCTGATGCGCTAGTGTAGTGTCTCAAGCTGTTTGGAGTTTATTAAGGACCGCCTTGGCACGACGATATTTGGCAATAATGTCTTCAGCTTTGGCGGTCCAGACAAAGGGGTTGGGATGATCGTTGTGATAGTCGACATAGGCTTGAATCGCGGCGA
>CAMDBU010000166.1 GCA_945889495.1 Syntrophobacter sp. SbD2 | reverse complement strand
GGCTTCCACCATCGTCAGCTCATTACGTAACGATCGTTGTATGATGTCTAGTCGTTTCTCGTCTCTCATCGTCAGGGTTCTCATCCTTCCACCCTGACATATTCACGTTGCCGTTAGACCCTGACAGATTCACTTTGCTACAACACTGGGCGCATTCGCGACTTTACAGTTAACAGACGGCCTGCTATCTGTGCTGGGATTATCGATTATTATTGCCGCCGCTATTGAGGAGAGTTTATGACCGTTGGCGTTCCGCGTTCCAAGCAAGACTGGCTCTTGCTCGTCGGCCTGTTTTGTTTCTTTTTCTCAGGCGCCGCCGGATTGATTTACCAAGTTGTCTGGACGCGCATGTTGTCGCAGATTTTCGGCAACACCACCTACGCCATCGCCACCGTGCTGTCCGCGTTCATGGCCGGTTTGGCCATCGGCAGTTACTGGTTCGGCAAGATCGCCGACCGCGGTAAAAACGATTTCCTATTATATGGTCTGTTGGAAGCCGGCGTCGGCGTCTACGGATTTCTCGTGCCGTTTTTCTTTGCCGGCGCGCAAAAAGTTTATTCGCCGATCTTCTCGCTCAATGAAAGCCAGCCCTTCCTATTCAATTTATTCTTGTTTTTCCTCTCTTTCGTTCTGCTGGTTTTCCCGACTCTATTGATGGGCGCGACCTTGCCGGTGTTGAGCCGCTTCTTCGTGCGCAGTTTTGCGCAATTCGGCCAGCGCGTCGGCGATCTTTACGCGACCAACACCCTGGGCGCGGTGATCGGCTGCGCCCTGGGCGGATTTTATCTGATTCCGGTGTACGGCATGCGCACCACTGTGTATGTCGCCGCCGGCGTCAACATGGTGATCGCCGTGGTCATTCTGATCGTCGATCGTGTGCGCGACCCCGAGCCGGCGGCCGAGGAGGCCGAGGTGGAAGCGCGCAGCCAAGACGCGGCGCAGACGGCGGCGCAGGGCTCGACCTATCTCGACTGGGTGTTGCTCGGTTCCTTCGCGCTCTCCGGTTTCGCCTCGTTGGTTTATGAAAATGCTTGGACGCGCTCGCTGACGCTGGTCATCGGCAGCTCGATCTATTCGTTCTCGACCATGCTGGTGACCTTTCTCATCGGTCTGGCCTTGGGCGGGTTTATTTACGCCCGGGTGCTCGGCAACCGCGAGGCGCGTTTGAGCACCTTCGGCTTGGTCGAGTTGTGGGTCGGCTTGTCGGCGCTGGCGACCATTCCATTGTTCGAAAAGTTGCCGCTGATCTTTGTCCGGTTGCTCCATGGTTTCGGCGATACCTTCACGGTCTTTCTCTACTTGCAGATCTTTCTGTCGGCGCTGGTGATGTTTGTGCCGACGATTCTCCTGGGCATGACCTTTCCGCTGGTGGCGCGGCTGTTCACCCAGAGCTTGTACCGGGTCGGCAGCGGCGTTGGCAGTTCCTACGCCGCCAATACGGTCGGCGCCGTCCTCGGCGCCTTCGCCGGCGGCTTTCTCTTGATCCCCAACATCGGCGTGCAGAATACGATCATCTTTGGCGTGGTGATGAACTTGGCGATCGGCTGTTGGCTGATTGTCAGCGACGGGCGGCTGGGCTTTTTGCCCCGCTATGGGCTTGGTCTCGCGGTCTTGGTGCTCGCCGCCATTATTCCATTCAAGGTCAAGCGTTGGGATCCCAACGTGCTGACCAGCGGCGTGACAATTTACAACGATCGCTACGAAGCGCTGCCGAGCGATTCCCTGCGCGTCGAGGAGATGAAGCGCGACGAGGTGCTGTTTTACCGCGAGGGGCTGACCACCACGGTGAGCGTGCATAAGATTCTCGGCAGCGATTACATCTATTTCAAATCCAACGGCAAGATCGACGGTTCCTACGGCGACGCATTGAGCCAGTTAATGACCAGCTATATCGCGATGTTGCTACACCCTAAGGCCGAGACCGCGTTGACCATAGGATTGGGCAGCGGCATGTCGGCCAAGGCGCTGGCGACCTTTCAGTCACTCAAGGATATCGAAGTCATCGAGATCGAGCCAACGATGATCGAGGCTAGCAAGTTTTTCGACCGCCAGTCGGTGCGCGTCGATAAATTCCCCGCCGGCGTCGGCTTCCCGCCCGACGATAGCAAGAGCCGGGTATGGTACAATGCGGCGGAAAAGCGCCTCTATTATAAGGGCGTCATGAGCGCGGGAGTGCGCACCGAGTTGATGAACCGCTCGGAGGACAAGGACTACCGCGGCATGATCGACCGGCTCTACCGCAACGCGCGCCATTCGCGCCACTCGAGCGTCCTGGAGGACAAGCGGGTGCGGGTGATCCCCACCGACGGGCGCAACTATATTCTCGCCACGCCGAAATATTACGATGTCATCACCGCCGAACCGTCCAATCCCTGGATCGCCGGCATCGCCAACCTTTACACCCGCGAGTTCTACCAAGTCGTCAAATCGAAGATCAAAGACGACGGCATCTTCGCCCAGTGGTTTCACAACTATTCGATGTCGCCGGACGACTTCCGCATGGTGTTTCGCACCTTCTCCGAAGCTTTCCCCCATGTTTCACTATGGAGCATGAAGGAAAGCGACTTCCTGATGATCGGCAGCAAGAAGGAACAAAAGTTCGATTACCCGGCGGTCAAAGCGATTTTCGACAGCAACGAAATGTTGCGCTCGGATTTTCAGTATCTGGGACTATCGGATGTTTACGCCGTGCAGGGATTTTACCGCATGGGCAAGGAGGGCTTTGTAGAATTTTCCAAGGGCGCCAAGATTAACACCGACGACGGCGCGGAGTTGGAATTTTCCGCGCCCAAGAATCTGCGCCGCGCCACCACCGAGCTCAACCGGCGCATCATGACGCCGTTTCTCGTCGATAGTCCGCCCTGGCTGAAGAATGGTCCGTTGCAGGTATCCCAGGCGATGCATCATTTTTATCTGGCGCAATCCTACCTGGCCAGCGTGGCGCGCAACCGGGCTTTGACCGAGCTGGAACAAGCGATCCGCTTGGAGCCCAAGAATCCGAAGTTCCAATTGCTAAAAATGAAAATCCTCCTGGAGCAGGACAAGAGCTCCGAAGGCGCCCAGGCGGCGTTCGTGGCGTTGGAGCAGGGCGCTGAGTTTATCCCCGATGTGCTCGCCATGAGCGATGAGTTTTACCTGCCCGACGCCAAGGCGGTGTACAAAAAGATCATCGACATGGGCACGAAAGAGGTGTTGCCCTACCTTGGTCTTGGCAACATCGCGCTGCACTCGGGCGATCTTGCCGAAGCCGAGAAGTGGTTTATCCCGGCGCGCGAGTTACAGCCGGACCATCCGGCGGTGCTGCTGGCTTTGGGCCGCTTCGCCGCCGCCAAGGGCAACCGCACCACTGACAAAGCGCAGGCGAGTAAATTTTACCAGGAGGCGCGCCAGTTGCTCGAACGGTCCAAGGGTAAAGGCGAAGAGTCGGCGACCATCTTTACCGAGTTGGGTGCGACTTACACGAAGTTGTCGATGTGGGACAAGGCGGCGGAAAATTATGAAGTTGCTTTGCGCATGCGCCGGCGCCGCAACGACCTGCGCATGGAACTCGGCAAGTCCTACGCCAAACTCGGCCGGACGGAGGAAGCTGAACAGAAATTTCGCCAGGTGCTGGCATTTAGCCCGGAGGACGCCGACGCTTGGCGCGAGTTGCAGTTGATCGGCAAGGCGTACTAGCGGGCGTTTCGGATGCGGATTTTTAACCGCAAAGAGCGCACAGGATTCAATGTCGGATCGGCATGAGTGTGCCGGGTCCATGAGATCGTGGCAGCCGTGCGCTGTGCCGGTCGCGGTTATTTTCACCTGGGTGGCGCCTTTGAAGTTACAGTCTTGAGCGTTTATGCTGCGTCCACGTCTTAACTCTTCAGGAGGCTGCCAGTGTTGAAGGAAAAAATCGGCGTCGTCGGCGCGGGAAAAATCGGCGCGGCGATCATGCGCGGCATCGTTCGCGCCGGGTTGGCGGGCAAAGACCAAGTGATGGCCAGCGATGTTAGCGCGGAGTTGCGCGATCTCGCGGTCAAGGAACTCGACATCAAGGCTACCGCCGATAACGGCGCGCTGAGCGATTTTGCCGATATCATTATCCTCGCCGTCAAGCCGCAGATCGTCGATCCGGTGGCCAAAGAGATCGCGAAAAATCTCGGTAGCAAAAAACTCTTAGTTTCAGTGGCCGCCGGCGTGCCCATCGGGCGCATCGAAGCGTGCCTGGAAAAAGGCGCGCGGGTAGTGCGGGTCATGCCTAACATCGCCTGCGTCGCCGGCGCCGGCGCGGCGGGATTCGCCGGCGGCAGCCATGCGACCGCCGAGGATCTGGAAAAAGTCGGCGCCATCCTCAACAGCTTCGGCGTCGGCATGCCGGTGGAAGAGAAATATTTGGACGCGGTCACCGGTCTCAGCGGCAGCGGCCCGGCCTATGTTTTACTATTCATGGAAGCTCTCGCCGATGGCGGCGTGCAGGTCGGCTTGGCGCGCGATGTCGCCCTCAAACTCGCCATGCAGACGGTCTACGGCGCCGCCAAGATGGCGTTGGAGAGCGGCAAACATCTGGGTGAATTGAAAGACGAAGTCACTTCACCCGGCGGTACCACCATCGCCGGCCTCTACGCCATGGAACAAAAAGGTTTCCACGGCATCGTCATGGACGCGGTGGTCAATGCGACGCGCCGGTCGCAGGAATTGGGGAAGGGATAGGAAAAAAAATCAAAAGGCAAAAGTTAAAAGGCAAAATTTTAGGATCGCTCAATTTGTCGTGCGGGGCTATCAGCGATCGCGCCAGCGTTCGACATCGCGCTTTTCTATATACCCCGGTTTACCGCCGCGTTTCGATTCCACTCTTAACCATTCGCCCTCGGCACGAGTCACGTTGACTTTGATGTCGGCGGGGAGCCGGGTGACCACCCGTGCATTGGCGCTCGGGCTTTCGCGCAGGTCTTGTTCACGCAGGGTGCGATAGGGGCCGGCCACGGCGGTTGTTGGAGATGACGCTGCCGGGGTTGTAGTTGTGGTTGTGCTGGCACGGGCGAATTGATCGTCTATGTAGCCGGGCTTGCCGCCATGCTTGGACTCGACCTTGAGCCAGTTGCCTTCTTTGCCGACGACGTTGATCTTGATGCCCTTGGGCAGTGTGGTGATTACTTTGTGAAAGTTGCCGGGGCCTTCGCGCAGCGGCACTTCGGCGCTGGTTTCGTAACTTTTGATTGGCTGCGCCTGTACCGGGGTCGCGCTAAATATGCCGGTCAGCGCCAGGCTTAGGATGGTCAAAACTAGCCGGACACTGACAGCGATGGTATTAGCCATAAAACCTTTTCTCCTTAACACTATTGGACGCGCTAGCCGGCGGTTCGTTACTTTCTTTTCCAATTGCCCTGGCTGTCTTGCAACCACCAGCCTGGCCGGGTTTGCTCGAGCCAGCTGCGCGCGAAGATCGCTTTGATCTTGGGAATGCTATCCTTGGCCATGTTGTTGGCCTTGGCGATCTCGGCGTAGAGATTTTCCCGGTCGCGGTTTTCGGCATCGACCAGCTGCTTGGTCTCGGCCCGCTCCTTTAAGTTAAGCCCATCAATTGCGCGGATCGCCAGCAGCCCGTCGGCGCCGATGCCGATGTTGCCGCGATCCATGAACGGTTTGATCGCCTCACTGCGTAGTTTGATGGAATCCTTAATTGCGCGGATCGCCGGATTGGACAGATTGATGTCGGCTTCCTGGGCATGGGCGACGCCCACCAAGCTCAGTGATGCCAGGCGCCAGGGCGAGAAGCGGTTTTTACTCTGCGGCGCCGGCGCTGGCGCCGACTTGGACGGCTCGCCCCAGGTTTCTTTGACGATCTGGTCGGCGGCGCGCTCCACCGCGGCGGCGGGAAAATAAATATTCACCGTCACGCAGGCGCTGACGATCAAGGTGATTACAAATAGGGTTCGTCTCAACATGTTTCCTCCGGTTTATTTGACTTGTGGTTTGTCCGTTTTGATCCGTTCGAAGCGGCGCAGCAGCTCGGAAAAGGCGATACTTTGGGTGTGGCTGACGATGTTGACCGTCGGTGGCAAGAAGCTGCCGACCACTAACAGCTCTTTGTCGCCCTGGGATTCCACTCCACGCAGGGTTAGACGATCGTTACGCAAAGTCGCTTTGAAGCCCAACTTGCTATAACGAAAACTATCGAAAAATCCCGCCAGCCCGCCGTAGAGCGCGCCGGCTTCCTGGCCCGAGCTGAGCACGGTGATTTTGTTGAGCGCATCGACGCTGATGCGCTGATCGACGCCGCTGCGCTCCACCGAATGCAGGTCGGCGCGCAACTCGGACGGTTGGCCGTCGGTGATCACCAGTTCATCGATGCTGCCTTCCAGGATGCCGGAGATCCGGCCGAAAGCAAAGGTCTTGGTCAATTGTTCGAGCTCGATGGATTCGACCCTAGCACTGAGTTTGACCGACGCCAGGGCGGAAAATGGATTGTCGATCTCCAGTTTGCTCATGCGCACCCGACCGCCAAATAGATCGGCTTGGAACTCGCCGCGGCTGCGCAGCGTGTTGCCGGCCGACTCGATCTCGCCGATAGCGCCGTTCAATTGGCCGCTAAAGCGCGGCCAGTTGAACGCCTCGGTCAGTTGCTGCAACTGCAATCGTTTGGTATCGGCGGCGAAGCTCATCGCTTTGGGATCGTTGATGATATCTGGCCAGAACAGATTGCGCAGCTCCAACTCACCGCCAAACAGTGCCAGGCGCATGGGCTGGTGCAAGCGCAGAGCGTTATTCACCAGCGAAACCGTACCGGCGATCGGCGCCAGTCGTTGGTTGGCGAAACTGGCGCGTTCGATGGATAGAGTGCCGAGAGCGGGCGCGGCGCCGACCTGACCGGTCTTGGCGCCGAGGTTGATTTGAAACGGCAAATTGAGATTGATCGCGCCGATCTGCCAGTCATTAGATTTCGCGCCGACGGCGCCACTTTTGAGAGCCAGGTTGCCGCTGGCGGCGAGCTCATCGAGGGCGCCGGCGAGCTCCATTTGCAGATCGATCTGGCCGCCGATGACCAGCTGATCGAGCAAGGGATACTGGCGGTTGAAAGTCTCGCGCAGAAAAAATTCGAAAAACCCGGCCGGCGCCAGATTGTCGCCGCGCGCTTGCAGGCGCAGACGCGGCGTCGCGGAAATCTGCTCGACGCTGCCGGTGAGTTTCACCTGCCCTACAGTGGCAAGGGTGAGGTCGCAGCGGCGGCATTGCAGGCGGTCTTTGGCGCGGGAATATTCGGCGTCGATCGCCAGCGCCGGTTTTTGACTCTTGAGGTCGCCAAAGAATTTTCCCCATAACAGTTCGCCGGCGCTGACGTTGAGCTGGGCGGCGACCGCGGTGGTTTCGCCTTGGGCGGTTAGTTCGACGCTGCCGCCCATTGCCAGACTCTCGCCGACTTTGCTGCTATCCGCCGAGCTAAACTGACCGCCCGACAACTTGACCTGGGCGCTCACCAGCCCCGGTTTTTTGGGGTCGTAGTTAATCGTGTCAAGTTCGATCTGGGCGATGGCGCTCTTGGATTTATCGCTGCCGTCAAAAGTAAATTTTTTGCCTTCGACTCGGCCGTTGTGCAGCGCCAGTTGGCCGCTATTCCAGCGAAACGGCGCGCTGGCGGAAAAACTCGCCAGATTGAAATTGCCGCCGCGTACTTGGGCGGCGGCGCTGCGCGCGCTGCCGTCGATCTCCAGCGCGCGCCAGGGGCCGCGCAGTTTGATATCGAGCTCGGCTTGGCCCTGGTAGTGCCATTGGCTGAACGGCGCCGGTAGGAATTTTTTCACGTTCTCCCATTCGAGATTGGCGGCGACGATCCGGCCGTCGGTGATGCTCGCCGTCGGCGCGAAGGCTAAGCGGCCCGTGCCCTGGGCGTTGCCCAGATGGGAGCGCAGGGTCAGCGCCTTGATCATGACGGTCTTGTTGGCCAGGGAAAAGTCGCCACTGGCGTCGGCCAGCGCCGGCGCGTTGGTCACTTGCAGCGCCATCGGGCTGACGCTGTTGGGGAAGTCATCGAGATTGAGCCGGCTGGTGAACGATCCAGCGGTGAAAGCTTTTTCCAAGGCGGCTTGGGCTTGCAGCTGGCCGGACAGTTCCTTGGCGCCTAGTTTTAATTGATTGAAGCGCAACTGGATGTTCGCGCTCGGCGCTTGCGCCACCGGGGTGTTGAGCGTGGCATCGATTTTTAGGATCGGCGTCGTTTCCGCGTTGCCGCGCCGAAATAACCCTTTGGCTTGCTTCTTGTTGACCGTTGCACTGAGGCTGATGTGTTCGGTTTGGCGTTTGATCGCGACATCGGCGACCCCGCCAAGCTGGGCAATGTCGGCTTGTAAGGCGATGCCGGTTTCGCCGCCCAAGTTAATGTTTTGCGCGTCGAGATTGATCGCCGGAATGTCCAATTGGCCGCCATCCTCAGTGCCGATCAGCGCGCGGCCATTGATGATGCGTAGATGACGTAATGCCAGGGTGGTTTCGTCTTGCCCCCTCGACTTGAGTAGTTCGGCCAGGGGGATTTTCAACACCGGTTGTTCGAGCTCTAGCCGCTGGATGGTTTTCGCCAATAGATCGACTGGGGTGATGGTGACCGTCAGTCGGCTCACGGTGAGAACATCATGGCCATCTTTCGCCGCCGTGACGGCGTTGGCGACCAAGCGCAGCGGCAGGGCAAAGCTCAGTTTAGCCGTGTGAATTGAATATCCCGTGCGCGCTGAAAGTTCGCCTTCGAGCCAGTGGTGAAAGCCTTCGGAGTTGATCCAAAAATAGAGCCCAGCGGCGCAGCTGCCGAGGATGAATCCAACCAGCAGCAATGCTCTCAGTGATTTGTTGCGCGGGATTGTCATGTATTTTTGCCAACGCTTCGACGAACTCGTAATGGTGATCGTCTAAACCTCAGCTCGTTGCCGAGTCAGCGTCGGTTTGCGGTTCAATTCACGTCGCGACCTAGATTGTTCACGACAGAATCGTGTTTTGCAATTTGACAGGTGCTTTTTATCTGGCCTATAAGCGGGCTAGTTCGGTGATGATGGGTATTTCTGGTTCAAGCTCAGGCGCAGGAAGTGCCGTGAAGAAAGTCCCAGGGAAATAGGAGCGACAGCTTATCAACGGTTAATAATCACGACGGTTCAATTTTAGAGGAGGCAATCATGATTTCAGAGTTCAAAGAATTTATTCAGCGCGGCAATGTCGTGGACCTTGCCGTCGGCGTTGTTATCGGCGGCGCCTTCGGCAAGATCGTCACTTCCTTTGTCGAAGATGTTTTGATGCCGCCCATCGGCTTGGCGCTTGGGGGGGTGGATTTTTCCAATTTGTTTATCAATTTGTCGGGGAAAGACTACCCGAGCATCGCGGCGGCTAAGGCGGCCGGCGCGGCAACCATGAACTACGGCTTGTTTTTCAACAACATTATCAATTTCCTGATCGTCGCGTTTGCGATTTTCTTGGTGGTCAAGGCAGTCAACCAAATGCAAAAGCCGGCGGCGCCCCCGCCACCTCCTGGCCCGACCAAGGATCAAGTATTGCTGACCGAAATCCGCGACCTGTTGAAGAAGTAATCCCAGGCCGATAACCTTGCCCGCAGCTGGCGCAGCGGAGCTCGCCGGCTGCGGGCGATTATTCTTATGATCATTGCGAAAGCAAAGTTGACAGTGCGTGCGGTGGCACTGGCGACACTGCTGCTTGGCAGCACGCCAGTGCGCGCCCATGGAGCCAACGATGGCAAACCCACGCAGCTGGCGGCCTTGGCACTGCCGTCCGCGGCGCGCGCCGACTGGCAGCAGTGGGATTCGTTCCTCACTTTCGCCGTCAAACGGTTGGCGCAAGATCTCCGCCCGGCGCAGCGCGATCAAATGGCCGAAGTGTTTCTCGATGCGCGCTACCAACTGACCCAAGTGGTGAGTTCAGGCGCCGCCGATCCAGTGCCGCGCTTGTTTCTCGACAGTTGGGATCGGGTGTCGCCGATTCTGAAACAATCGTTAACCAGTTTGTCGCCGCAAACCGCCAGCCAATTCACCGGCTTCATCGGTTCGATGGATGCGCTCAAAAACTTGGCGGGCATCGGTGGGCAGTTCGGTTTGTTTCGCATCACACCCGATTCCTTGCGTGGCGCGGCGCGCTTTCTCGGCACCGCCAATGTTGATCCGTTAGCTTATACAGTCGATATCGATGGTTCGCTCCGGACGTTGCTGGGATTCGCTGAGCAACTACCGGCGGCGCGGCCGTCGGCCATTGAGCAGAGCGGACTAGAGCGTTTGCGCGAGCGCGCTGCCGCTAGTGCGCGCTGGTTGGCGGTGCGCTCGGCCCATGCCGCGGAAGATGAATTCGATCGTTTGAATGAATGGGTGCCGGAGAGCCGCGAATTGCAGGACTATCTTTTAGTAGTGCAAAAACTGTTCAACGAAACCAGCGACCGCGTGCTCGCGAAATCGTCGCTCAGCGCCGATCATCGGAAGATCTATCGTCAGGTCGTGCTCTCCACTGGATGGCAGGAGAGCTGCTGGCGCCAGTATGTTAGGCAAGGCGACAAGCTGACACCGCTGGCCTCAAACACCGGCGACGTTGGCCTGATGCAAGTTAACCGGACCACTTGGCGCAGCCTTTACGATGTCAAAGGGCTTAACGGTGATATCACCTATAACAGCCACGCCGGCGCCGAGATCCTGCACTACTACTTGACCCGCTACGTGATTCCGAAGAAAGAGGACAGACAGCCGGGTGGACATCTCGCGCGGGCGACTTACTCAGGCTACAACGCCGGCCCTGGCGGGATTGCGCGCTACCGCGGCGTGCGCCAGAGCGCTACTTGGAAAAAAGTCGACGAGGCGTTCTGGGAAAAGTTCAAGGCGGTCAGCGCCGGCCAGGAGTTGGCGGTGAAGAGCTGCTACGGCGCCTAACCTGGCATCGCCGGACTTCTTCAGCCGACCTTGCTCAGTGCGTTTACTTGCCGCGAAAATTAGCCCGCGCTTCGGGTATCCATTCTTTGATTTGATTGATCCGGGTGGTGTCGCTCGGATGGGTCGAAAGAAATTCCGGCGGCTTGTCGCCGGCGACTTTGGACATCCGCTCCCAAAAAGCCACCGCGGCTGCGGGGTCGTAGCCGGCTTTTGCCATTAAAGTTAGACCGATGCGATCCGCTTCGGACTCCTGAGTCCGTCCCCAGGGGAGTAAAAACCCCACCGTGGCGCCTGCGCCAAAAGCTTTGAGTGCGTCTTCGCGCATGGCGGGATTGACTTTCCCCACCCCAACCGAGACCACCTGCCCGATCGCCTGCGCGCCCATGGCTTGGCTCATACGCTCGGCGCCATGGCGCGCCAGCGCATGGGCAACCTCATGGCCCATGACTACCGCGACCCCGTTATCGTCTTGGGCGATCGGCATAATGCCTTCCCAGAACGCGACCTTACCGCCGGGTAGAGCGAAGGCATTTACCTCCTTGCCTTGGAGGACGTTGAACTCCCACTTATAATCGGGTTTATCCGCCACCGCTGCGATGCGCTGTCCAACCCGTCGCAGTTGGGCTTGCCAATCGCTACGCCCGGAGATCGGTTGCTTGCCGAGGGTCTCTTTGTAGGCATCCTCGCCCAGCTGCCGCTCCTGCGCTTCGGAAACAACGATGAATTGCGACCTTCCGGTCTGCTGCACGGTTTGACAGGCAGCGATCAAAAACAAGCCAATGAGTGCCGAGATCATGAGATTCAACATAATTAGTCCATCCTCTTCGCCTAGTGAATGTTGTCGCCATACTATCGAGATGATTTGGAATTTAAAAGCGCTTTGGGACCTTGGACTACAGCGGGCAGCGGTGCAATCGGAAGCCTAGGCTTTGTGCTCGCGACTGGAGTCGGTGGTAGTCGTAGGCCTTAGACTCGCACAATTAAACGACCTTAAGTCAGGCGAACTGGGCCGCTTCCGGTCTATTCATTGAGTTTGGAAGTTTAGGGAGTTTTTGCAGTTTAGGGAGTTTTTGCTGTCGTAGCAACGTCAATCTGTCATGTTAACGGCAAGGCGAAAATGTCAGGTCGGTTTGTTGGTAGCAGCCTCCAAGGTAGAAATCGGACCGTAGCGGAACCCCTGCTTCTTAGCTGGCGTTCGGTATAGGCCAAGTGTGTGCGTC
>CAMDBU010000165.1 GCA_945889495.1 Syntrophobacter sp. SbD2 | reverse complement strand
TTTTGGGAGCCACGATGGGACGGTCCATGCTACAAAACGGTCTCCAAGGACCGAGGGGCGAACGGCCTGTCCCATCCTGTTTCGTGTTAAACAATGTGCATACAGACACTTCAATTTCATTATACAAGGGGCGACCGGCGGTCGCCCTTCTTCGCCTTGTAGGGTGCGCCGTGCGCACCAGATTTTCGGATGGTGCGCACGGCGCACC
This sequence comes from Syntrophobacter sp. SbD2, assembly GCA_945889495.1. Lineage (GTDB taxonomy): Bacteria > Desulfobacterota > Binatia > UBA9968 > UBA9968 > DP-20. The sequence goes on along the minus strand of CAMDBU010000165.1, from coordinate 12,461 downwards.
CTACAACCATCTTCGTTCGCGCTAACCGATGAAATTAAACATCGACTCCGCCAGACTCCGGTCCGATCTCACAACATTATGCTCCTTCGGCGGCCGCTTCGCCGGCAGTACCAGCGAGTTGCAAGCGCGCGAATTTCTCAAGCAAAGACTGGCGGCGATCACGCACAGCCCGATAACGATTCACCAAGTCCCTTACAACGGCTGGGCGCGCGAAAGCTGGAATCTGAAACTCCTCACTCCTAAATCCCGCACGCTTCACTCCCATCCCCTCGTCCGCTCGCCATCGACGCCACCGAACGGCATCGAAGCCGAAGTCATCGACCTCGGCCGCGGCACGCTGGAAGACTTTGATGCGCACCGGCAAGAAATCCCGGGCCGCTTCGTCCTCGTGCGCCACGAATACATGTTCTCGACCACTCATATCCACCGCCGAGTGAAATACGCTTGGGCGTTGGAGCGCGGCGCGGCGGGATTTCTAATCGGTTGCCACTTGCCGGGAGATTTGGTCGTGACCGGTTCATCGGGCGGTGAAGAAATCCCTGCTTTCGGCATCAGCCGCGAGGGCGCCGCAGCGCTGGCGGCCACGGCGAACGGCTACCCGCGCATTCACGCCACGGTGCAAAGTCGAACCGCGGTCAGAAACGCCGAAAACCTCATCGCCGAGATTCCCGGCCAAACCGACCAATGGATCGTCATCTGCGCCCACTACGACGGCCACGATCTCGCCCAGAGCGCTATCGACAACGGCACCGGCGTCGCCGCTGGACTCGCAATCGCTGGCGCGCTCGCAGCCGCGGACAAACCGCCGCGCCTGGGCGCGCGGGTGATCTTCTTCACCATCGAAGAGTGGGGATTGCTGGGCTCGCGCGCTTACGTCGACGCGCTGAGCGAAGTGGAACGTCACAAAATCTCTCTGGTCGTCAATCTCGATTCGCTGGTCGGTGGTTCGAAACTAACCGCCCTCACCAGCGGCTTTGCGGAACTGAATCGCTTCGTCGCCAGCACCGGCTTACCCATCGCCACCCACCTGCCGATGATGGCCAACTCCGACCACTACAACTTCGCCCGCCACGGCATTCCGTCACTGAGGCTGGTGTCAGGATTCAACGAACCGGAATCCGACCTGCGCTACCTGCTCACTTCCGGCGACAGGCTGGAACGAATCGAACCCGCCGAGTTAACTGCCGCGACAAAGATCGCTGCATCTCTGGTCGCCACCGCTCTCGCGCATGAAAGTCATATCGCGCCGCACCAACGATAAAAAAAGGGCGGGTCTAAGACCCGCCCCTGACAGATTTCCGAATTCTATTTTGTGACCTTTGTGCTCTTTGTGGTTACCTAATCTTAATTATACTTCCTCAACACCTCGCGGGCGATCACCATACGCATGACTTCCGACGCGCCTTCGGTGATCATCCGGCTGCGCTGATCGACGAACCATTTGGCCAGCGGCAAGTCCAACGTCAAGCCGATGCCGCCATGGATTTGCAGCACGCGGTCGACGACCCGGAACGACATTTCGTCGGCGAACAGCTTGGCCATGTAGGCTTCGTTGCGGATGTCTTGCTTCTGGTCGTTCTTCCACGCCGCTTGATAAACCATCAAGCGCGCCGCGTGCAGTTCGACGTAGGAGTCGGCTAGTTTGAACGTGATCCCCTGGCGCTCGGATAACGGCTTGCCGAAGGTGATGCGTTCTTTTGAATAGCGCGCGCCCATCTCGATGCAGCGCTCGGCCACGCCCAAGGCGCGCGCGCCATGTTTCAAGCGGCCGATGCCCAGCCACTTCTGCGCCAGCTTGAACCCCTCGCCTTCCTTGCCGACGATATTTTCCGCCGGGATCTTCATGTCGTCGAAGGTGATATGCCAAGGCTCTTCGCCCATCATGGTTTTGTAACGGGGTCCCAACGTCAGCCCCGGCGTTTTCATATCGACCATGAAGCAAGAGATGCCGCCATGGGCGCCCTTGGCCGGATCGGTGACTGCCATCAGCTGGCCGAAGTCGGCATCGCCGGCGCCGGTGATAAATCTCTTGGTGCCGTTGACGATGTAATGATCGCCCTGGCGCACCGCGCGAGTCTTCATGGAAGCGGGATCGGAACCGGCATCGGGCTCGGTCTGCATGAAGCAGAGTTTTTTATCGCCGCTGCGGATCGGATCCAAGAAGCGTTTTTTCTGTTCGTCATTGAGAGCGAAGAGGATCGGCCGGATCTCCGGCCCGAAGATTCCCTGACCGCGCGACGGCAGCGCCACCGTGCGGGCGAATTCTTCCCACACCAACACCTGCGCCAAGCTGCCGAGCCCGCCGCCACCGTACTCCTCCGGCACATCGAACATCCACAGCCCCATCTCCTTCATTTTACTTTCGAGCTTCGCGCGGATGTCGGGCTTCAGTTCCATGTTCTCGATGGTGTGCATCTCGATCGGAATCAATTCCTTATCGACGAACTTGCGCACCGTTTCTTTGAGCATCTGTAATTCTTCAGGCAGATTGAAATCCATCGCTTCCCCCATTTTGGATTTTGGATTTTAGATTTTGGATTATCGGAACAATGCCGGCACCAACTGTGACACTGGCGCCGGCATCTCCTAATCCGTCAATCCAAAATCCAAAATCGGCAATCCAAAATTAATGACTTACTTCTTCTCTTCTACTTTATACGACCCCAACCCAGGCCGGTATTCCTTGCGCGCGAACTGCTGCAGGCCGGGCCGGCCGCCGATGGCGGCTTTGGCTTTGTCCGAGATCAAGCCGGAGATTTCGTAAGCGACATCGGGGTTGGAGTAGAAGGTGTAGTACCAAGCCTCTTTGACCGCGTTCAACGCCGAGGGTGCTTTCTCCTTCAGGTTGTTGGCGATCTCCATCACTTCCTTGTCCAGGTCGGCGCGCGGCACCGCTTTGGTGATCAGACCGATGCGCTCGGCTTCTTTGGCCGACATGGTCTTGCCGGTGAGCGCATAATAGAGCGCGTGCTTGGGCTGGAGGTTTTCGGAAAGAACGATGGTCACCTCGCCGCCGGGGAAGTGGCCGAAGTTTACTTCGGATAAACCTAACTGGACATCGTCGGCAGCGATGGCGATATCGCAGCCGGTGACCACGGTGAAACCGCCGCCGAACACCCAGCCGTTGATCTTGGCGATCACCGGCTGCGGCATCTTGCGGAGAATCTCATTGCGCCACTGGCGCGACTTCTCACGCACTTCGTCGCGCACCCGCTCGGGCTGGGAATCCATCTCAATGAAATACTGCTTCAAATCCTGGCCGGCGCAGAAACTCTCGCCGGCGCCGGTGATGATGATCACCCGGGTGTCCTTGTCGTAGCGCAGGTCGGTCAAGCAGTCATACATGTCGCGGTGCAGCTGCGGGCTCATCGCGTTGCGCTTTTCCGGCCGGTTGAGCGTGATCGTGGTCACGCCATCTTTGTTGTCAACCAAAATGGTTTGATAATTCGCCATGGTCTTTCCTCCAAATGTTTTTTCCTGCGTCAACTCAGGTCATATTCTAGATACGGCGAAACTGTCAATCGGTTGGGGAGAAGTCAGAAGCCAGGAGCCAGAATTCAGCAGGCGGAATGACCAAGCTTTGTTGAAATTCCGTTACCGCGTGATCGACCATCCGACTTCCGGATTCTGACTACTGACTACTGACAACTAAATCCCCTCACCTCCGCGCCACGATATCGCGCAGGAGCTTCTTCCAGCGCTCTTCCGACTTTTCGTACTGGTCGAGGGTCATGCCCTTTTCCGGATAAAAGCGCTTGAAGCCGTAATTCCGCGTCGGCACGGCGAAGCGAAACTTGTCCTCGTAGATCTTTTGCCCTTCGGGGCTCAGCAGGAAGTCGGCCAGTAATAGCGCCGCATGCACATTGGTCGTGCTCAACGGCAGCGCGACACCGCCGGCGTTGGTCGGCACCAGGTCCATCGGTAGCCATTCGGTCGGCGCGCCCTTCGACTGGGCCGCCAGCACATGGTTGCGGAAGATCGAGATCGATAGCGGCATCTCCCCCGCCGCCAAAAGCTCGTGCATGGCGCCGCCGGAAATCATGTGCATTTTTATTTCGATCAGCCTTAGCTGTTTGGCGAACTCCTCACCTTTGGCGCGAATCACCGCGCCGATGAAGCGCACGCCGGTGGAGTCGCCGCTGACGCCGACCTTGCCTTTGTTTTCCGGTTTGGCCAAGTCGCTAAACGTTTTTGGCACCTCGGCGGCCTTGATCATATTGCGGTTGACCCCGAGACCGACCATCGATTCACGGTCGGTGGTCCAGTAGACACGGCTCCTATCCGCTTCCTCCTTCGACTCTTCCGGATAAGCGCCCAAATGGGGCGAGTAGTAGGGATGCAGCAGCTTGCTGTCGCGCATCGCCATCAACGTCGCCGGTGTGGTTTCAACCAGATCGGCGATGTTGCGCCGTGCCTGGGCTTCGTTCAAAAGCCGCCGGGTCAGATCGGCGGAGGCGGCGCGATAGGTTTCAACCTTGACACCCGGATACTTGGCTTCAAAAACGTTGGCGATATCGCGATGCGCTGTCAGACTCGTATACCAAATCAGCTTGCCTTCCTTCTTGGCACCGGCCTTGAGAATCTCCTCGCGGTCGGCACCGCGATAGTTCGCCAAATCAGCGGCTGTGCGAGTCTGCGCATCGGCCGCAAGTGGTAACAAGAACCAACAATAAGCAACGGCTACGAAGAAACGCATGACCAACAATTCTCCTAAATATACTTGGAAACCCGATACCGGAGATCAATCAACCAGCAGGGAGAAACTCCTGACTCCCTACCGCCGCACGATCATATCCTGCAACAGCTTCTTCCAGCGTGCTTCAGCTTTCTCGTACTGATCCAGAGTTTTGCCCTTTTCTGGATACCAGCGCTTGAAGCCATAATCTTTGGTCGGGCTGGCGAAGCGAAATTTCTCTTCAAATATTTTTTGCCCCTCGGGACTGATCAGAAAGTCGATGAACAACAGCGAGGCATGGGGAGTATTGGTCGCCGCTGGGAGAGCCACGCTGCCGGCGTTGGCTTGGCTCAGATCGAGGGGCACCCATTCGGTGGGCGCGCCCTTGAGTTTGCCAGCCAGCACATGGTTGCGGAAGATCGAGATCGACATATGCATTTCGCCCGCCGCCATCAACTCATGCATGGCGCCGCCGGAGATCATATGGGCGCGGATATCTAAAATGCGCAGTTGCTTAACGTACTCTTCGCCTTTGGCGGCGATCATCGCGCCAATAAAGCGCACCCCGGTGGTGTCGCCGCTGACGCCGATCTTGCCTTTGTTTTCCGGCCGAGCCATTTCGGCGAAAGTTTTCGGCACCTCGTTGGCGCGCATCATGTTGCGGTTGTAGCCCAAGCCGACGATGGATTCTCTATCGGTAGTCCAAAACACCCGGCCCTTGTCCGCTTCCTCTTTGGAATCTTCCGGATAGTTGACCAGATGGGGCGAGAAGTAAGGCATCAACAATTTGTTGTCGCGCAAGATCATGGTCGTCGTCGGCGTGGTCTCGACTACGTCGGCAAGGCTGCGCTTGGACTGCGCCTCGGAGAGCAGCCGCCGGGTGAGATCGTTGGGACCGGCGCGGTAGGTCTCGACTTTCACACCGGGATATTTCGCCTCGAACACGTTGGCGATGTCGCGATGGGCGGTGAGACTAGTGTACCAGGTAAACTTGCCTTCCTTCTTCGCGCCCGCCTTGAGCATCTCCTCCCGGTCGGCGCCGCGGTAGTTGGCGATGTCGGCGGTGGATTTAGTTTGGGCTGAAACAAAGGATGTGAAGGAAATAACAAACCCAATAGTCAGCGACAAAATCAATCGCATGCAACACCTCAAATGAATTTGCTCTTACCTCCTTCCCCTTGACGGGGAAGGACTGAGGAAGGGGTGCCCGACATTTTCAATGGCGTGCGCAGCACCTCTATCGGATTCACCCCTATCCTAACCTTCCCCCGTCAAGGGGAAGGAATCGGACTTCTTGCCAACTATCTTTGCCCTAATCGCAATTTTAACTTTCAACCGAACAGCCACTATTCCAACACCCCATCCGCCTTATGCGCGGCAATCGTCGCGGCGTCGTAGCCCACCACATCGCGCAGCACCGTCTCGGTATCTTTGCCGAGCACCGGGAACTCCCAACGCCGCGTCAGTTTGGCATTGGCGAAATGCAACGGAAAGTTCGGCAACACGACTTTGCCTAGCCGAGCGTTTTCCACTTCGACGATAAAGCCGCGCTCTTTCAGCTGCGGGTCGTTGACCAGATCTTCGCCGGTCTGCGCCACGCCGCACGGGATGCCGGCGCTTTGCAACTGGTCGCGCACGGCGAAGCGGTCGCGGGTCTGGGTCCAGGCAGAAATAATTTTGTCGAGCGCCGCGCGATTCTCCAGCCGCGCCGCGTTGGTCGCGAAGCGCGCGTCACCTCCAACGCCGCCGCCGATAATCTTCGCCAGCGCCGTCCATTGCGCCTCGGTTTCCGCCGCGATCACGCACCAGCGATCTTCGCCTTGGCACGGATAGCAGCCATGGGGCGCGACTGAGAGTGACATGTTGCCGATCGGCTCGGGATTTTTGCCGCTGGAGGCCGCTTCCATCAAGTTGGCGCCGATCATGAACGCGGTGGCTTCGGACTGCGCCAGATCGATAAACGCGCCCTTCTTCTGCCGGTCGCGATGAAGCACGCCGGAGATAATGATAATTGCGCATAACACGCCGGAAACATAATCCGGATAAACCAGCTGCGCGCCGATGGGCGGATTGGTCACGCCCGGATGATTCCACATGTAAGTTAACCCAGTGAAGGCGGTGATGTTGACGCCGACGGTGGAGAAATGGCGCTTGGGTCCGGTGGTGCCGAGGCCGGGCATGCGCAGGTTGACGATGTCGGGCTTGACGGCGCATAGCTGCTTGTAGCCCAAGCCGATGCGATCGACGACATCGACACTATAGTTGTCGAGCACGGCGTCGGCTTTGGCGACCAGATCGTGCAGCACGCCTTGGCCCTTGGGATGTTTCAAGTTGACCGTGAACGAACGCTTGTTGCGGTTGAACTCCAAAAACCGCGGCGACAGGTTGGGATCCTCGCCGGTGCCGAAAAAGCGGAACGGGTCCATACCGCCTTTGCTCGATTCGATTTTCATGACATCGGCGCCGAGCTCGGCCAAGATCGTCGTGCCGTAGGGACCGGCGAGCACGTGGTCGAAGCTGACGATGCGCATGCCATCAAGTGGTCCATTGCCCGGTCCATTGCCGCTGGTGGCGGTGGACTTCGGCGGTTGCGGCGCGGCGCGCTTGGCGCCGTCGTCCTTCCACGAATCCAACACCGGCACGCTGCCCACCGCGGGACGCGAGCCGTCGATGGAGAACGGCATCGCCGGCTGCTTGGCGCTACCGAAGCCGGCATGCTCCACCGCGGTCATGAAACCGCGCCCTTGGACATGCTCGTCGTTGGCAAAACCCATGGGCGTGTTCACCGGCACGCAAGGGATGCCCTTGTCCTGCAACAGCTCGGTGATCTCCGCCATGGTGAACTTACCGAGAAACGCTTCCACCGCAGGATTGAGCTCATCGGCATGATCGCGCCGATAGACGTTGTTGAGCCAGGCCGCGTCGTCGAATGTCGCCGCGTGATCTTTCCAGATGGAAAGAAAAAGTTTCCAGTGCTGGCGCGTGACGTACAAATAAACGAAGCCGTCTTTAACCGTGAAAATTTTCGCCGGCGCCACCGAGCCATGCTGGCTGCCGGCGCGTTTGAGGATCTGCTTTTCGTTGGCCCAGAGCCGCACGATATGCTCGTGGGTGCCGAGAGTTTCCTGCATTGAAGTGTCAATGTGATCGCCCTGGCCGGTCTTCTCGCGCCGGTAGAGCGCCGCCAGCACACCGGCGGTGGCGAACAAGCTGGCGAAGTAATAGGCCTGGGACTCCGGCGCTTTGCACGGCGCGGTCGCTGGATCGCCGCAGACGTAGAGAATCCCGCTCTCGGCCAAGCCGACTAGATCGTTATAAACAAAATTTTTCTTCGGCCCGGTCTGGCCGAAGCAAGTGATCGACGCCATGACGATGGCGGGATTGATCTTGGCGAGATCGCCATAGCCCAATCCCTTGGCGGCCAACTCGCCGGGCTGAAAACTTTCGATGACGACATCAGCCGATTCGACTAGTTTGCGAAACGCCGCGCGCCCCGCCTCGCTGTCGAGATCGCCCACCTTGCTGTGCTTGCCGGCGTTCAAATGCGCGAAGGTCGTGCTCAGCTTGGCGCCATTGGCCGAAGTAATGAACGGCGCCAAGTTGCGCACCGCATCGCCGCTCGGCGGCTCGATCTTGATCACTTCCATGCCCAAGTCGGCGAGCATGCGCCCGCAAAGCTGGCCGCTCAACCCAGTCAAATCCAACGCCCGATAACCCTTGAGAAATTCTCCGCTCATGAATCCCTACCTTCAAAATTATGCTTGGAAAACGTTCGGAAATTTTTCTCTCGCAAAGACGCCAAGGCGCGAAGCTAGGAACAATTAATTTTCCGAACTTAGCGTCTTTGCGCCTTTGCGAGAGGTATTCTTTGTTCCTAAGCGCCGACGAAACGCGCCCGCATGTCATTCAAGATTTGCGTCGCCTGGGACACCATGCGGTCGACGATTTCTTTGGCTGGTACGTTATTGCGCTCCTCGCTCAACATGCCGGCCACTTGTCCGCCTGGAACATGCAGCACTTCGACGCGGTTGGCCGCTTCGGCGGCGCGCCGCACTTCGTCCATGGCGTTGCCCTGGTACGGCGTCGGCATGGCGTCGAGACCGGAAGCCATCCATTCTTTGATCACCGCGCTGCGGTAGTGGCGCGCGTAGTGGCCGCTGGTGTAGGCGGTGCGGACGAAATCTTCCGAGCTGCCGTTGAGAATCTGATTTTTGTAAATCGGATTGATGCCGCCTTCCTTGGTGACCAGGAAAGTTGTGCCGCACCAAACTCCCTGGGCGCCCAACGCCAGCGCCGCGGCCACGCCACGGCCGTCGGAGATACCGCCAGCTGCGACCACTGGCTTCGGACTCACCGCATCGACGATCTGCGGGATCAGCGGGAAATTGCCGATGGTGCCGGTATGGCCGCCGGCCTCGTAGCCCTGGGCGATGATCACATCGGCGCCTTTGCGCGCGTGGCTGAGCGCATGCTTCACCGCGCCAGCTAGCGCCATAACCAAGATGCCGCGTTCATGGGCCAGCGGCACGACTTCGGCCGTGTCGCCCAAGCCGATGATCAGGATCGGCACCTTCTCTTCGAGAATGACTTTCAATTGCTCCCGCGTCGCCGCCGGGGTTTTCACCCAGCTCTTGCGATCCGGCGGCACCGCGGTCAGACCCAATCTGGGAATCAACTCGTCATTGAACTTGGCGTGCTTGGGAAATCTCTCTTGGATCTCTTTGCGCACTTCGTCGGGATCGGGAATGCGCACGTCTTCCATCTTCGGCAACGTGATATCGACGCCGAAAGGTCTATCGGTCAGCTTGCGCACCGCGCGAATGCGCTCGCGGATCACTTCCGGGCGAATCGAACTGCCGCCGATGCAGCCCAATCCGCCGGCGTTGGACACCGCGGCAACCAACTCTGGCGGCGTGGTCAAGCCTTCTTTATCCCAGCCCATGCCGGCCTGGATGATCGGATATTGAATATGTAGCAAATCGCATAATGGCGTATGTAGTGACATAGAACCTCCTTAAATTGTTGGGCGCACCATGCTGCGCCCCTACGCTTCACGAACACGAGCACGAACAGGTTATTTCTTCCGATCCTCCGGCTTGGCATACTTCACCGTGCCGCCGCCCTTTTGCGAGTGCAAATAGCCTTCCACATCGCTCAACGGATTGGTGTAGTAGCGCATGCGGTGCGACACCAGGTCGTCGGTCTTGAGCGCGGTGAGAAAATCCATGTCCTTCATCATGTAGGCGGCGATCTTGGCGCTCTCCAAGGTCACCGCGTTGCGGCTGCCGAGCTCCTTGGACAGGTTCTCGACGTTGGCGAGCAATTGATCGTCCGGCACCACTTCGGATATGAGACCAACTCTCTCCGCCTGCGCCGCGGTCAGGTTGCGGCCGGTGAGTTGAATGTAAAAAGCCTTCTTGGTCGGCAGTCCGCCGTGAAACAAAGTCGAAGTCGCCACCGCGCCGTAGCTGCCACGGATCACTTCGGGCATGCCGAACTTGGCCGACTCGCCGGCGATGCAAAGATCATGGCCGTTGATCAAAGCCAAGCCGCCGCCCAAACACCAGCCGCGCACGCAAGCCACCGTGATCTGCGGCATGGCGCGCAGCAAGCGCACGATCTCATAAGTCGACCCGGCCTGATCCCAAGCGCGCTTGCGCTTCCACGACTCGCGCAGATCGTAAAGATCGAGCCCTGAGGAATAGGAATCCCCCGAGCCCATGGTGACCACGCATTTGATCTTGTCGTTGTCAGCGAGTTCCTTGAGCACCGCGATCAACTCAGCCATGAACTTCACGCTCATGGCGTTCTTCTTCTCCGGCCGGTTAAAGGTCAACCACGCGACCCCGGTCTCTTCATCGATTTTTTGCAATACCGTCGTTAGTTCAGCCATTTCTTACCTCCAGACAGACAAGTGCTATGAGTTACAGATTTTCATAGCACAGATCGAAATTAACTGGCGAGAGCAGTGGAAAGAAATCACCGGCGCTTGGTGATGTTCGGATAATCCACCATGTCGCGCTGGCCGCTGTTGCGGTACAGGCGTTTGCCGGCGCGCGGGTAGTCGACGACATCTTGGGCCAGCCGCTGGCCGATGACTAGGCAGACCAGCGGCTCGCTGCCGTCGTTGAGCGTCTCATGGGCCGGGCCGCCGCCGGGGAAACCGAGGAAATCGCCGGGACCGATCTTAAAGGTCTCATCGCCGATGGTCGCCGTGCCCCGGCCAGAGATCACGTAGATCGCTTCGTCTTCGTACTTGTGACAGTGCAGCTCCGAGGAGCATTCACCGGGCGCCACGCTCATGATATGTACGCCGAGATTTTTCAGGCCGGCGGCATCGCCGAGCGATTTATTGATGCGCTTGGCCGCCGGATTGACGAAATGGACGCGATGCTCGCCCTGCATGGCGGCGATTTTTTCAGCGGATAGATACATAAATACCTCGATCTTCCGGTTCCAAAGGTTCCATGGGGTTCCGGAAGTTCCAGCAGCTAAAAAATCGATGGAACCTTCGGAACGAGTTATTTAGTCCTGCAACAAGAACGGCACGACCACCTCCGCCAACTCCACCGGCTTTTCATGCGGTATATGATGCCCAGCGCCTTCGATGGGCACGATGGTCGCGTTGGGAAACATCTGCGCGCGGTGGCCGCGCACCGATTTCATGAAATCGCTCTCGGTGCCGTAGACAAACAGGATCGGACATTTGAGCCGGCGGATATAGGCCTCCACCTGCCCTTCCGACATCGCGGTCGTCGTCCGGTAGCGCAGCACCGGGTCATGTTTCCAACGGTAGCGACCGCCATTGGTATTGGTCCCATGCTTGGCCATGTGCAACGCGGCACGGTCGGGAATGAGCGGAAAGGTTTTTTGGATCGCCTTGGCCGCCGCCTCTAGGGTCTCATGGGGAAACGGAATCTCGACGTAGTCCCGCCCCTTTAAGCGCTCGGCCATGATATCCGGCACTTCGTCATCGCTGCGCGCGAACGGACCCAAGGATTCGAGCAGCACCATGCGTTTGACCTTGTCTGGAAAGGTGCCGGCATAGAGTAGACACATGCTGCCGCCAAGAGAGTGGCCGATTATGGTCACCGGCTCCTTGTCCAAGTGTTTCATCAAGCCGGCCAAGTCGGTGAGAAAGTCTTCATGGGCGTAGCCTCGGCTGCTGCTCGGCCACGCGCTGTCACCATGGCCACGCAGATCGATGGCCACCGCATGCTTGATCGGCACGCCGCGGATTTTCAGCTCAGCGAGAAAATGATCCCAACTGCGCCCCTGGTCGCGCACGCCATGGACGAATACGTAAGTATGCTCGCGCGGATCGCCCCATTCCCAATAGTGCAGCCGTAGCCCGTCATGTTCGAAATAACGCCGGCGCGGATCTGGACCGTTGGCCGGCTGGGGTTTGGTGGCCAGCTTGGCGGCGCGCTTGGCTCGCTGAGCCGGTTTCTTTTTGCTTTGAGCTTTGGCTTTGACAATCTTCTTTTTGACGGCTTTTTTCATGTACATCCCTTGGCTGTGGTTCTGCCGCATATAATCACAGGCGAAAGAAATCTTGCAAGCGCAGCCGTCGATTACCGCGACTGCACCGGCCACATGAATGGCTCTCGGCGCCCGGTGAATTGCCCGGTGAATTCCCTGTCGTAGCAACGTCAATCTGTCATGTTAACGGCAAGGCGAAAATGTCAGGTCGGTTTGTTGGTAGCAGCCTCCAAGGTAGAAATCGGACCGTAGCGGAACCCCTGCTTCTTAGCTGGCGTTCGGTATAGGCCAAGTGTGTGCGTCG
>CAMDBU010000164.1 GCA_945889495.1 Syntrophobacter sp. SbD2 | reverse complement strand
CGGCTTCCACCATCGTCAGCTCATTACGTAACGATCGTTGTATGATGTCTAGTCGTTTCTCGTCTCTCATCGTCAGGGTTGTCATCCTTCCACCCTGACATATTCACGTTGCCGTTAGACCCTGACAGATTCACTTTGCTACAACACATCGGCGATGGAAAATTGACCGATAGTACCAAACAGGTTAGAGTCAGTCAAAATTTCTTTCGAGAAACTGCTTGCCGCGCCATCTTTCGCGAATCTTCACGACGGTTTTACTAATTTGCTCCATGAGCGGTTGCCGCTCCAACCATGACGACCGGCCGGCCGACTACTTAGTCGTCGGCATCGAATCCCATCCGATTCAACTCGATCCACGCTACGCCACCGACGCCAACTCGGTGCGGGTCGGCAATTTGATTTACAATTCTTTACTGCGCGCCGACGACAAGCTGCGCTTGCAGCCGGAACTGGCCGAAAGCTGGCGCATGGTCGATGGCCGGCAGTATGAATTCACGCTGAGGCCGAATGTGAAATTTCACGATGGCCGGCCGCTCACCGTGGCGGATGTCAAATACACTTTCGAGTCGATCCTCGATCCAACCAACCAATCGCCTAAGCGCGGCCAGTTGAAACAGCTGGCGGCCATCGAACAGACGGCAAGCCACCAACTGCGCTTTCACTTGAGCGTCGCTCACGCGCCCTTCGTCGAGCAATTCACCATGGGCATCGTGCCCACCGGCTCGCTGCGCGGCGATACGCCGCCGCCGGGCTCAGGACCGTTTAAGTTGGAAAGCATCGAAGCCGGCGCCAAGGTAACGCTCAAAGCCAATGCCGATTACTGGGAGAATAAGCCGAAGCTCGCCGGCGTGGTCTTCAAGAACGTTCCCGACGCCATGGTGCGGGCGCTAGAATTTAAAAAAGGCGCCATCGATTTCATGCAGAACGATCTCGAACCCGACATGCTGCCCTGGCTGAGAAGCAACACCGGCGCCGATGTCAGCGTCCATCAAGGCACGACCTATCAATACATCGGCATCAATCTGACGCACCCGATCTTACAAAAGCGCCAAGTGCGCCAAGCCTTGGCCCTAGCCATCGACCGCGACGCGATCATCAAACACTTGCTCAAAGACAGCGCCGCCGCCGCCAACGGTCTGTTGTCGCCGATCAGTTGGGCCTACGACACCACCGTGCCGCGCTGGCCACACGATCCGGCGCAGGCGAAAAAACTGCTCGACGCCGCCGGCTATCCCGACCCCGACGGCGACGGCCCGTTGCCGCGCTTCCGCCTGTCCTATAAGACGACCAATATCGATCTGCGCCGGCGCATCGCCGAAGCGTTGAAGGAACAGCTACAAAAGGTCGGCATCGAGTTGGAAATCCGCAGCTACGAATGGGCGACCTTTTTCAGCGACGTCAAGAAGGGCAACTTCCATCTCTACTCGCTCGCCTGGGTGACGATCATGGACCCGGATATCGAGTATCAGATTTTTCACTCGGCGAGCATGCCACCCAACGGCGACAACCGCGGCCGCTATCGCAACAGCGAAGTCGACCGCCTGCTCGAACAAGGCCGCGTCGAGAGCGACCAAACGGCGCGGAAAGAGATTTACCGCCAGGTGCAACAAATCCTCGCCGACGATCTCCCCTGCGTGCCGCTCTGGTGGTGGAAAAACGTCGTGGTCAAAAAACCATCGGTTAAAGGGTTTTTACCCTACCCCGACGGCGATTTGATCTCATTGAAGAATGTGACGTTGCGATAGTGGCGCTGTTGGCCATGGCTGAATTCTCTCAATTATCCGTCATGCCGGCGCAGGCCGGCATCCAGGTGGGGCGGGAAAGAACGAAGATGGATTCCGGTCTACGCCGGAATGACGGAAAGAACGATCTACTACCAAATACCGAATACAGCGGTCGCCCTCTGGCATGACTGAATGAAACGCTACTTCATCCACCGCCTCCTGCTCCTCCTACCCACCCTCTTCGGTGCGCTGTCGTTGGTTTTTCTGTTGGTTCATTTAATCCCCGGCGATCCGGTGGATGTCATGCTCGGCGAAACCGCCAGCGGCGCCGACAAGCAGGAACTGCGCCGCAGTCTCGGCTTGGATCAACCGCTGCCAACCCAATATCGAAACTTTCTCACCAAACTCGCCAGCGGCGATCTCGGCCGCTCGCTGTTCGAACAAGCGAGTGTCAATCAAATCATCGGCCAACGCCTACCGGCGACGCTCGAACTAGCATTCTGCGCCATGATCGCCGCTTTGGTGATTTCTTTTCCGTTGGCATTCATCGCAGCGCGCCGGCCCGGCGGCATCGCCGATCGCGGCGCATTGCTGTTTTCGCTACTCGGCCTTTCGCTGCCGAACTTTTGGCTGGGGCCGTTGCTGATGATTTTGTTTTCCATCCAGTTGGGCTGGACGCCGGTGTCGGGGCGCGGCGGCTGGCTCCATGTGATTTTACCGGCACTGACCTTGGGCTTGGGCATGGCGGCGATTTTAACGCGCATCCTGCGTGCCAGCTTGATCCAAGTCGCCCGCGCCGAATTCGTCAAAACCGCCCGCGCCAAAGGCTTGAGCGAGAATCAAGTCTGGCTCAAACATATGCTGCGCAACGCGCTGCTATCCGTCGTGACGATCATGAGCCTGCAATTCGGCGCCTTACTCGCCGGGTCGTTGATCACCGAAACCGTTTTCAGCTGGCCCGGCATCGGCAGACTGACGGTGCAAGCGATCCAGACCCGCGACTATCCGCTGGTGCAAGGCTGCGTCTTGGTCATCGCCGTGGCCTACCTGCTGGTGAATTTTTTTACCGACATTCTTTACAAGCTCGTCGACCCGCGGGTGAGCTATGGCGAGTAAGACATGGCTCTACGCCGGCGCGGCGATCGTCTCGCTACTGATCCTGATAGCGCTCCTGGCGCCGGCCATCGCGCCGCACCCGCCGCTGCGGCAGAACTTGGCAAACGATTTGATCGCCTACAGCGCCGACCACTGGCTCGGCACCGATAAACTCGGCCGCGATATTTTGAGCCGGACGATTTATGGCGCGCGCATCTCGCTCTCGGTCGGCTTCGCCACCGTCGCGCTGTCCCTCGCCATCGGCCTCGCCATCGGCTCCCTGGCCGGCTACTTGGGCGGCTGGGTCGATCTACTGCTCATGCGTTTAGTGGATATCCTATTGGCCTTCCCAGGAATCTTACTCGCCATCGCGTTCACCGCCGTCCTCGGCCCAGGGCTCGATCACGTCGTCCTGGCGCTTTGTCTGATCGGCTGGACAGGCTACGCCCGTCTGGTGCGCGGCGAGATCATCGCCCTACGCGAAAGAGAATTTATCCACGCCGCCCGCGCCCTGGGCGCCAATCCGAAACGGGTGATCGCCCGCCACCTGTTGCCGAATCTCATCGCGCCGCTGTTGATCCAAGCCACCTTTGGCCTCGCCGCCGCGATCATCGCCGAAGGCAGCCTGAGCTTCTTGGGCCTCGGCGTCGAACCGCCAACGCCGTCCTGGGGATCGATGCTGAACGATGGCCGGCAGTTCTTGCTAGTCGCGCCCCATCTCACCACCTATCCAGGGCTAGCGATCATGATCACGGTGTTTGCGCTGAATTTGGTTGGGGATGGACTTCAAGAAAGGTTCCAAGCGCGAAGCCGATAGTTGGCTTCACGCCGTTCCAATCGTTCCAGTAGTTCCATTCCGGAAAACTGTTGGAACCATTGGAACGAATGGAACGGTTGGAACATTTTCCCTATCATTGCCTCCGGCACGCCACGATGGTAATTAGGCAGACAATCACAGGAGGTTTCATATATGAAACTTTACACCGCCCATACCTGACCCTACGCCCACAGGACAAGGATTGTCCTGTCCGAGAAGAAAATCCCCTACGAAAAGATCGAAGTCGATCTGAAAAACAAACCCGGCGATCTGGTGGCGCAAAATCCCTACGGCAAAGTGCCGGTATTGGTGGACGGCGACGGCGTGATCTACGAGTCGGCGGTGATCAACGAATATCTCGATGAGAAGTTCAACGACCTGCCGTTGATGCCGAAGAGCCAACTGGACCGCGCCAAGGTGCGCATCTGGGTGGATTTTTTCAACACCCGAGTCCACCCCACCGGCAGCGACCTGCAAAAAGAGCGCGACCCGGAAAAAGCCCGAGCCCGCATGGCGCAACACCTGCGCGCCATCGACGACGCCTTGGTCGGCAAAGATTATCTGGTCAACAATCAATTCACGCTGGCGGATCTAACCTTCATCCCGTTCTACACCCGGCGCGAGCGCTACAAGGTAAACCTCGACGACTACCCCAACGCCAAACGCTGGGCCGAAAGCCTGGTGGCCCGACCGCAAGTAGCGCCGACGCTGTAAGAAAAAAACCATTGGAGTAATGGAGTATTGGAGTGCTGGGTAAATCAATCCGGTCCCCAATTCTCCATTCTCAATTCTCAATTATCCATTCTCCCCAGGAGTTCCCATGCAACCAATCCTCGTCAGTCCCCAAGAGATCCGCGGCATCGTCACCATGCACGAAGCGGTGGAGGCCGTGCGCCTAGGCTTTCGCGAGTGGGGCGAAAACCCGCAGTTAAACGCGCCGCGCCGGCGCATTCACATCCCCACCGGTGTGCGCGTCAGCGTCCATCAAGGCGGCGTGCCGGCGGCCCAGGCCACCGGCCTGATGACCCACTGCGAATGGGTCAAGCCGATGGCCAGCGAGCAAGTCTATCCGCGCTTGAATCATCCGGTGATCGTCCTCTACGACGCCGCCGAAGGCGAGTTGAAAGGCATCATCGTCGGCGAGATCACCTGCAGCGAACTGCCCGACAACGTCGCCGTCACCGGCCTGCGCACCGCGGCTACCAGCGCCGTCGGGACTGATTTACTCGCGCGCCCCGACGCGTCGACTCTCGGCATCTTCGGCGCCGCCGGCCAGGCGAAAAACCACCTGCTCGCGCTCATGCAAGTGCGCAAGCTAAAAACCGTCAAGGTCTACAGCCGCAACCCGGAGAACCGCAAACAGTTCTGCGACGAGATGGGGCCGATTACGAATTTGAATATCGTGCCAGTCGCGACGCCGGCCGAAGCCGTGCGCGGCGTCGACATCGTGCTGACGGCGACCAACTCCAGCGTGCCGGTGTTCGACGGCAATCTGTTGGAACCGGGCCAGCATGTGACGACGATAGTCGGCAGCAACGTCGGCCTGGTCAAAGGCGGCTTCACCGCCGCCAAACGGCGCGAGATCGACGACGCCACCCTGTCGCGCAGCGACGTCCACGGCATCGTGTCGATCCAGCAAGCCGTCCAAGACGAACAAGCCGACATCTTCGACCCGGTCAACCGCGGCGTCATCAAGTGGGAACAGCTCATCGAGATCGGCGCCATCCTCGCCGGCAACAGCGAAGGGCGCACCAGAATGGACCAGATCACTTTCTACAAAAACAACGCTGGGCAAGGCGTCGCCGACGTGGCGCTGGGGGCCAAGGTTCTAGAGAATATTAAGGCGAAGAAGGCAGGGCTAGTGTTGAACTACTAGAATTCGGAACGGCCTCCATTTTCCTGGGCATCAACTGGCAAATATTGTATAAATCGACTCGTGGCTAGCGACGACGATCTCCTGTCCCGCATCCTCCGCGGCACGTCCGATGCGAACATCGCATTTACCCAGCTTCGGAGTCTCTTACGGCGTATGGGCTTTGCGGAGCGGATTCGTGGCGACCATCATATCTTCTCCAAAACAGGAGTTGTAGAAATCATCAACCTCCAGCCCATAGGAAGCAAAGCGAAACCTTACCAAGTAAAGCAAGTACGTGGGCTGATTGTAAAATACCGCCTGGCCGGAGCCGATCATGAAGAATAGCTGTAGATACGAAATTATCATCTACTGGAGTGAAGAAGATCATGCCTATATTGCGGAGGCGCCAGAGTTGCCGGGCTGCGCGGCGGACGGGAAAACCTATCGAGAAGCGCTCCGCAATGTTGAAGTGATCATTCAAGAGTGGATCGATACCGCTAAGCAGCTCAAGCGCGAGATTCCCCGACCCAAGGGGCGGCTGTTATACGCCTAGCCAAGACTGCGGCTGGTGAACATCAAAGCGAAGAAAGCTGAAACAGCCCGGCCGAATTGCAATTGGCGAGATGAAGTCCTGGGCCTCCCACCCACCACTCCAATACTCCAACACTCCATTACTCCAGTGTCTACTTCCGCCGATCCGCCCCTCGCATGGCCGACGTAACGATCGCGATCGCCGCCAGTCCGGCAATGACCGACCACGAGCCCTGAAACGCTTTGACAAACATCTCAGCCTGTCCGCCCCATTGCGTATGCGGCGGCACCACCGCGCTGGTCATGCCGTAGTAATTTAGCCAGCGCAGAAACAGCACGCTGCCGACGGCGACGCCCATGGCGTTGGCGATGTTGGCCGAGGTCAGCGACAGACCGCTCACCGAGCCGATGTGGCGCGGCTCGACGGCGTTGAACATGCCGCTTAAATTTGGCGACTGAAATAGCGACCAGCCCAAGCCCAACAACATCAGCGGCACCATGACGGCGAACTTGCCGCTGCTGGCACCAAGCAATGAGAAGCCGATCATAGCGGCGGTCGTCAGCGCCGAACCGACGGTGCACAGCATGCGCGAACCCAGCCGGTCGGCAAGCCAGCCGCCGATGGGCGCGAGCACGACAATAACCAGCGAGAAAAAGATCACCGTCAAGCCAACCTGGGTCGGCGTGTAGCGGAGAATCCCTTGCAAGTAAAACGGCAGGAGAAAAAACGTTGAGGTATGCGAGAGCGAGACGAAGAAATGGCTCAACATGCCGGCGCTGAGCAGGCGAATCTTGAACAGCGACAGATCGAGCAGCGGCGCCGCGTCGCGCCGCTGGAAATAAATTAACAGTGAAAAGGAGCCGATCGACACCGCACCGGCCAACACCGGCAGCCAGCCGAAGCCAGACCTGCCGATTTCCTGCAAGCCTAAAATCAGCGCTACCACCGTGGTCAGCAACGTGATCATGCCGACGGGATCGAGGGAGTAGTCGCGCTTCTCGGTGACCGTCTCTGGCAAAATCTTCCACGCCATCGCCGCCGCGGCCAGCGCCACCGGCATATTCATGAAAAAGATCCAGCGCCAGCCCACAGTGTCGACGAGAAAGCCGCCCACCGACGGCCCGGTGATATAACCCAGATGAAACGACATCGACATCATGCCGAGCGCGCGGCCGCGCCCTTCGTTGGCATAGAGCGCCGAAGCGATCGCCCGCCCATTGGCCAACACCAGCGCGCCGCCGATCGCCTCGATCACCCGAAAACAAATGATCTGCC
Organism: Syntrophobacter sp. SbD2; assembly: GCA_945889495.1. Lineage (GTDB taxonomy): Bacteria > Desulfobacterota > Binatia > UBA9968 > UBA9968 > DP-20. The sequence continues at coordinate 5,466 of CAMDBU010000164.1, read as the reverse complement.
AAAGCTGCGGACTCAGCCCGCAGGCCGCCGAACCAACGCCCAGTAGTACGAACCCCAGTGCGTAAATCTTCTTGCGCCCAAGCTTATCGCCCAGCCGCGCCATACTCAGCACCAACCCAACAATGGTCAGCTGATAAGCCAACGGAATCCACTGCACCGCGGCCAGCGAAGTCTCGAAATAAAGCGAGATCGTCGGCAACGCGACATTGACCGAGCGCGAGTCCAGCGCGCTCAAGAACTGCCCGAGGCAGACATTGGCGAGCGCAAGGCGCTGAAGTTTAGAAGTGAGGTTCGGTTGAGCCATTGATACAGGTTACTCACCACGAAGGCGCAAAGTCAGTAATGTGCCGTGGCCGCAAATGAATTTCGGAATATCTCTCGCAAAGGCGCAAAGCCGCAAAGGGCGGAGAATAGAATTCAAAATTACGGATCATTGTTTTTACACTTCCGTTTCCGAACTTGGCGCCTTTGCGCCTTGGCGAGAGTAATATCGGACTCCGAATCCTTTCTCTCCCATCTCTATGCGCTCTGTCGGTGGAACCCTCTTACTTGCGGTGCGAAGTTCGGGCAGTCAATGAATCTAAACCTAGCCGTCCTCAGCCAATAATTTTTTCCGAACTTCGCGCCTTTGCGCCTTGGCGAGAGTAAATTCCGGCTCCGAACTCTGTGCCCTCTGTGAGCTCTGTGGTGAAAAATCATCCCATCCGCCATTTGACCCGCGTAACCTACTTGGATAGCGTGACTGCCAACGATAATCCAGCTGAAGGAACCATCATGACTAAAATCGCCCTCGCCCAACTGCAATCCTCCACCGATAAGGCCGGCAATCTGCGAAAAGCGCGCGGCTTCATCGACGATGCCAAGAGCAAAGGCGCCGAAATGATCGCCTTTCCGGAATTTCTCATGGCGTATTCACCGGGGAGTCAGAGCGCGGCGGAGCTGACCGCGGTGGCGGAAGCGGTCGACGGCCCGTTCATCGCGGCGCTACGCGAAGCCGCTAAGACATCCCAGATTGCCGTCCTGGCGGCGATTTACGAGACCAGTGGAGTAACCAGTCGCGTCTACGACAGCGCGGTGTGGATCGACGGCGCCGGCAACCTCGCTTCGGTGTACCGCAAGCTCCACCTTTACGACGCCTTCGGCTTCAAGGAGTCGGACAAGTTTCATCCCGGCGACGACATCGCGCCGCTGGTCAACCTGGGCGCCGCCCACTGCGGCACCATGATTTGCTACGACCTGCGCTTCCCCGAGCTGGCACGCATGCTCGCCCTCGACGGTGCCAACATATTGTTCGCGCCATCGGGCTGGGTCCAAGGCGACTTGAAGGTTGACCATTGGCAAACCATGATCAAAGCCCGCGCCTTGGAAAACGGCTGCTACGTCATCGCGCCCAATCAAGTCGGCAACATCTACACCGGCCACAGCCTGGCCGTCGACCCGCTCGGCCGCACACTCGTGGATTTGAATGAAAAGGAAGACCTAGCTGTGATCGATATCGATCTCGCCCTGGTCGATGAAACGCGCGGTAAGCTACCGCTGCTACAAAACCGCCGCACTGACGTCTACGCCAAGCATAAGATTTAGCCAGTCAAAGCCGCCAACGAGCCAGTGGGCTTACGGTTGGAACGATTGGAACCAAGCGAAGCACTGGAACGGTTGGAACGGGCTTTTGCAGCGAACTTTGCCCGCTCGCCGCGCAACATTTCGAGAAACTCCTGGGCGATTTGCGACAGTGGTCGCTTCTTCGAGTAGACGATGCAGCTCTGCCCGACCAGATCAAGGCCGGCAACTTTCAAGATTTTGAATTCGCCCGACGCGACCTCCGAACGAATCGCGTCGGCCAACACCACGCCCACGCCCATCTTTTGCCGCACCGCCGCTTTGATCGACAGCGGCCCGTCACAGTACATCGCGACCCGCGGAGCCGCCCCGCCGGCACAAAGCCTTTTGATCGCCCGGTCGGTCACGTCGCCGCCATCAGCCCCACCGCGCAACACCAACGGCTGGTTCAACAAGTCTATGACCGACAAACTACCGCGCTTGGCTAGCGGGTGATTGGCCAAGACAAACAGCGCGATCTTCTCCGGGCGCAGCGCCTCGCTGGCGAGATCCGGCGAGAGCGGCAACCGCTCCGACACCGCGATATCTAGCTGCCCAAGGGATAGCTGCCGTTCGAGCTGGCCGGAAGTGCTGGTGCTCAACGACAATTCCGCACCCGGACATCTCTGGGGCATACGCGCGAGCAGCTTAGGCAAGAGCGTCATCGACGAACCAAAGGTCCCGCCGACTCGCAGCACCTGGGAAATCGCTTGAGGCGCCGGTGGCCGCCCGCCATTCTCCAGCTCCGCCACTTGATCGAGGATCGGCATGACCCGGCGCAAAAACGCCTGCCCCTCCGCCGTCAGCACCACCCCCTTCGAGACCCGGCGAAACAGCTGCGAACCATGTTGCTCCTGCATGGTCTTGAGATAGCGCGACAAGGTCGGCTCGCTCTTCCCCAACTCCTCCGAAGCCCGAGTCAAACTCCGATGCCGCGTCACCGCCGCGAACATTGCCAACTGCTGCAAAGTCATATCGCCCTCCTTGGCTATACTTGATCAAACAGCAATGCAAATTCGGTGCTACACCGAGAGGACGGCTGATCGTAATCGCAAAATATCTCGCGATCCAGTGTTATTCAGAAACTGAATATCAGTGTTATTCATATTTTATATTGGACAAATATTTTTAAAGTCGATATGTAGCGAGCCAGTGGAGGTCGAGGTAAGGCGAGAAATCGACGGTCGAATGAGAAACGTTAGCAACAGGAGTGAGTAACTTTGTTTACACTTGGTGTAAACGCTGGTTGCACGGAATCGCAGATCAAACGGTCGTTGATGACACTGAGCACGCAAAATCAGAACTAAATGCCATGGCCGAGATAGATTTCCGATCCGGCTTCGTTTTTGCACAAGCCGATCGAGAGCGGTCCTTTATTAATCGACGCGACCGATCGTGATGGGTCACTTGAACCACAAGGAGGATTCCAATGGCTGAAGAAACTAGATCACTTAGCGAGCGAGTTGACGAGCTGATAACGCGCGTCGCCACTCTTGAACGTCGGTACACGGGTACTCTTACGAACCAACCCGGACAGGCGTCAGCCGGCACCGCCCTCTGCGCTGTACCCCCAGTCCCCGAACGCCAATTTGGCGCCGATGTGTCTCTCGAACGGGCACAGCTATTAAGACTGATCGCCACGAAATGGGTGAACGGCACGATCCTCCATTATTACTTTTTCCAGGGTTCGCCTTGGGGCGCAGACTCCGCGCAGATGGAGGTTGTCCGGCGCGCTTTCGCCGCCTGGAAGGATCTCGGGATCGGCCTCGATTTCAAAGAAGTGTCCTCGGCCGGGGAAGGCGAGATACGCATTGGCTTTTTGCGCGGCGATGGCGCGTGGTCTTACATCGGGCGAGATGTGCTCGACCAAGGACAGTCGGAACGAACCATGAACCTGGGTTGGGATCTTACCCAACCGGGTGAAATTGATACCGCTATCCATGAGATCGGCCACTCTCTCGGCTTTCCCCATGAACACCAAAATCCCAACGCCGGCATCGTCTGGGATGAAGAGGCGGTCTACGCAGCGCTCGCCAAACCGCCAAATCGCTGGTCACGCGAGAAAACTCATTGGAATATTATTCGCAAGATCCCGCCGGACAGCGTCGAGGGGTCGAACTGGGATCCCAACTCCGTCATGCACTATCCATTCGAGGCTGGACTCATCAAAGAACCCCCTCAATATCGCAATGGTTTGCATCCGGCCCCAGGCCTTTCGCAAAAGGATATCGAGCAAGTGCGCTTTTTCTATCCGGTAATCTCCAACGTGTATCCCGAGCTAAGACCTTTAGAGAGTCAGAAACTATCCATCGCGGCCGGCGAACAAAAGAACTACAGCGTCATACCGCAGGCGACGCGCAGTTATAATTTCAGAACCTTCGGCGAGTCCGATACCGTCATGGTGATCTTTGAAGAACAAAACGGCGAGATGCGTTATCTCAAAGGCGCCGACGATAGCGGCAGCGACCTGAACGCCAGCTTCCGGGTGCGCCTGCTAAAAGGCCGCCGCTACGTCTTGAGAATCCGGCTCTACTACACCTTCGCCGGCGGCGATACGGCGGTGATCATGTCATAACTATAACATTGGATTGTTGCCGAACTTATGAACTTAGGATTGACGATTCTAAATAGACTAGCCGCGTAACATTATTGGAGTGACAATATGCCCATCAATGCTACCGTCATCACCACAGACGAATGGGGAGCTAAACCTCCACGGGTGCCGTCATTTGAGTTGACCACAGCGAGGTATGTGGTCGTCCATCACACCGATAGTCAGAATCCACCAAAGGACTCATCGAAACGAACCAAAGACGGTGCGATGGCATTCGCCCGTGCTATTCAAAACGATCACTTCAAGCGAGGCTGGTCCGATTCAGGTCATAACTTTTTGAACACTACCGGAGGTTTCGTTCTAGAGGGCCGTACGGGAACTGTCGACGCCATCAAACACGGCAACTGCGTCAGATCGGCGCATGCAGCACAAGACCCAGGCAGGCTGCCAAAGGGTAATGAATCACCGGGAATCGAAAATGAAGGCAACTTCATGTCGTTTCCAATGGGCGACACGCAATGGGCGAGTTTGGTTAGTCTGTGTGCTGAACTCTGCACAGCATTAAACGTACTACCCGCAAACATACGTGGCCATCGCGAGTTCAGCAGCACGGATTGCCCAGGTGACTGGTTATTCGGCCAACTACCCCGCCTGCGGCAGGACGCTGCGACTAAGCTGGGAATTGAAATTAGTCCCGCAGAAGCATTCGGGGCGGCACGACTACAGGAAGTAGCTTTCGGCGAGTTTGGACCCCACGTCATGGCGCTACAAAGACGGTTGCTTGGCAGTGGCTTTTCACCGGGGGCGATCGACGGGATTTTCGGCGAGAATACTCGTGAGGCGGTTATTTCATTTCAACGCGACCACAATTTAAAAGTCACAGGGCGCGTCGATAAATTAACTCGTCAGGCTTTAGGACTATGACTGAGCCTTACCCAGTTCATATCTAAAATTACTAATTCCGAAAATAGCGTTGATCTCGTATCCAGTGAACTTAACCGCATGAGACTTCCTTGAAAGGGAACATTCATGATGCACGCATCGATTCCGAATTTTCTGAACGTAAACCAAATTGCAAGCATCTGGTTAGCCATAGGCATTCTGCTAGCTTCCAGTTGCGCCATTTCAAACGAGGGAGCCATCGACTTTCGACGCGCGCAATTCCTAACTAGTGCCTGACAGAAAACCCCGTTTTTTTAGAACCCGGCCTGCTAATTTTTGAGCGCAACACGCGGGTTTCGTGTTTTCATGTGCGAACGGCAAAGTTTTGGAGTTATTGCGAATCCCCACACGCGTTGCGTCAACTTCTGGAC
>CAMDBU010000163.1 GCA_945889495.1 Syntrophobacter sp. SbD2 | reverse complement strand
ATCGCCGCCGCCGCCGCCGTCGCCTCTTTCTTGAGCTCGATCTGCTGTTCTTTTAGCTGCTGGAGTTCTTGCTCGAGCGTTTGGATCTTATCACTCACGCTCTGGGCTTGAACTGAACCCGCAGTTAAAAGGAAAGCAGCTAGCGTGCTCGCTAACCACATTTTCTTTCTCATCATAGCCTCCTTTTGCCTCCCTTAAATTTAACTACTTACTAAGTCTTACTTTCCGCGTTTTTTAGCCTATACTCCGAAATCTGTCAAGCCAAAAGTAGTAAAAAAGTAAAACTCGGCCATATTTTTATCAGCATTTAGTACCGCACATGGCGGTTTTAACCGCATTCAAGACAACCAATCAAGCCTTGAGTCCTAAGACATCATGGCTAGCAAGCGTCTCAACATGCCTGTAATGCTGCGACTTTACATAGGAATCCGCCATCATGACGGTGGTGAACCAACAGCGTGGTTGTGAACCGAGAAGGGCTTGGTTAAACTCCGCTACCGCAATGCTGGCAAAAAGAATCATCCCTTGCCTCGACGTCAAAGCCGGCCGGGTGGTCAAAGGCGTTAAATTCCTCGAACTGCGCGACGCCGGCGATCCGGTGGAGATCGCGCGCATCTACGACCGCGAAGGCGCCGACGAGCTATGCTTTCTCGACATCACGGCGTCACACGAGCAGCGCGGCATCATCCTCGATGTCGTCGCGCGCACCGCGGAGCAAGTGTTCATGCCGCTTACCGTCGGCGGCGGCATCAATCAGGTCAGCGATATCCGCGCCCTACTTCAGGCCGGGGCCGATAAGACTTCGATCAATACCGGAGCGGTCAACCGGCCCGAGTTCGTTCGTGAGGCTGCGCAAATGTTCGGTAGCCAGTGCATCGTCGTCGCCATCGATGCCAAGCGCGTCGGCGATCATTGGGAAGTGTTCACCCATGGCGGGCGCAACCCCACCGGCATCGATGCCTGCGATTGGGCGGAGCGGATGGAGAACTACGGCGCCGGCGAGATCCTGCTCACCAGCATGGACCGCGACGGGACGAAAGTTGGCTACGACTTGGAATTGACCAGGGCGATTTCCGACCGCGTCGACATTCCGGTCATCGCTTCCGGCGGAGTGGGCAACCTAGAGCATATCTACGACGGGCTTACCGAAGGCCGAGCCAGCGCGGCGCTGGCCGCGTCGATCTTTCACTTCCACGAATACTCCATCGCCGACTGCAAGCAGTATTTGCACGACCACGGCGTTAACGTGCGACCCGTGCGCTAACCGACGATTCCTTAACGAGCCACCACCGCGCGCTTGCGCGGCGGATCGAAGAACGGCAGTTTGACCACCTTGGCGCTGACACTCTTGCGCTGGCGGTCGACGGTGACTTCGATGTCGATCTCGGTTCCGGCGGCGAGAAATTTATTTTCCAAGGTCGCCAGGGCGAGATATTTTTTCAACGCCGGCGACCAGGCGCCGGTGGTGGCAAAGCCGACCTGTTGGTCGTCTTTGTGCAGCGGCACGCTGCCGCGCCAGGCGGCTAACGGATACTGCGGCGCCAGCCCGGCTTGATGGTACAAATACTCGTAGTCCTCCAAGTTGATCTCCAAACCGACGATCTGCCGCGCCGGCCCTAACGGATCAGCTTGCCGCAGCGCCTTGGCGCCGACGAAGTGATCTTTTTTCAAATCCACGGTCCAGCCCAAACCGATCTCGTAGGGCGAATAGCGCTGGGTGGCGATCACCGCCTTTTCGGCGCCGATGTAATCGACTTCGAGGAGAATGAAGCCGGCTTCCAAGCGCGCCACATCGAGGGCGAGAATGCCGGTGGGTTTGATGCCGAAATCGGCCCCCTGGTCGATTAGAACATCCCAAATCTTGAGCGCCTGCGCCGCGTCGAACCACAGCTCGTAACCCAAATCGCCGGTGTAACCGGTGCGCGAGACGATCACCGGCACGTCGAGAATTTTCCCCGTGGTAAGGCGAAAAAATTTTAGCGGCGTCAGATCGACATCGACGACGCGCTGAAGAATTTTTAGCGCATGGGGACCCTGCAACGCCAAGGCGGCGATCTGCTCGGAGACTTCTTGAATCGACACCTCCATGCCGCGCGCATTGAGACCCAGCCAACGCAGACTCGCATCGGCCAGGTGAAAACGAAAATAATCCTCACCCAGGCGAAACACCGTGCCGTCTTGAATCACCGCGCCGTCGTCTTCGCACAGACAACCATAGAGCGCTTGGCCGACGGCGCACTTGGCCACGTCGCGGGTAAATACCCTGTTAACCAGTTTGAGCGCGTCCTTGCCGCGCAGATCGTACTTGTAAAGCGGCGTTACGTCGATCAGCGCCGCGGTATTGCGAATGGCGTGATACTCGTAATCGTGCATCACGTCATAGGAACTAGCCGCGAAGTAGCCCGACCAGGTGCGCCAATTGTAACTGGCGCAGAGCGCCGCGGTGCGCGGATGAAAGGGGGTTCCGATGGGCATGGTTTATTTTGGTCTTCGGGGCCGCTTGTGGATTTTGGATTTTGGATTCACGGATTCGTCCGCAGTCTCGTTGACTTATCGGGCGAAATTACCAAATATGCCTCATTAAGCAAACCACATCATGGCTTCATACGACGCAATCATCATCGGCGGCGGCCACAATGGTCTCACCAGCGCCGCTTATCTCGCCAAAGCCGGGAAAAAAGTGCTCGTCCTCGAACGCCGCCATGTCCTCGGCGGTGCGGCGGTGACGGAAGAAATTTACCCCGGTTTCAAATATTCCGTCTGCTCCTATGTGGTGAGCTTGCTCAGACCCGAAGTGATCCGCGATCTTGAGCTGCCCAAGTACGATCTCGAAATCATTCCGCTCGACAGCACCTTTACGCCCATGCCCAATGGCGATCATCTGTTTCGCTCTGGCGATCATGCCCAGACCCGCCGGGAAATCGCGCGCCACTCGGTCACCGATGCCGAGGCATACGAGCACTATGGCCAGCTGATGGCGCAAATGGCGCTGGCGGTAAAGCCCATGCTCGGCATGATCCCGCCCGAGCCGACGACCTGGAATCCCAAGGATCTTTTCGGCCTGGCGAAAGTCGGCAGCCACTTCCGCGATCTCGGCGACAAGCTCGTCTACGGGCTGACCAAACTCATGACCATGAGCTCGGCGGATTTTCTCGACGAGTGGTTCGACACCGACGTGCTCAAGGCGACCATGTCCGCCAGCGGCATCATCGGCACCTTCATGGGACCGCGCTCGCCGGGCACCGCCTACGTGCTCCTACATCACTACATGGGCGAGCTCGACGGCGCCTTTCGGTCATGGGGTTTTGCCCGCGGCGGCACCGGCGCGATCAGCAACGCCATCGCCTCGGCGGCGCGCCATTTCGGCGCCGAAATCAGAACCGAAGTCAGCGTCGATCAAGTGACGATCAAAAATGGCCGCGCCACCGGCGTCGTGTTGTCGAGCGGCGAAGAGATTCACGCCAAAGTCGTGGTCTCCAGCGTCGATCCGAAACGAACTTTTTTAAAAATGATCGACAGCCAGCATTTGGACGCGCCGTTCTTGAAGCAGGTGCAAGATTTTAAAATCCGCGGCTCGTCGGCGAAAGTGAACCTGTCCCTCGATGCGCTGCCGAATTTCACCAGCATGCCGGGCAAAGGTCCCCATCTCGGCGGCGCGATCTCGATCAGCCCGAGCTTGGATTACATCGAGCGCGCCTACGACGACGCCAAATACGGCGACTTCTCGCGCCGCCCCTACATGGACATCATCCTGCCGTCCAGGCTCGACCCGTCCATGGCGCCGCCGGGGAAACATGTCATGTCGATCTTCGTCCAGTACGCGCCCTATCATCTAGCCAATGGCACCTGGCCAGAGAAGCGCGAAGCGTTAGGCGACACGGTCATCGATACGTTGAGCGAATACGCGCCAAACATGAAAGATATCATCCTGCACCGTCAAGTGGTCACGCCATGGGATTTGGAGCAGGAGTTTGGTCTCACCGAAGGCAATATTTTTCAGGGCGAGCTGACCCTCGACCAGCTATTTTTCCTGCGCCCGGTGCCCGGCTGGGCGAAATACCGCACGCCGATCAAAAATCTCTACATGTGCGGCGCCTGCACCCACCCCGGCGGCGGCGTCATGGCGGCGTCGGGCCGATTGGCGGCGCTGGAGATCTTGAAAAGCTCCTAACCGAATAAGTTCCAAACACCGGCAAACCATGGCCGACACGCCAATCACGGTATATTACGACGGCCACTGCGGCCTCTGTCACGGCCTGGTGCGATTTCTACTCGCCCGAGATCCTAGCGGCGAAAAGTTCGACTTCGCCCCGCTCCAGGGCGAGTATTGCGCCAAGACCATTTCTCCAACCGAGCGCCAGCGTTTACCCGATAGCGTGGTGGTTCGAACCGCTGACGGACAACTGCTGGTGAAAGCGGCCGCGGCGCTCCATCTGCTCGTGCGCATTGGCGGCTGCTGGCGCGCCATTGGCGCGATCTTGGCAATGCTCCCGAACCCGCTGCTCGACTTCGGCTATGACTGCATCGCGCGAGTACGCCGGCGGCTATTTAGTACTCCGGAAAACACTTGTCCGCTGGTGCTGCCCAACTTACAAAACCGTTTTCATCCCTAGCTCGACAGGTTTTTGAATATTTGACATGGTAAAAGAAGCAGTTGGAAGAGCCCAATCATGAGCAACTACGACGCGATCATCATCGGCGCCGGCCACAACGGCCTCACCACCGCCGCCTATTTAGCCAAGGCCGGCAAAAAAGTGCTGGTCCTCGAACGGCGCGTCGCGATCGGCGGCAGCGCCGCCACGGAAGAAATCTTTCCCGGCTTCAAATTCGCCACCGTCGCCCATCTCGCCAGCGGTTTTGCCGGCGAAGTCAGCGCCGATCTCGATCTCAAAAAACACGGACTTGAGCTATTGCCGATCGACCCGCTGCTGTTCGCGCCGCAGTTGAACGGCGCGCCGCTGGCGATCTGGCACGATGCGGCGAAAGCAGTAGAAGCTATTAGCCGCCATTCGAAAAGCGACGCCAGCAAGTACCCGGCATTTTGCGCCAGACTGAAAACTATCGCCGGGTTCCTACGCACCATTTACGGCCTGGCGCTGCCGGACAAGGCGAACCCCGGCGAGTTCAATCCCATGGAGCTGTTGAAGGTCGGCCTAAAATTTCACGGTCTCGGCGACAAAGAAGGCTACGAGTTTCTGCGCATCTTGCCGATGAGCATCGCCGATTTGCTGCATGAATGGTTTGAAAATGATCTGTTGAAAGCCAGCCTGGCGGCATCCTCCATGCTCGGCTCCTTCGTCGGCCCGCGCCAGCAAGGCACGGCGTTTAATTTACTGCATCACCAGATCGGCGCCTCCAACGGCGCGCTGCGCAGTGCCGGTTTGGTGCGCGGCGGCATCGGCAATCTCACCGCCGCCCTCGCCCGCGCCGCCGAGCAACAGGGCGCGGTCATCCGCACCGGCGCCGAAGTCGCGCAAGTCGTAACTAAACAAAGCGCCGCCAGCGCCGTGGTCTTGGCCAATGGCGAAGAGATCGCCGCCGGCTGCGTGATCTCCAGCGCCGACGTCAAGCGGACTTTTCTAAAGCTCGTCGAGCCGACGTACTTGGACCCGCATTTCCTCCTGCAAGTGCAAAACATTCGCGCCCGCGGCACGGTGGCGAAAATCAATCTAGCCCTAGACGCACTGCCGAAGTTCAAGCAGCAGGAATCGCCAAGCCAACTAGGCGGCATCGTTTACATCGGCCCGACCTTGGATTATCTCGAGCGCGCCGCCGATGACGCCAAGTATGGCCGCTACTCCAAACAGCCCTTCATGGAAATCACCATGCCATCGGTGAGCGATCCGTCGCTGGCGCCAGCGGGCAAACATGTCATGTCGGTGTGGATGCAGTCGGCGCCCTATCACTTGCGCGAGAGTAACTGGAACGACCAGCGCGACGCCTTGGGCGATACCGTCGTGAATCTCATCGACGACTACGCGCCGGGATTTAAAAACTCGATCTTACATCGGCAAGTTTTGACCCCGCTCGACTTGGAACAGACTTACAACCTCACCGGCGGCCACCCGGATCACGCCGAGATGGCATTAGACCAAATCTTCTTCATGCGTCCGGTGCCCGGCTGGTCGCGCTACCGCACGCCCATCGACCATCTTTACCTCTGCGGCTCCGGCACCCATCCTGGCGGGGGCGTGACTGGCCTGCCCGGCTACTACGCCGCCAAACATGTGTTGAAGGATTTGAAACAGAAAAAATCTTAGAGGATTACGCGCCAGCCGCCCAACTTGTGCGCCGATCTACTATCTTGTAAACTTTGCACCATGCGGACAAAGGTCACGAAACGCGGTCAGGTCGAAGTTCCCCCGGAGATCAGAAAAAAACTTCATATCCGCGCCAACACGACCCTTGAATGGGCCATTGAGGGAAACACCGCGAGAATCATCCCGATCGTCGACGACGCGATCGATGCTTTTAGGGGCTCCGGTCCCAAGGGACAGGTGCGGCGTCTTTTGAAAGAGCGGCGCCAGGATCGGCACCGCGAAAATGGCCGTTAGGAATCTCTTCGTTTTAGACACTTCCGCATTGCTCACCCTGCGCAGCAACGAACCCGGCGCGGACCGGGTCGAAAAACTCCTTCAACAAGCAAGCCGCCGAGAATGCCGTCTGCTCGCCTCGTTCATGACCAGGATGGAAATTCTCTACCTGACCTGGCGGGATGAGGGCGAACAACCGGCGCGAGACGCGCTGCGTTTGTTGGACTCCTTGGCGATCCAATGGGTGACCTGTGAACCGCGTATTCTCGAAGCTTCTGCGTATATCAAGTCGCGAGGCGGGCTCTCAGTCGCGGATAGTTGGATCGCCGCCACCGCCATGAGCCATGATGCGACTCTCATCCACAAAGACCCCGAATTTCGCAAGTTCAAAGAGCTGGACCAAGAATTTCTTACCAAATAAAGTTCCCAGCGCCGTTATTCGAGATTCCCGGCGAGCAGGCGTGAAATCCGCCGGCTTCCATGATAGACGGTTGGCTACTTTTTCGGTTTATCGCGAGTGTAATTCAATGAAACTCTATCTCGGCGTGTTGGAAAGTTCGCTGCCGGGTCAAACGCGCATCTTTGGCGAACTGGGCGGCCAATTGATCGACTTGCAGATCGCTTGCGCCGCTTATCTGACCCAGGCCGACGGCAAGACGGCCAATGCTTACGAGCTGGCGAGCTATTATTTTCCCACCACCATCACAGGCTTTCTCGAATGGGGCGAGCCGTCGCTCAAATTGCTCGATCAAGTCATAGACTACGTCAACAAATCGGGGGTCGGCCAATTGCGCGGTCCGGGCGGCGAAAAGCTCGCCTACACTAGCACCGACGTGAGAGTCCTACCGCCGCTGCAAAATCCGGAAAAAAGTTTCGTCATCGGTTTCGCCGACCGCGCCCGCGTCGAAGCGCTACCGCCGGCGGAAATCCCGACGGGCTATTACAAACTGCCGCAGACCTTCGTCACCACCGGCGCGCCGGTGATCTGGCCGAAATTTTCGGAAGAACTCGACGCCGACGGCTGCATCGCCATCGTCATCGGCAAGGCCGGCAAACGCATCGCGCCGGAGAAAGCCTGGGAACATGTCGCCGGCGCCATGCTCATCGTCGACATCACCGCCCGCGACATCAACAAGCGCGAAGGACTGACGACCAACAATCTGCTCGGCAAAAATTTCCCGTCGAGCACCTGCGTCGCCCCCGCCCTGCTGGTCGGCAAGGACAAACAAGATTTACTCGGCTTGGAAGTGGAGCTGGCGCTCGACGGCCAGGTCAAACAGAAATTCGCCCTGCGCGATTGCGTGTTCACGGTCGAGCAGATCATCGCCCGCTGGTCGATCATCGGCATCAAGCCGGGCGACTGGCTCGCCATCGGCGCCAGCATGGCGATCCAGGGCGACCGGCTGCAAAACCCCGTGCCGCTGAAAATCGGCTCGACGATCCGCTGCTCGGCGCCGGCCATCGGCGAGCTGTCGCATCAAGTTGTCGCCGCCGCCGGAGGGATACGCCGATGAAACTGGTGACTTTTTTCCACGACGAGCAGGAAAGAATTGGCGCTATCGATAACGCCGGCAACGTCGTCGACTTGCTCAACGCCTACGCGTCTTATCTGCGCAAGGCGGAAAAAGCCGCGGCGGCGAACCGGCTGGCCAGCGCCGCCCTGGGCAGCGACATGGTGGAATTTTTGAAGCATGGCGACCAGGCAATGGACGCTGCCCGCCTGGCCATCGGCCACGCCGCCACCGACGGCAGCGGCGACAATGTCATCGAGCGCCATCGTGTTAGGTTAATGGCGCCAGTGCCTCGCCCCGGCGCGCTGGTGTCGGCGGGCAAAAACTTTTCCGACCATGTCGCCGAGATGTCGTCGAAAAAAGGGCCGGTGGCGCCGGTGGCTTTTCTCAAACTGCCGGGCTCGGTGATCGGCCCCGAAGACGACATTCCCCATCCGCCGGAAGTGAAAAATTTGGACTACGAAGTCGAGCTCGCGGTGATCATCGGCAAGCCCTGCGTCGATGTCAGCGCGGACGAGGCGTTGAACTACGTCGCGGGCTATTCGTCGTTCAATGACATTAGCGCCCGCGACATCATCCGCGGCGAAAACAAGAATGGCATTCATCTGATGGGCAAAAGCTTCCCTGGCTTCGCACCCATGGGGCCCTATCTGGTCACCGCCGATGAAATTCCCGAACCGCAAAATTTAAAACTCTGGCTGCACGTCAACGGCGAGATTCGCCAGGACTCGCACCTCGGCTACATGATTTTCAAGATCCGCGACATGATCGCCTACTGGTCGCAGATGGGTTTGAATCCCGGCGATGTCCTCACCACCGGTACGCCGCGCGGCGTCGCCGCCGGGAGAAAACCCGATCAAGTGCCCTGGTGGCTCAAGCCCGGCGACCTGGTCGAAGCCGAAGTCGAAGGTCTTGGCTGCCTGCGCAACCGCGTGGTCGCGGAGAAGTGAAGTTGGCAGCGGCGACCATGACCCAGCATTTGCGATCCAACGGATCGGTCCGATCCGTCGGATCCGTCCTATTCTTTCTGTGGCTTGTAACCACCGCCACCGCCAACCCCTACATCCCAAAGCCTGGCGAAGCGCCGATCCGCGCCCGCGTCGGCACCTGCTCGATCACCGGCACGATCATCCATCTAGCGACGGCGCTCGACCATGGCATCTTCGAAAAATACGGCCTGCGCATGGAGCATATCGCCTTTCGCGGCAGCGGCGTAACCTTGGCGGCGTTGGGCGCTGACGAGATTCAGTTTTTGACTTGCGCGGCTTCAGCGACGTTACCGGGTCTATCCACCGGCGTCGAAGCGAAATACATCGGCTCCCAGCTGGTCGGTCTGCCCTGGTTTATGCTTGGCCGTAAAGAGATCCGCACGCCGCTCGATTTGAAGGGGCGCGCCATCGGCATCACTCGGGTGGGCGATTTAACTCACCGCCTGGCGCTAGAGGTCTTGAAGAAACATAATCTCACGCCCCAAGAGGTAAAACTTCAGCCGGTCGGCGGCAGCGGCCAATTGGAACCGTATAACGCCATGGCCGCCGGTGTCGTCCAGGCGGTGCTGGTGAGCCCACCGTTAGAAGTGCGCGGCAAAAAGGACGGCTTCAACATCGTCTACAATCTGAAGGAGCTCGGCATCCCATTTGTCTACAGCTCGCTCCACGCCAACAACAAAACCATCGCCACCCGGCCGCAGGTGGTGCAGCGCTACGTCGCGGCGATGGCCGAGACGCTTCACTTCACCGAGATGAATCCGGTCAAAGCCAAAGCCTCACTCAGCAAAGCTTTGAAGTTAAATGATCCCGAAGCGCTGCAATCGGCCTACGACGCGTTTGCCAAAACCATCGCCAACCGCCGCCTGACCGTACCACTAAGCTCGATCGAAGAAATGATCGAGCAAGCCCGTGAGGCCGGCACCCAGACCCGCCGTAAGGCCGCCGACATCGTCGACAACCGCTTCGCCGAGGATCTCACCAAGAGCGGATTTCTCACCGAGCTGTGGGGCAGGGAATTGCCCAAGTGACAAGGCAAATCAAATTAATATCGTGAGCGGGGTTTGAACCCCGCTCACGACCAAAGGGGATGCTCGGCCCCCTTTGGTAACCCCATTTAGTTGTGCCCGCCTCAAGAGGCGGGGTTTATGAGAATAAACCAGCAGGAGCGCCCATGAGCATGGAGAAACATTCAGTCTTGAAACCCATCGGCCTGGTGCACGGCCACACCGAAGTGCGCTTCCTCGACGACACGATTCCAGTATTAACCAAAGTCTTGGGCCTCGATATGCTCGACCGCCATGATCATGAAGCGGTGCTAAAACATCCCAACACTGGCTGGAAGCTGATCGTCCACGAAGGCGGCGCCGAGGTCCAAGCCAAACCCGAGCGCAACCACTATGGCGTGCGGGTGGCGAATAATGAGCAGGTCGACCATGCCTATCAATACTTGCTCGCACACAGGGAGGAATTGAAATTGACCAAAGTGGTCAAGCGCAAGGAGCGCGCCGGTTCCTACTCGATGTTTTTCGTCGAGCCTGGCGGCAATTACTGGGAGATCGAGTCCTACGAGAACCGCCACAAGGCCGGCCTGCCCTACGAAGTCGCCTTTCCGTGGAAGACGGTGCTCACGGAAGAACGCTTGCCCGGCTGCGGCTACGTGCCCCAGGCGATGACCCACGGCACCATGGAATGCACCGATCTCCAGGCGTCGAAGAAATTTTACCAGCAGGGCTTGGGCCTCGAAGTCATCACCCATGTGCCGACCATCGAACCGCACGACGTGAAACACCCGACGACACCTTGGTATGTCGTGAGCCTGGAAGTACCAGCGAAGAACAAGCACTATCTAACGCCGCTACAGCGCTACACCGTCGCCGTCGAGTCGTCCACCGCGCTGGTGGAAGCCCAGCGCGAATTTAGCGCGCGCAAAGACGAGTTCGGTCTCACCAGTGTCGAAGCAGTGCAGGAAAGCCGCGGCGCTCAGTCCTTTCAGATCTGCGACTTGGACCGCAACTGGTGGGAAATCACCTATCTCGCGAGTTGACATGAGCTCTTCGCAAACTTCCTCGTTCCGACTGATTTTCGCTGCGGCACTAGCGCTCGCGACGCCAGCTATCGCCCAGCCAACCAAACTCAACGTCGCTTACACCTCGACCACAACGAACTTCTCCATCGCCTGGGTGGCCAAGCTCGAAGGCCTGTTCCGCAAGCATAACCTCGACGTCGAGCTGATCCTGATGCAGGGACCGTCCACTTACCTGCCGGCACTGTTGAGCGGCAACGTCCAGGTACTCTATGGCGGCGGCACCGCGGTGTCGCGCGCCATCGCCACCGCCGATCCCAACGTGATCGTCATCGGTAGCGAGACCCGCTATGTGCCGCTGCGGCTCATGGTCACGCCGGCGATCAAGAGCGCCAGTGATTTGAAGGGCAAAAAATTGGGCGTCGGCCGCGCTGGCTTGGACGAGTACGCGACGCTTTTCTATCTCGAGAAAAACAATCTCGTTCCCAACAAAGATGTCGCGCTGATCTACACCACCGGCGGCATCCTGGCGCGCGCGGCGCAGATGAAGCAGGGGCTCTACGACGGCATGGCGATCCCGCCGCCCAACGAGATCGAGCTTGAGAAGCAAGGCTTTCGCGAGCTCGCCTACTTCTTCGATCTGCGCATGTCCTACGCCGGCATCCCCTACACCGTCACCCGCGAGTTTCGCGACAAGAACCCGCGCGTGCTCACCGACTTCATGACCGCGATCACCGAAGCGATCCAGCTCTACCGCAAGAACAAAGAGGTCGGCTACCGCTCCATCGTCCAGATCACCCGGCAAAACGATCCGGCGGTGTTAGAGAAAACCTACCGCGCCAACTTGCAGCAATACGACGCCATCGGCGGCCTGCCATTTCCCTGGCAGGACGGCATCGAGAGCATGATCAACGGCTTTCACGCCCGCTTCACCCCGGCCATCGTGAAAAACCGCGACGCCCGTCCCTATCTCGACCCAACCTTTGTGCAACGCGCCGTCGACCGTTTGGGGCTAGCCAAGAAATAATCTGGGAGAACGAAATGTCAGACCTAGCCAAACCCGCCGTCGAATCCTTGGGTATCGTCAAAGGCCACTACGAGTGCAATTATCTCGACCAGACCGTGCCGGTGCTATCGGAACTGCTGGCGTTCGAAGTCGTCGAGCGCGGCACCAGGCAAATGACCATGAAGCATCCCAACACCGACTGGCTCTTGGTGGTCCATGAAAGCGGCCCCGACGTACCCGACAAACCGTTTCGCAATCACTACGGCGTGCGGGTGAAGAATAATGAACAGGTCGACCGCGCCTACGAATACCTGATGGCCAAGAAGGAACCGCTCGGCTTGAAAAAAGTCGTCATGCGCAATGAGCGCGCCGGCTCCTACTCGGTGTTTTTCGTCGAGCCCGGCGGCAACTACTGGGAGATCGAGTCCTACGAGCACCGCCACCAAGCCGGCCTAACCCACGATGTCGCCTATCCCTGGAAGCAAGAACTCAACGAAGAACAATTTCCCGGCCGCGGCTATCTGCCCCATGGCTTCACCCACGGGACAATTGAGTGCAACGACTGGGCGTCGTCGGTGCGGTTCTACAAGGAAGGGCTCGGCATGGACGTCATCACCCATGTGCAAACCACCAAGCCGCACAACATCAAACATCCCGACAACACTTGGTACGTCGTCAGCCTCGAAGTGCCGGAGAAAAACCGCAAGTATCTGACGCCGCTGCAACGCTTCACCATCGCCATGGCATCCGAAGACAAACTCAAGGAAGCCCGCGACGCGCTCAACACCCGGCCTTGATCCGTAGGTAATTTAGTTGGGCGGCGGATTTTCTCAAACACGGCGGGTGTTTTTGATGATAGAGTCGGCCATCGGGCATCACCGAGGAGGTGAAAGGATGGCGCAACGCGAAGGTTTATTGCCGTTCAAGCTGATCGAGG
>CAMDBU010000162.1 GCA_945889495.1 Syntrophobacter sp. SbD2 | reverse complement strand
GCTGAAAGCGAAGGGTAAACTGTTCAAAGTCGCTCTCATCGCTTGCATGCGCAAGCTGCTCACGATTCTCAATTCTATGATCAAACATAAAACTTGTTGGTCTGATACTTTTCTTCAGAAAGCTTGACTTGCAAGACAGTTGCTACGAAGATCTCTTTTTTGTGTTCTTTGCGTTCCCTTCGACATGGCTCAGGGCAGGCTTTGCGGCCATTCTCCTCTTAGATCCCGTAAAGCCGGCGCGGGTTGTCGTCGAGGATTTTCTTTTTCACTGGGTCGGTGAGTTCTTGGTTGGCGCGGAAAATATCTATGGCGTCAACTTCACTTGACGCGTCGGTATGGCCGTAGTCGGTGCCGATGACCAGGTTGTCTTCGCCGGCGTAGCGCAAGACGAAGTCAAAGTCGTCGTTGGTTTCGGTGGTGACGTAGATATTGAAATCTTTAAACGGCAGCTTGGGAAAGCCTTTGCTGCCACTTCTGCGCGTGGCCTCTTTCACCACCCAGGGCACCCACTGGGCCGAGGCTTCGACGAAGCTCCAGCGCAGTTTGGGAAACGTCTTCGGCAGCTCGCTCATCATCACCGACAGGCAGGTGATCACCGTCGGCACGCGAAACTGGGCGAAGCCGCCCATCTTGTCGTAGCGCGGTTTGAATTGCTCCATCAGCGCCGGGCTGCCGTTGGCGATATGGACGGCGATGGCGAGATCGAGGCGGATCGCCTCTTCGTAGATCGGGTAGAAGTACGGATCGACCAGATGGCGGTCGTTTTCGAAGGGCCGCAAGCTAACGGCGACGGCGCCATGTTCCTTGGCAAAGCGCATCTGCTGCACCGCTTCGCTGAGCGTCATCGCCGGGACGACGCAGGAATAGCGCAGGCGATTCTTCCCGGCCTTCCACATGTCGGCCATCCAGCGGTTCCACGAAGCGCAGATGGCGATTTCGGGTTCGGGTTTGTCGGCGACCCGGGCGATCCACATGGTGTTGAACAGCACCTGGACGTCGATGCCGAGCCTGTCCATGTGCGCCAAGCGCAGCTCGACATCGCGCAGCTCGCGGGCGCCGGCGGCAGTATTCAATTCGCGGCCAGTTTCCTTGGACAGCGCGATCAGTTCTTGCTCGGTCAACGTCGGCGGGCGAAAGCCCACCGATTTACCTTCGCAAAACCAGTACTGCATGTTGGGATTGTCCGCCGAGCTGAATAGCTGCGGGCGAAATTTCTTATCGGAGCCTTCCATGTAGCTCCAGGTTTGCTCGGTTTCGACCACATGGGCATCGGCATCGACGATCATTGGGAACTCCTTATTAGAACCGCGAACTGGCAGGGATTCTTTCTTATTTGAGAATCTCAGTCAACTTAGGGATCAATGCGCGGTCGAGGGCGAACAATTCGCGGATATTGCGATCGAGTGTGGCGCCGTCGAGGGGATTCAAATCGAGCTTGGCGCGTTTCAATTCGCTGCCGAACTCGGGGTCGCGCATGGTGTCCATGAACGCTTTGCGCAACAGCTCAACGCGATTTTTCGGCGTGCCGGGCGTGACGACGTATGGGCGGGCGGTGGCGCCGAAGTTGTTGATGACGCCTTGGACGAGTTTTTTCGCCATGTCGGTTTTGGCGTAGTCCATGACCAGCGGCACGTTGGGCAGTTCGGGATGGCGCTTGCCGGCGGCTTGCAGGAGGATCACCGCTTCGCCGTTTTGCATTTCCTGCGGCCAAGTCGACACCATCGACTCCCAGGCGTTGGCCACGCCGTCGACTTCGCCGCTGTTGAACGCCAGACGGATTACCGAGCTGCCTTTGTAGCCGGAGACTACTTGGAGCGGCAGGTTGATCGCCTCCTTGGCGATCTTCGGGATCGACTCGTTGGCCGAGCCGGGGCCGGTGCTGCCGAACTTCACCGGCGTCCCATGGGCGAGCCATTGCTCGGCGCTCTTCAAGCCGGTGCGCTTGTGGACGATTAATAATTGCGTGTCCTGGGCCGGCGCGCCGATGTATTCGAACTTCCTGCCGTCGAACTCGATGCCCGGCTTGCCGATCAGCTGGTCGACGAACATGGTGCCGATGGGCGTCGCCATGGTCAGGCCATCGGGCTTGGCGACTTTGTAGACGTGATTCACCCCGATCAGTCCGCCGGCGCCGGTCATGTTGTCGACCACGAACACCGGATTACCGGGAATATACTTGCCCATGTGGCGGCCCATGATGCGCGAGT
The DNA here is from genome assembly GCA_945889495.1 of Syntrophobacter sp. SbD2. GTDB lineage: Bacteria > Desulfobacterota > Binatia > UBA9968 > UBA9968 > DP-20. The sequence goes on along the minus strand of CAMDBU010000162.1, from coordinate 10,871 downwards.
AGATATCGTAGCCGCCGCCGGCGGCGAACGGCACGATGACACGCACGGTCTTGCCGCGGAAGAAGTTATCCTGGGCCACGGCTGTGCTGAGAGATAATAGGACCGATAGGACGTACCCGACCGATCCGACCGATAAAATCCTAGTACTCTTCATAACTCTCCTTGTGGTTACGGCAAAAAGCTCAGATCCATCAGCTGCTGGGGCGTGTAATTCTTCGCCCGCGGGTCGTCGAGGACGGCGGCGTCGATGACCAGTTGCGTGCCTTTCACCGTCGGCCGGCCGTCGTCGGGCAGCGCTTTCAAGTTACTCTGGTAGCCGATCTCGAGGGCTTCGCGGTCGCCGAGCTTCTGCAGCTGCATGGCTTTCTTGAGCGCATCTTCTTTGTGGGTTTTGTAGTAGCGGATCGACTCGACGTAGGCGCGCAGAAAGCGGCGCAGCATGTCGGGCTGGGTTTTGATCGTGTCGTCGCGGGCGATGATCGCGATGTGGGTATAGTCGATATCCTTGTCGAGAAAGTTGACCAGCATGTTGTAGCCCTGCTTGCGGGCGATCACGGCTTGCTCGATGTTGAACAGCGTGGCGTCCACCGTGCGCGTCTTGAGCGCCAGCAGCCGTTGATCCGGCGCGCCCGACTGCACGATGGAAATGTCAGTCTTGGGATTTAGGCCGAATTCCTGCGCCGCCACCCGGGCGATGAAGTCGCTGTTGCTGCCGAAGCGGGTGATGCCGATCTTTTTGCCCTTGAGCTGGGCGCCGGTTTTGATCTCAGGCTGGGCCAGGAGCGCGAAGGGAATGCGGTTGATCATGCCGCCGACGATTTTCATCTGCGCGCCGTTCATCACCGCGGCGAGCATGGGCGTGGCCCCGCCCATTAAAAGATCCAAGCTCTTGCCGATCAGCGCTTGGATCGTGGTGGCGCCGCCGAGAATGAAGATCGGCTCGACGTTGATGCCATGCTTGACGAAGATGCCGGCGTCCTTGCCGAGATAGACCGGCATCTCGCTGGAAAAGCCGTTGTGGGCGATGCGGACGGTGGTCAATTCGGCGGCGGCGCGGACGGGTAGAGGCGATGTTAGCGCCATGGCGACCGCAGCGACGAGGATCGCTCGAATCAATTGCGTGAACATGTTCCCTAAGCTCCTTCCCGGCGCTGACCTTAGCCGATTTCCCCGCCGGTCGGCAACTGTCGCTGGGCGGTTAAAAACTCCATTGACACAAAAATGTATTAACAATAGATTCCCCAACATCATGGCCGCCAAAGAAAAGACCTTAGCGCTCGGCGCCGACGCCGCGGCGTTGGCCGCCGAGACCGCCATTGCCGCCGGGCGCGCCGGTCGGCGCAAAGAACGGGGCGCGGCGTGGATTTTTCTGCTGCGCGGCGGATCGATTGTGGCAATGATCGCGGTGTGGTGGCTGTTAACATTTTTCTTTCCGCCGAGTTTGATTCCACTGCCGTCGGCGACCTTCTCCGAAGTGATTTCTATCGTCAGCAGCGGGCAATTATTTGCCGAGATGGGCGCAACCTTGCGCCGCGTCGGCGTTGGCTTTGGCATCGCCATGATCGTCGCCATCCCGCTCGGTATCCTGATGGGCACGATGAAGAATCTCGAAAGCTTTTTCGAGCCGCCGGTGATTCTTGGCCTGACCATGCCGGGACTGGTGTGGGCGGTGATGGCGATCATGTTTTTCGGTCTGTCGGAGACCAGCGCCTACGTCGCCGTGGCGGTGTCGATCATGCCGATGTTGGCGATCAGCCTGTGGCAAGGCACCAAGTCCATCGACAAGGATCTGATCGACATGAGCACGGCGTTTCACGCCAGCCCGTGGTCGAAGATCGTCGACGTGATTTTGCCGCAGCTGATCTCACATATTCTCGCCGCGATCCGCTACGGTCTGGGACTGGCTTGGAAAGTCGTGGTAGTGGTCGAGATGTTCGGCTTCAGCAACGGCGTCGGCTACCAAGTGGTGCGCGGCTTTAACGTCTTTTCGATGAAGCAGGTGCTCGCCTGGGCGATCACGTTTTTGATCGTGATGATCGTTGTCGAGTTCGGCGCCATCGGCTGGCTCGAAGCTAAGGTAACGCGCTGGCGCCCGCGCATGGAAGCGTGGCGACGCTGATGGTGCAGGTTCGGATTGTCTCCCGCAAACGCGCAAAGGCGCAAAGGTTTTAAGAAATAGATTCTTTTCCGAACTTGGCGCCTTGGCGGGAGGAGTAGCCGAGTCCGAATGATTTGAACTTTCGTCACACGACAATTGCTATGGCCTACGTCCACATCGAAAATGCCGTTAAGTACTTCACCCGTGAGGACGGCTCGGACATGCTCGTCCTCGACAAGGTCAGTTTCGATACCAAGGAGTTCGGCATCACTTGTCTTTTGGGGCCGTCGGGCTGCGGCAAGTCGACGTTGCTCAACGCGATCTCCGGTTTGGAGCGGCTCGACCAAGGCAAGATCGAAGTGGTTGGCGGCGCTAACGGCACGGCCCATGGCGCGGCGCTGCTCGGCTACGTGTTTCAAGACGCGCGCTTGCTCAGCTGGAAGAGCGTCGAGCAGAATCTCACCTTTGCGCTCAAGGGCATGGCGATCCCACCGGCCGAGTGGCCGGAGCGCTTGGATAAATATTTAAGCTTGGTCGGCCTGGCCGAATTCCGCCATCAGTATCCGCTTTATCTATCGGGCGGCATGCGCCAGCGCGTCGGCTTGGCGCGCGGCCTGGTGATCGAGCCGGAAGTGCTGTTGATGGACGAGCCGTTCAGCAAGCTCGATCAACTGACCGCGCGCCGTTTGCGCGAAGAGTCCTTGGCCATCTGCGCGCGCTTGAAGCAGACCACGGTGATGGTCACCCACGACGTCGAAGAGGCGGCCTATATGGGCGACCGCATCGTGATTTTGCGCGCCCGGCCGGCGCGTATCGTCGAGATATTTGAAAACCCGCTGCCGGCCGGAGAGCGCGATGTCGACGACGCGCAGTTTATTCAATTCAAGAAGCGGTTGTTGAATACGGTGCTCAAACTAATGGAAACAGACGAGGTGTTGTCATGAAAAAATTCGTTGTCCTGCTTGCGGTGCTAGGCACGCTTGCGCTCTTCGCGAAAGTTGCGGTTGCCGGCCAAGCCGCGGATCTACCGACGCTTGAGGTTGCCTTGCCCGACGACGGCATGTTCGGTTTGGGCGGGCAGTATTTGATGGATAAAGGCATCGACCGCAAGCATGGCTTCATCGTCAAGCCGCGCTGGGCGGCCCTCGCTGAAGCGGAAAAGCTGGTGGCTTTCGGCACCGTCCAATTGGGTATCGCGACGGCGGAGTCGGCGGTGCGCGCCAACTTGAGCGACATCGCGCTGCGCTTGATCAGTCCCTATCAAACGCCGCACAACTCGATCCTGGTGCGCAAGGACGCGCCCTATAAAAATCTCAAAGACTTGAAAGATAAGCCGTTCGCCATGCCGCCGGAGGTGACCTCAGCCTACAACAACTTCGACTACATGATGAAGAAAGAAGGCATTCAGATCGAAAAGTTTTTTCAATTGAAAAAACTCGGCGCGGCAGGAATCAGCACCATGCTGGAGCGCGGCGAGGTCGAAGCCGGTTACAGTTGGGAAGCCCATGCCTCCAAGCTCCTCGCCACCGGCAAATACCGCGTGCTGGTGACGCCGCGCGATGAGCTGAACCGCATCCTCAACACCAAGGTTAAGCTGCTCGGCTGGCTCGGCACGTCCGAGAGTTGGGCGGCCAAGAATAGCGCATTGATCCCGAAGATCCGCGCGGCCTGGAGCGAGATGATCAAGGGCGTGCAGAACGATGAAGAACATTTTCGCAAGCACGCCAAGCGGTTATTCGGTTTGGAAACCGAGGAGGAGCTAAAGATCGGTTGGTCGCGCACTAAGCAGTTCTTCCTACCGGGAGATTTTCCCTGGCCGGACAAAGCCAATCTCGACATTGAGAAACGCTACCTGCGCGAAAGCACGGAGATGGGCATTTTCCCCAAGGAAGCGGCAAAATTCATCGATGTGATGTTTATTCCTTAGCGCGTAGCGCGCAGGGCGCCAATGGTTGCCCTGCGTTCGTGGCTCGGTGAAAGGAAAACGGTATGGCAAATTTATTGATCGACGCCGACGGCCATGTGATGGAGTATGACGAACTGGCGGAATATATCGAAGAGCCGTACCGCAGCCAGGCGACGACACGAACGGTGCTGAGCTCCGTGGCGGCGTGGCCGGTTGTTGATGCGAGCAACGCCAACAGCGCGGTTGCCGTCAACGTGCGATGGATCAAGCGAATAAACATCGAAAGCTTCCTCTCGCGCTGACCACAACCGATTCGCGGGTTTTTCAGCAACCGCTTTGGCCGCCGTTCGATGCTATTCCTCGGTAGTAATTCAGTTAGTCCGAGATCTCTCACTTCGTTCGAGATGACAACTGGACTTTTCTGCTGTCATTTCGAGCGTAGCGAGAAATCTCTCGTAGCATGACGAGGCCCGCCGCCCCAAGCTGAACCGCTAACGAAGCCGGTCTTCGATTGACAGGAAAAACCATTAGCCATAGATTTCAGCAAGCCGCAGTGTCGCCTCCAAATGGTTTGAACGGAGCGAAGCGATGGAACGGCTTGCCTTCGATAGACTCAGGCCCTGAGCAGGTCGAAGGGAACGATTTGAACCAGGGAGCGCAGCGACTCATATGCCCTACGCACAAGCAGGCGACGTAAAATTACACTACGAGTCCTTCGGCAGTGGCGTGCCGTTCGTTTTCGTCTCGGGCACCGGCTGGCCGGGGGCGCCGTGGAAATTGAAACAAGTCGCGGCGCTCGCCGACCGCTACCAGGTGATCGTTTACGATCATCGGGGCGTTGGAAAGTCGGACGCGCCGAGAGGGCCGTATTCGACCCGGCAGTTCGCCCAGGATGCGATCAATTTGCTCGATGCCATTGGCGTCACAGAGCCGGCGCATATCATCGGCCACTCCATGGGCGGGCGGGTGTGCCAATGGATGGCCATCGATCATCCCAGTCGCGTGCGCAGCATGATTCAAGCGGCGTCGGGCTCCGGTTCCATGGGCATGGAAAACTATCCTCGCGGCCTCACCGTCAGCGCCACCGAGAGTTTGATCACCCGCGGCTACAAAGAACATATGTGGCATCACTTCCAGAGCAAGTTTTTTTTCCCCGAAGCCTTCGTCAAAGCCCATCCGGAAGTGCTGACCGAACTGTTCGCCACCTTCTGGGACAACGCCCCCAAGATCGAGCCGTACTTAGAGCATGTCATCGCGCGCAACCGCCATGAGACCGGCGAGCATTTACACAAGATCGTTTGTCCAACGCTTTGCATCGTCGGCAGCGAAGACAAAGTCGACGCCGACACCGGCAACCATGTGACGACGACCGAACATCTGCGCGACAACATCAAGGGCGCCGAGATGAAAGTCATCGACGGCTGTGGCCATGGATTTTTCTGGCAGAAGCCCGAGGAGACCAATCGGATTATTCGCGAGTGGGTGGATCGGTATTGAGATTTGTTCGAGACGAATGCGGGATGGAAAGAGAACCGGGGCGGCTGAACGCTAACAGTAGGCCGCCAATACCTCTGTATCTCTGATTGAGTGTGCCTTTTCAGGCGAGTACAATGCTTCGGAAGGAGGTCGCAATGAGTATCCAACTGACTTCGCAGCAGCAACAGGCCCTGGACACCCAAAAGGATAGTCCGCCGCGTGTCATCGATCCGCGCACAAACACCCAGTATGTCCTGGTTTCAGAAATGGACTATGAATCCATACGGGAACTTTTGGAAGACGACCGTCGTCAGCAGGCGATTGGCGCGGCAGCGCTGCGTAACGCCGCTGGTCGTATAGACGATACGCCATGATCCAACCTGGCGATGTCTACATGGCCGACTTCGGCCCTGCAGGTCCGCATCCGGTGATCGTGGTGTCACGGGAGGAATTGAATCGAGGACGTTATGCGTTGGCCGTTGTCTGCACGTCGGCGCGTTTCGCTGTTCGCAGCAGGCTGTCGAACTGCGTGCCATTTCAAGCAGGTGATTTCGGATTCACCGTAGACTGTGTGGCACAGTGTGAGAACATCCTGTCCATTGATCAAGTGCAGCTCGATTTAGCAGCGGGACCGATCGGAACCTTGGATGAGGTAGCCCTTCAGAAAGTTATCAAATCAATTGGCTACGTCATAAAGTCCGACTGTAAGCCGCTATGACGGAGCATGAAAATGGGACAGGCTCCTTTTTGTACTGATATCCTGGATAAGAAGCCTGTGCCGTTATGAGCCGTGATCACGCGCGGTCATAAAGAACATATGTGGCACCATTTCCAGAGCAAGTTCTTTTTCCCCGAAGCCTTCGTCAAAGCCCATCCGGAAGTGCTGACAGAACTGTTCGCCACCTTCTGGGACAACGCGCCGAAGATCGAGCCGTATCTGGAGCATGTCATCGCGCGCAACCGCCACGAGACCGGCGAGCATTTGCACAAGATCACCTGCCCGACGCTGTGCATCGTCGGCAGCGAAGACAAAGTCGACGCCGACACCGGCAACCACGTGACGACCACGGAACATCTGCGCGACAATATCAAAGGCGCCGAGATGAAAGTCATCGACGGCTGCGGCCACGGCTTTTTCTGGCACAAGCCGGAGGAGACCAATAAGATCATTCGCGAGTGGGTGGATAGGCATTAGGATTGGTTCGAAAAGAATGGGGGATGGAAGAGAATCGCAGTGACTCGCGCTTTTGCCGGTACACGCAAGCGCGCGTTCATCCGCTATTCTTCGACCCTAGTTCGATCCGGGGGTGTCTGCGGTAGGTGCGACTGAATATACCGAGGGCTGATTTTTGGATTACCTGCCTCGCGGGCAGTCTTTTCCCGTGATCGGATTGACAAACGTCGGAGAGCTGACGGATATTGCAGATGATTTTGCACTTAGAGTTTAATAGGTCCTTAATACTTTGCCAGGCAATTTTGCGATTGACCTAGTTCGTTACGCGTCTACAGGCAGTGGCGACTGGAGAGCTGGAAGCATGAGCATAAGAGACGACATCCGTGCCCTTGCCGACGAGTACGCGCGTCAGCTGAAGGAAAAGATCGACGAGCGTGTTGGCGACATGGACGCGGACGATAAGTCTCACTTCCTCATCTATCAGGTGCTCGGTATTTCCGATGAGGAAGGGCATCTAATTGACGTGTACCAGAACAAAGGCCGGTTCCTCTACCGTTATGCCGGTGGCTTTCTGGAGAACGCAGCAAAGCTCTGTTTCAGGTCCGCATTTCCTAGCTCTGGAGCACTTCGCATCGAGAACACGCAAGGCCGTCGGCCCAAGACCTTCGAAATCGACTGCCTGGTTGGAACCGATGCACTAGAAATCAAATGGCGCGACGCGACCACTGATGGCGACCATATTACCAAAGAACACACGCGGATTCAGGTGATCTCTGCTGCCGGTTACAGGCCAATTCGCGTCATGTTCTACTACCCGAACAGAGATCAGGCAGTGAAGATCCAGAAAGCCCTGGAGACTCTCTACGCAGGCGTCGCGGGTAAGTACTATTTTGGCGATTCAGCTTGGGCCTATGTCCGTGAGCGCACTGGCATTGATCTGAAAGGGATACTCGAAGAATTGGCGCGGGAACGAGGTGCTAAACATGCACGCTGAAGTTCGCCACGGCGACTGCTTGGATATCGCACGGGAATTGCTGACGGAGTCGGCCCAACTAATCTATCTCGATCCGCCTTTCTTGACCCAGAAGACACACAAACTCCATACGCGCGATCGGACGCGGGAGTTTTCTTTCGATGATCTGTGGTCGTCGCACGAAGACTATGCGAAGTTTCTCGATTCACGCCTCAGGGAGTTCCACCGAATTTTGGCCGACGAAGGTTCACTGTTTTTCCATTGCGACCGTAAGGCCTCGCACATTGCACGCGCGTTGCTCGATACGATCTTTGGTCAAGACAACTTTCGGTCAGAGATCATCTGGCACTATCGGCGATGGTCGAACTCGCAACGGGGGCTTCTGCCTGCGCATCAGACTATCTTCTTCTACTCGAAGTCTGCGCGATATTTGTTCAATCCGATATACGGCGAGTACTCGCCCTCGACCAACGTTGACCAGATACTCCAGCGACGCAAGCGCGATGAACACGGTAAGGCCGCCTATGAGCGAGACGAGTCTGGGGCAGTTGTAACTTGTGGCCCAAAGAAGGGCGTTCCCCTTTCCGATGTCTGGGATATTCCATTTCTCAACCCGAAAGCCAAGGAGAGAACTGGGTACCCAACGCAGAAGCCCGTGCTGTTGTTGGAGCGCATTATCACTCTTGTGACTGCCCCCGGAGACCTCGTTGTTGATCCGTTCTGCGGGAGTGGCACGACTCTGGTTGCGGCCCAACTCACCGGAAGGAAGGCCTTCGGCATCGACAGTTCAGAAGACGCCGTTGCGCTCGCCAGGCAACGACTTGCCAATCCAGAGAAAACGGAATCACCACTACTTGAAGCGGGCCGAGAGTCGTACCGAACAGTGAATGACGGCGCCCTCGCGTTGCTGGAGGGTCTTGACTGCATTCCGGTCCATCGTAACAACGGGATCGATGCGATACTGGCCCAGAACTTCAATGGGCGACCGGTACCTGTGCGGGTTCAGCGAAATCATGAATCGGTGTTCGAAGCGGCAGGAATTCTCGCTAGTGCTGGCCGCACCAAGGAGGCGGCGTTGATGGTGCTAGTTGTTACCCATCGAGGGGGGGACCTGGCATTTGGCCAAGCGCTACCTACTGGCGTGATTACTGTGGACAGCCCTGCACTACAAGTTCGCGAGGCAGTAGAGTGCGGACGGCGGGATCATCATGTGCAGTTGCGCCAGAAAGAAGACGCCTAACAACCGGTGACTGCAAACGGTTCACTCCGCGGTCTGCCATTGAACCACAGCGTTTATGTTGGGTATGAACTTAATTCTCCACCAGTAGTTTACTACGGGGAGTAAGGGGTGGGCAACGGAAAAGGCAACGGAAAAGGGGTCGGGGAGCGTCGGTAAAGCCGGAGGAAGGTAGCGAATGAAAGAGTCGTACAAGGTAAGACCTAGCCAGTCACCTTGGCCTCGAGTGATGCGTCGTGTCGGGCAACCGGCGGGGCGAAGCGTTCACAGAGGGACAACCGGGCGGTGTATTGAGCTCCGAAAACATCTTTTTGTGGTGGCCGACCTTATCCTGACAAGGGGAAGGCAATAGTTATGTCGAACGTCAAAGGCAAGTCCGACACGACCCCCACGGAGTCTAAGACCACTGGCACGGTTGGAAACTTTCCTCACGGAAGCCGAGAGACCCCGCAGACTTCCGTTACTGCAAGAGAAACGGAACGGTCGGAGAAGGCGCGAGGCCACAATTCCGACATGGACGTTAGCGGGGAGTCAGACAGTTCCATAGTACCAGGGAAGCCGGCGAACAAAGGCCGAGTGCAAGGCCAGCGGAGTCGGTGGAGGGAAGGGGACTGACCAAGGAGAACGCCGAGCAATCGCTACTGGACCGGACACAGAGCCGGAACTCCGACGGGAGACCGTTGGTAGCCAGATCGCGCGGATTGTCAGGTGTACGTGTAGGTTTTACACGTCAGCATCCGAGGTAAGAGCCGTATGCGGTAGCTCCGCACGTACGGATCTGTGCGGGGGGCGGTCAGTAATGACCGTCCCTACCGCGATAGTCTTTTGACTTTTGCTTACGGTGGCGAGATATGTTGAACGCAATGCTCTACGAGCGAAATTAGTCGAGCGAGCCGAAGACTGGCGCTGGTCTAGTGCCTATCGGATTAGCCGAGACGCGAAGCTTGATGACTTTTTGCGTCCATGGCCGATGGAGCGACCGCAACACTGGATTGACTGGGTTAGCGAGGTGGAGAAAGTATCGGAGTTGGACGATCTACGATCGAGTGCGCAGCGAGGACGACCTTTCGGTGGCGAAGATTGGATGATCGACATCGCCAAGCAACTTGGGCTCGAAGCGACAATGCACGGCCGCGGTCGTCCAAAGTGAAACTAAAAAGGCTCCCGACCCCTTTCCCGTGTCGGATTGACAAAGGCCGAAAACCTGACAGATATTGCGGGTAATTTTCAGCTAGAAAACGAAGGATACTGAATAACCTGCCAGACAATCTGGCGATCCACGTAATAGGCAGCCAAAGAGTTAGATATGATCTTTCGTATCGAAAAGCACGGCGGTATTGAATCATACCATTCGACGTGGATTCCGAAGGAACTTGAACTTGAAAAGTATATTTTACCGCGCTCCGATTTGGAGGAACGCTTACTCGAAGCATCAGTCTTTGGCGAGTCTCTTCTGCTTTTGGATAACCAGGTCAGGACTCGTCATGCCAAGCGGGCTGATATCCTTGCGCTCGACAAGGCCGGAAACGGCGTGATCATTGAACTCAAACGTCAGGTCGGCAGCCTTGGCGTGGAAACACAGGCTCTTCAGTACCTTGCCGACTTTTCAATTTCTAAGGGCAGAGATTTTCTTACGCGTTTCTGCAAGCGTGATGACTCTTTGGAGGAGAGGGTTTTGGGCTTCCTGGGTGGCGACTTTAAAACAGAAGATATTAACCGTCACAGTAGGATCATGCTAGTCGCGCGCAGCTTCGACGAATCGTTATTTTCCATGGGAGAGTGGTTATCACGCTCCGGTGTTGCGTTTAGATGTATCGAATACACTCCATTTGAAATTGGACACGAAAAATTTCTTTCTTTTTCGGTGTCGTAGCAACGTCAATCTGTCATGTTAACGGCAAGGCGAAAATGTCAGGTCGGTTTGTTGGTAGCAGCCTCCAAGGTAGAAATCGGACCGTAGCGGAACCCCTGCTTCTTAGCTGGCGTTCGGTATAGGCCAAGTGTGTG